>CALZIJ010000076.1 GCA_945787655.1 Nitrospiria bacterium | reverse complement strand
CCCAACAGATTTTTGCGGCCTTTTTCTTCCCGGAAACCTTTGCTTCCCATTATCGAAAAACCTTGCAGGATACGCTGACCGCTTTTAAAAATCAGACCGGGGGTTTGGATTTTTCCAAAATGGATTTCAGCGGCATGCAGCTTGGCGCAGCCCGGCTCAAGCACACCAACCTCCATGAAACCCGGCTCAAAGGGATTAATTTGCAGGCTGCGCTATTAAATAAAGCCAACCTGGGCAATACCGATTTAAGGTTCGCCAACTTAATTGACGCCGACCTTCGAGGCGTCAATTTTTTTTATGCGGACTTACAGGGCGCGGATTTAAGCGGGGCCAATCTGGAAAATACAAGCCTGAGCGGGGCTGATTTTCGGAAAGTCAATCTGTCAAAGGCCAATTTAAGCGGTGCAGTGCTTGGCGGCGCGCGCCTTGACGGGGCAAAGATGAGCCAGGCCAGGCTCAGCGGCGCGGACCTCCGTTATTCCGATTTAAGCAAAACCATCGGTTTAAATGCCGATCAATTGACCGATGTGAAAACAGATGCCCGAACCCGCTTTCCCGCCAATCTGAAGGCTTTCAAAAAGTGAGCAGCCTGAATCGCGGCACCGCCTTGTCTTGACCTTCAAGGCTTGAAAGACTACACTCAATCAATCGTTTTAAACGCTGACCGGCTATTGGGCGATATTCCCGAATACAATTCCTGCTGCACCCCTTGTGTTTAAGAGGAAGACTTTAAAAACCGCATAAGGAGTTTCAAACCATGCCGCCGTTTTCGCATGATTTTCAAATGGCGATTCGAGAAGCCAAAGCAAAAAAAAGCAATACCTTGTCTTTGCGGGGGGATAAAAACAGCTATTGGAACCGAAATGTGCTGTTCGACATTCCGGACACGGTCTTTGCGCTCAGTGAACTGGAAACGCTGGATCTGAGCAACAACCAACTCAGCACCTTGCCGCAAGCCTTGGATCAACTTAAAAACCTAAAACACGCCAATGTCGCGTTCAATCCCCCGGAAGCCGTCCCGGATCGGCCCGGCCTGATTTTGGATTCGGATCAGGTCCAACACTTTGTAGAAAAACAAAAGGCCGTCCGTCCCGAAAATGTCATTGGCATTCGTTTTCGCAGAAGCGGGCTGAAAAAATAAAGGTAAAACCCCTGAAAAAAACCACCCTACACTGGAGCAGAAAATGTCGCATCAAAAGAAAGAGATTCCCGGCAGTTTTGGTCTTCGACGTTTATCCCGACTGATGCCGCCGCCCGTGGCGGGCAGTTATGACTATTTTACACAGTGCACCGATTTTCCTTTTGAACAAGAAGCCCGCACACATTCCACCGTGAATGCCTGGTGGCTCGCGGACTGCGCACTGCTGGTTTACGAAGAAGAGCCGGTCGTCAAAAAGATGCTGGCAAAAACCGGCCGGTTTGACATGGCATCGTTTCAATGGCTCGACCCCGCCTGTGATCCCGATAACGCATCGACGACGGGCTTCATGGTCGAAGCCGACGACATGATGTGGGTTGTCTTTCGCGGGACGGAATTTTACCGATTTACTGACCTGATGCGAAAACCCGGGCGCATCCGGGCCGTCGTGAAAGATATTTACACGGACTTTCAACTGGCCCTGAGTCCACAGGACGCGCCGCCGCTGGGTTTTCTCGAACCCGTACATGCCGGATTTTTTAAAGCCCTCAACAGTGTGTGGAAAGCATTAAGCACACGGCTTGCGAGCACTCAAAAACCCCTTTGGTTGAGCGGTCACAGTCTGGGCGGGGCCTTGGCGGTGCTGACGGCTTATCAATTTTCAGAGAAGGTTGCCGGTGTATATACCTTTGGGGCGCCTTGTGTCGGCGGACGGGATTTTATAGAAGCCTGCGAAAAAAACAGTCTTGCAGAAAAAACGTATCGATACGTGCACGGTAATGATCTGGTGGCGAAAGGCCTGGAAATCGCGGGCGGGAAACTGGGCTTGCCGGACTATCTCCATTTTGGAGAATACGTTTTTATTGATCCGGGAAACAGAAAAAATTTTATCGAACGTCTTTATAACCGTCTTCTTCCGCTAGACCAAAGCGACCATGCCCCGCTTTATTATGCCTTGCACACCTGGAACCGCATGATAGAAGCGGATCACCCACAGAAATAACACCGTGTTATAAACGTCATACTCCGGGGAAGGCTCTGAACGCTGTCCAGCGCCGGGGTTTTATTCCTTTGGGGGGGGATCATTAAAAAGCGCAGTTAACCCTTCGTCTATGGCTTCTTTGAATTCTTCAGGATTGACGGTCTCAAGGTCCGGGGTATTTTCAACGGGCTCCTGTGTTTCTTTTTTCCGTTCATCCGTTTGGCGGGCCGCTTCCATGAGCAAACTTTCCCAACTCTCGTGGATATTTCGAATTCCGGGGTCTCCGATCAATGCCCTGCAGGTTACCCGAACAGCGGGAAGAAAGGCCAACTCATAAAACGAGTCTTTCCCTTCCGCTTCCATTTCTTTATGGCTGATTTTTGCGGACCAGACCTCACCGGCAACCACCTTGATTTCCCCCGCAATTTTCCCGCGGCTTTCGACTTCTATTGTCACGGAATATCGTCCCATCCCCGAAAGCTGAAGATAATCCGGGACACTAAACGGAGCCGGTTTGATGATGGAATTGTCCACTTTAACATGATTTAAAACCACTTCTCGTAATTCGCTGAGGGCAACGGGCTTTTCAAGGACACTGACGTTAGCGTGCATTGGAATCATGGTTTGAAAGGTTTTCATAAAAGCGGTGATGTAAATGACGGGGATGTTCACTTTTCGTTTTTCCAGTTCACCCAACAGTTCAACCCCCGAACGGCCGGGCAAGTTTAGATCAGAGAGGACCAGTTGAGGCGCTTGGACATCGATATGGCTCAGCCCTTCTTCAAGCGTTCCGGCATCCACCACTTCGATTTCGGGCAACTTGGAGATCCCGCGCACCATCGTGGATCGTAACATTTCTTCATCTTCTATAATTAATATACGCGACATCCACATTTCTCCGGACACTACGATTTAAGTATACCCGAGACGGCGCTCTTTGGAGAAGAAAGCGGGACGGAAACCGTAATGCGGGTTCCGCTGTTGACCTGAGAATTAATTTGAAAAAGGCCACCCGCGGCCTCAACGGTATTTTTACAGAGGCTCAGGCCAATGCCGCTTCCATTGGGTTTAGTGGTCATAAAAAGTTCTGTTGCGTGCTCCTGAACATCTTCAGACATGCCGCAGCCGGTGTCTGAAACGACCATTTCAAAGACCGTATGATCCTCTTTTAAATCGGCGGTGACAATAATTTTATCCCCGGAACGGCAAGCATCAATGGCGTTTGAAAGCAGGTTAAATAAAATGGCCCGCACGACAGCGGTATCGAGCAGTAAGGGCGGCATTTGCTTCATCTCACAAGAAAGGTCAACGCCTCCGGATTTTGCCCTGGCTTTTAAAACAAAGACCGCTTCTCGGATCGCTTCATCAACCGCTTTCGGTACGGGGCTGTGAAGTTCCCGATGTGTCGCCCCAATGCCCTCAAAAACCAGTTTCATTCGACGGATTTCACTAAAAATAGCCTGCAGGGCCTCCTTTGTCGTTTGGGGAGGATTTTCCTCAACCTCTTCGAGCAATACTTCGACGGCAGTTGTTATGGCTGCAAGCGGATTTTTAAGTTCGTGCAGGATCGTCGGCAACACATCTCCGACGGTTGCAATTTTGAGCAAACGATCCCGATCCCGGTGGAGGGCATTCCATTTGCTGATATCCTGAAAGGCCAGGGCATACTGAACAGGACCGGTTTTACTCTCCGGGGATTTCACTTTAGAAACCTGAAAACCGATGGTGATCTCTTCCCCCGTCCGCAGGGTAATTTTACGCTCCTGTCGAGGGGCGTCTTTGGACTCGTTTTCAATGCTTTCCTGGATGTCACTAAAAGGAAACAGAATGTCTTCGACTTTACGCTTTTGAAGGTCTGCCTTGTTACATTTTAATATTTCAGCCGCGTATACATTGACAAAGGTGATGCTCCCGTCTTCAGTCGTCACAACAACCCCTGTATTCAGGGCATTCAAGATTTGGATCGCTGGGGCATCCGAAGGGAATAATCCCGCGGCATTTTTCATTAAAAGGGAAGTATCCGATTTCATAGAGAGGCGATTAAAAATAATACATCATGTTTACACAATGACAACACCAGATTGCCTAAAAAAGTCTATCATTCAAAGAAAGCCTGTCAAGCGGCGGATTTTTCCAGAGATTTCCCGGAACGGGAGGCTAGGAAACTATGCGTCGTTTTTCTTGTTTTGCTCCAATATGAGTGCTATAATTGATCGGATTCATCCAGTTTTGGGTGTCTATTTTGATGACCCCAATCCGGTTGAATTTTTTTTTGAAAAATCAACTATTTTAGCAACAACTTGGAGGGGTGTACCCGTTACACAGATTAAATATGATGACCACTGAAACCAGTAAGAAACTTAGAAAAGATATTCGTAATATTGCCATTATCGCCCACGTTGATCATGGAAAAACAACATTGGTCGATAAAATGCTGCAACAGGGGGGCGCCTTTCATGAACGTGAAGGCATTGTGGAGCGGGTGATGGATTCCAATGATTTGGAACGTGAGCGCGGCATCACCATTCTTGCGAAGAACACCTCTATTCATTATGGGGAATATAAAATTAATATTGTCGACACGCCGGGCCACGCCGACTTTTCAGGCGAAGTGGAACGCACCTTGAAAATGGTGGATGGCGTGCTGCTTTTAATCGATGCGTTTGAAGGTCCGATGCCCCAGACCAAGTTTGTTTTAAAAAAAGCCCTGGATTTGAAACTGAATCCGATTGTGGTCATCAATAAAATCGACCGGCCGGATGAACGCGCACTGGAAGTGGCCGACCTCGTCACCGATCTGTTTTTAGAATTGGATGAAGAAGGTGACCAACTCGATTTTCCGATTATCTATACTTCTGCCAAGGCGGGAATCTCCAAATTGCAGCTGGATGATCCCGACTCTGACCTGACCCCGCTGTTTGAAATGATTCTTTCCAAAGTCACGCCGCCCGCAGGGGATATCGATGCCCCGTTTCAAATGCTGGTTTCTTCCCTGGAGTACGACCATTTTGTCGGACAGATCTCGCTTGGCCGGGTCAATCACGGCAAAATTAAAACCGGTGCGCCCCTGGCCCTCATCCAAAGAAACGGCACCATTTGCAAAGGAAAAGTCACCCGGCTGATTGGTTATGAAGGTCTGAAAAAGGTAGAAATCAAAGAAGCCTGCGTCGGAGAAATTATCGGTATTGCCGGTATGGATGCCGCACAAATTGGTGAGACCCTTTCGGACCCTGAAACCCCCATCGCCCTGCCCACGATTGAAATCGGGGAACCCACGATTTCAATTAATTTCATGGTCAATACCTCCCCTTTTGCCGGACTGGAGGGAGACTATGTGACCAGTCGGCAGTTGAGAGACCGGCTCTACAAAGAACTGCTTTCCAACGTCGCGCTTAAAGTGGAGGACACCGGCTCCACAGACATTTTCAAGGTCTCAGGCCGGGGGGAACTTCACCTTTCCATTTTGATTGAAACCATGCGGCGTGAGGGGTATGAGTTTGCTATTTCACGCCCTGAAGTCATTTATAAAGAAATCGAAGGGAAAAAACATGAGCCCATTGAATCGCTGACCCTCGATGTGGAAGATGCCTATATTGGCGCGGTCATGGAATCTTTGGGCCGCCGGAAAGGGGAAATCCAAAATATGGGAAATTCCCACGCCGGCAATACCCGACTTGAATTCGAAGTCCCCTCACGTGGTCTGATCGGCTATCGCTCTGAATTTTTAACCATGACGCGAGGGACGGGCTTGATGAATTATACCTTCTCTTCCTATCAACCATTTAAAGGGCCAATGCAGTCACGCACGAAAGGCGCCTTGATTTCCTTGTGCGGGGGAGATACGGTCACTTTTTCTCTACACAATATTCAGGAACGCGGCACATTGTTTGTCGGGCCGGGTGAACAGGTTTATGAAGGAATGGTTATTGGAGCGCATTCCCGCGCCAACGATTTGGTGGTCAATGCCTGCAAAAAAAAGCAGCTCACCAACATGCGTTCTTCCGGTGCTGATGAAGCCTTGACCTTGACGCCGTTCAAACAAATGGCGCTGGAAGAAGCCATTTCTTTTTTAGCCGACGATGAGCTCCTGGAAGTCACCCCCAAATCGATCCGGTTCAGGAAAAAACATCTGAATGAAAATGATCGGAAACGGGCAGCAAAAAAAACCGCGAGCTAAGGCGGGCCTCAAAGAGACCATACAAGCATAAGATCATTCGACGGGAAGCTCTGTGTTTTTCCGTCGAATGGTCTTTTAAAATAAACTTCATCTGAGTTTTCATTCTTCACATCAAATGTTGTTCGTTCGATACGCAACAACCACACGCCATCCCCCGTTTATTGCCCCAAGAGATTTTTATTTCAGACTCTGTGCATGATTTAATACTCTGTGCGTGGAAGGTTTGATGGAGCCGACGAGTGGGGTTGAGCCACCGACCTGCTGATTACGAATCAGTTGGAAACTACCGCATTGTTCAACAACAATAAATTAAAACAATGGCTTCATAAAATCAAAACCCGCAATAAACCACTTATTTACACAAAGATGTTGACGAAATGTTGACTATCGTTATTCAACGAACCATTGACTACATTCTTCTGCTCGTAACCTTCAAAATCGGCTGAGCCCTGTTTCTCTCAAAGCCATCTTAAAAGTTTCACTTTTGGGTGGGGCTTACGTTTATCAAATTCAAGTAAGTAACCTCCAATGTTATAAGAGAATTGCGATGTGAGTGCCTGGAAGAAACAAGGATTCAGAAAGGAATCAATCCCCGTACACAGGATATGTGTGCGTCCACATTATCTTTTTCACAAGATCTTGGGAGTCAATTAATAAGGCCAGATTGCTGTAAGAATCGAAACCATGGGCATCTTCATATATCCGATAATATACCCGATATTCGATGTGCTCCTTTAAATTGACGAAGGGGACGCCAAGCTTGTCAATAAAGCTCTGCTTAGATAAGCCGATACGAAGTTCATCAATCAGGTCATAATTTGAACCAATCAACTCAATTTTTCTAACCCCAGAGTGAGGATATGACGGGTGGTTTTTTGCCGACACGATTACAAAACTTATCCCCTCATATACCCATCGATTAATCTCATATATAAACCCTGGCTCTCTTCAGTCCGGTTCTTCTCCTATTTTTATTATTTTTTCAGGTTTTCCTAACACATTCTCGATGTAAGACCTAGGGTCGTTGACTTCAAATACTTTGCCTAAGGGTATGATGCCCGAATCAAAAAACCTCTTGATATCTCGTGTCACTTCATATGCATGATGTTTTCTAAGAAGAGAAACCATCTGAGGGACTTCTCCTCCCTTTGCCACCTCCATGGCTGTTCTTCCAAGTCTGTCTTGCGTATTAACATCCACGCCAAGGTGGAGCAATAGTCCTGAAATATTCACATGCCCTTTTTTTACTGACTGAATAAAGAGTGGATCCTGACTGTACACATCCCTGACATCTAAATTAGCGCCATAGTGAATTAGTAGCTCTGCGGTTTTTACATGCCCTTCCGATACTGCAAATACCAAAGCGGGTTGTTTTTCTTTACTTACCGCATCGGCATTGACGCCTGCTTTTAATAATATCTCCACGATTTCGTCGTAGCCTTTCCATGCGGCGTTGGTTAAGGCGCGCTCTCCGTCTGTTGTTAAGTCAGCGTAATTAATCAAGACTTTAACCACTTCCCGGTGTCCCATAACACTTGCCAATTGGAGAGCTGTTGGCCCCTGATGTATATTAGATTTCGTATGTGCACCTTTTTTCAATAAAGCCTTAAGAACCTCTAGGTGTCCTTTGCGAGCCGCTGACATGAGTGGCGTTTCGTCTCTTCCTCCAGAAATGTTCGGGTTTGCACCCTTTTCTAACAAGAGATTCACAATGTCTGTATGCCCCCCGGCACTCGCAATCGTTAAGGCTGTATCTTGAGTTTCTGCCTTGGCATTTATTTGGGCTCCGTTCTTCAAGAGTGTTTCCACTTTGGTTTTGTCTCCAGTGGATGCGGCCTCCATCAACTCAGTCCAGCCATACATCCCAGGCCGAAGACGGCTAAAACCAACTTCAACTCTGGTTTCAAATGTTGTACTTTTACTTTCTTCGGCAATGCTTAGTGCTGAAAGGAAAACAATGATCGACGAAATGACCACTAATGTTCGAGTTATGAACATGTTTCTCCTTCTTTCAAGAGGGCATCTAAAAAGGGACGGGAAGGTTGGTATGCGGACAAAATAGTTTTTCTCCGAGATCGACATTGTCGAAACAAACACTACCCTGAGGACAATACAAACTGAAAACACTTAACGAATGCCGTTTGAAATGTTCGTTCATATCAGTATATCAAAAGTGAGGAGTTCGGGAAGAAGCTGCTTGAAGCATCTACTCCGACAGATATTCGTCAAGAAATTGCCGTGGTTTTATAACTCTGATCCCCTTAACTCCGGACACCCTTAATAAATGGTTGTCCCCACTAATGATCAATTTACATTTACTCGAAATCGCACAGGCAAGAAACATATCATCGTCAGGATCTTCGCTGATGCGCTCAGGTAAAGATAGATCAGGAACAATCATCGCATTGACAGTAAGCAAATTTAAGAATGATTGTATGTTGACTGAGGGGTATTTACTGGCCAGCTCTTCTCCTACCCGCTGGTATTCCTCAAGGATCTCTGGCGAAACAACCAATTTTACTTTTGCGGCTCGCCATGCCTTGAGGATCTGATAAGGCGGGCCGGTAAAAAATATACCAGAGATCAAAACATTGGTATCGAGAATAATTTTCACTTCCGGCTTCTTACCTTGGCTACTGAGGCGGCGATATCAGATTTTTTCAAACCTGCTTTCTTGGCCTGTTTACGTGCTTCAGTAATCAAAGAGTCAAACTCTTTCATGGATGGAGGAGAAATTGCCTTGAGAATGACAACATCATTGTCTCCCACCACCACAAATTGAGAGCCGGTTTTTAATTTAAGTCGTTTGCGAATATCTTCTGGAATAACGACTTGGCCTTTTGATGACATTTTGGTTGTCGCTAGATTCGACATAATGACACTCCCTTCATTTCACATTCTTACCTGTAAGATTATAATGTGATTTTTGAACTATGGCAAGTCATGAAATTGGAGGACTCCAGCGACCCTTTTCCGACTTCAAAATAGCGAATACTGTTTGCAAGCTTCACCGAAATTCCAAAATTAAAAGATGAAGCTTTCGGGAAGGCTTCCAGGCTTGCCTTATACAGGTTCATCTTCATTTCTCATTTCAATAAGAAAGTGATATCATTTTTTGGATATTTATCGCTTGAATATTATTGGAGGCCTAATACATTGATTAAAGAAAAATTCACTGGAAAGATATTTTTCAAATATGTCGTACTGTTACTGCTTCTCGGTTTTACTTCACATGTTTTTGCCCACGAAAAAACGGTCTACCTGGAGCAGGGATGGACACCGGAACAACGGCAAGCCTTCTATGAAACGCCTCAAGGCTCTTATCTCATCCCACTCAGTTGGTTTTTATCTTTAGAGCCAGTAGATGACCGAAAGGACCGCCGCGACCGCCATCGTCATCGCGATGATGCTTTGTTTTCCGATAAAAAAAACATCGGCAAGTTTGGTTATTTGATCAAGAAAAAATATGACGGTGATGTGTTGAGCGTCCCCCTGGGATTTGCAGTCGAATCCGTTGAAAATGGGGAGGCCTGGTTAGGGTATACCTGTGCGGCTTGCCATACCAACGAGATCGAACATAAGGGCAGGACCCTAAGAATCGATGGTGCGCCAGCGCTGGCCGACTTGATGGGTTTTATCTCTGAATTGCACGCGGCGGTAATCGCAACACTTGAGGATGAGGAAAGATTCAATCGATTTTCTGACCGCCTCCTCGGATCGCATGACTCAGAGGAAAGCATGGCGCTTCGTGAGGCTTTAGCGGAGTATGCCGCCGATTTCGCCGATTTTTTCGCCAGAAATCATTCTGATGTGGAATATGGTTTTGCACGGCTTGATGCTTTCGGCATCATCATGAACGAATTGTTTGCACACGATCTCGGTGTGCCGGAAAACGGCTTCAGCCCCAATGCGCCTGTGAGTTATCCTTTTTTGTGGGGAACCCCTCAACACGATTTTGTACAATGGCACGGGAGCAGCAACGATCCACTCGGCCGAAACATCGGAGAAGTACTGGGGACCTTTGGTGACATTGATTTAATGAATCCGGAACATTTGGGTCAGAGCACCGTCAGGGTGCCCGAGCTGATCCAATTGGAAAATCTCATTGAAACATTAGAGGCGCCGCAATGGCCGGAAGCATATTTAGGGAAAATCGACCACGAGAAGGCGGCTTGGGGTCGCGAACTCTACAAACAGGTGCGTGGAGATGAACCCAGCTGTGTCTCTTGCCATGCGCTTAAAAATGCCGAAGGTCAGTATCCCCTGACCCTCGCCGAGGAAAATTTTTACGGCAAGCAGTTTGTCATAACAAATATGAGTCCCTTGGCGGAAATCGGCACGGACCCGACCATGGCATTAAATTTCGCCTCAAGGGTTATTTCCACGGGACATTTGGGTCCCTTGCTGCCGGCCCCCTTTACAGGCGCGAGCGAATTGCCAGCCCCCTTCTTCCTAAGGATTTT
The DNA here is from genome assembly GCA_945787655.1 of Nitrospiria bacterium. Classification (GTDB taxonomy): domain Bacteria; phylum Nitrospirota; class Nitrospiria; order SBBL01; family JAADHI01; genus JAADHI01. Next base: position 4,174 of record CALZIJ010000076.1, on the reverse strand, counting down.
GGTCAACTTGGCCGAACAAACCGCGTTGTCCAGGCTCCAGCCGCCATTGTCTTCGGACGAATTGGCTGCGGCCATCGGGTATCGCATCGCGGCGGAAGGCTTCCCGCCCTATCGACCCAAAAATCTTTTGGCTTATCGTGCAAGACCCCTTAAGGGGATCTGGGCGACCGCGCCCTATTTACACAATGGGTCCGTTCAAAGTCTGTATGAATTGTTAAAGCCAGAGCACGAACGGAAAAAGGCTTTTTATGTCGGAAGCAAAAGGTTCGACCCGAAACGGGTCGGTTTTAAAAGCAAAAAAAAGGACAATCGTTTTCTTCTCGATACCTCGTAGCTTCTTCGGCGCCTGGATATGAGAATCTGTCTGCGGAATAATATCAATAACCACTAAAACCCTTGGTCATTTTAAGAAAAATTCTGAAGTGAAGGTTACGGGAAGCAATCCTCGCTATTGACTGCATCTTAAACTCTTCACTTTTGGAAGAGTCTTACGTTTATTAAATACGAGTAGTACTCTTCACCTTTGCTGGACACCCATTTACCCAAGGGGCTTCCCGTACTCTTCATCTCGCAATTTTTTAAAACATCCAATCTTACAAATGGCATCCGGGACTTTTTTAGACCCGAATTTCCAATAAACCGCTGAGGTTTATTGGTGGGATACTCCTTTCCTGGTTTTTATAGCCCATACCGGTTTTACGCGACCCCCCTCATTTGAGGGGATTGACTATTCTATTTTGGAGTGATAGAAATTCCGCATCACCCTGACATTAATAAAGACCTTCTTACTGTTTTTTAAGGATGTTGATGCGCTCTTTTTCTGTCCACGAAAAAAAGAAGCTCCTTTCGGTCTCCCGGTTTCACTTCAGCCTGATTGTCGATACGCCTATCACTTTTTCAAAAAATACCGGCGCGATGTTTCGCGGCGGATTTGGCCACGCGCTGAAAAAAGTCACCTGTACAATTCCCGATACGGTATGTATGGATTGTCCGCTCTACCGGGTCTGCGCCTATCCCTATTTATTTGAAACGCCGCCGCCCGCTGACACAAGCCGGATGCCAAAAGGCGTAGCCATTCCGCGTCCCTTTGTGCTTGAACCGCCGATGGAGCATCAATCCCGTCATGAGCCTGGTGAACGCATCACTTTCGGACTGGTGCTGATTGGGAGAGGGATCGAGTATCTGCCTTATTTTGTCCGGGCTTTCGAGACGCTGGGCCAGCGTGGTTTGGGGGCTTCCAGGGGAAAATTTAAAATCCAAGCGGTTGATCCTGTCCTGGAAAATGTTCCACAGGTTTCAGATGGTGATCAGGTCATGCTTCGGTTTTTAACCCCGACACGCATTGTTTTAGATGGTCACCCGGTGGTCGAGATCGACTTCCCGGTGTTTTTTCGAACACTCTTGCGACGGATTGAAAACTTGAGGGCTTTTCACCAACCATCCGAAGAAAGCCCTTTGCCTGAACCGCTCGTTTCGCAAGCCAAAGAAATACAGACCGTCTCACAGCATTTGCGCTGGTTTGATCAGGAACGCTATTCAGGCCGTCAAAAGCGCGTGATTCCGCAAGGGGGTTTTGTGGGGGAAGTGGTGTTTGAAGGAAAGCTGGAACCCTTCCTGCCGTATTTGAAATTGGGGGAGGCCGTGCATGTGGGAAAGGGGGCGACCTTTGGGATGGGGCGATATGAGATGGGGGGAGTGGAGGACTGAAGGAGACAACAATACCAGGAGAGGTTATGGCACGTAAGATAAACTACACATTTCCAGAGTTGGTTCCCGAGGGAGCCAACCCACATCCTCAGAGCATAAAGGTCGAATACACCATTCGGGTGATCACACCTCTTTTCGGCGGCGGGTCGGAGGTGGGTATTAATGATCCTGTCACCTTGATTCGTCCCTCCTCAATCCGGGGACATCTCCGTTTCTGGTGGCGGGCAACACGAGGTGCAAGGTTCACGGATGTGCGGGAATTGCGTCAGCGAGAAGGAGAGATCTGGGGGACGACTGAAAACCCGAGTCCGGTGGAGATGAAGATCTCGGTTAGCTCTAAAGGAAATAGCAAGACCTGTGTTGTTTGGAATCAGGTTGAAAAAAACGGGAACCGAGTTTTTAAATTGGATTGGAACGCGCCATTTACCAACACAGCCCTGCCTTATGTACTATTCCCCTTCCAAAGCGACAAGGAAAATCGAAATCCCGCCGCGCACAGAGAGGACATCAAATTCACTCTTACGCTCTGGATTCCCAATTCAGAAAAAATGGATCGCTTGCACGGCGGATACAATCAGAGGCGCACAACTCTTGGCATCACCGCGCTGGACAATTTGGACCACGATATTCAAAAAGATATCGAAGCCGCAGTCTGGGCCTGGGTCAATTTTGGTGGCATTGGCGCGCGCACACGACGCGGGTGCGGCGCCTTGTATTGTGAGGAGGTTAATCCAAAGGAACCCCAGATCCATCCACCTTCGTTTAATGGATTTAGCACGTGGCTAAAGGAAAGAGCCGAACATTATGACTTCAGCCTGATTCCTGGTTCGCGCCCATGGCCGATTTTCCCCGAGTGGATTGGGCTGAAGCAAAGCCAGGGGCGTGATGCCGTACACGCATGGGACGAAGCGGTTGGCGTCATGCAGAGATTTCGCCAAGAGGAAACAGGGAGAAAGGCCAGACCTGATCCGAGTAAACCCCTTTCCAAAAACAATCTGCCTGGCCGATCCTACTGGCCGGAAGCGGAGACGATTCGCAACTTTACAAATCGTACAATGAATAAACATGCGCGCATTAAGCATATCCCGGAAGATGCCTTTCCACGGGCAGAATTTGGACTTCCAATCATTTTTCATTTCCAGGGAACCGGAGATCCTGATGAATCTGAACTCTATCCTAAAAACACAAAGCGAATGGCCAGCCCCATTATTTTACGCCCCTTGGCTTTCGGGGACGGAAGCAAGGCGGTGCCAATGGTCTTGAGATTATCAGCACCTCAAGTGAATGAACTGGAACTAAAAAAAGTAGATAATCCACCAAAGCTCGGCGAGATTAATATCCGACGACCTGAACTTGCCAACTATAAGAACTCCCCCATGGGGTCATCAGACCCTGGCAAAAAACCACAACGCTCCTCCAGCGGCTCCGCGCTGGAGGCCTTCATCGCCTATGTACAAGAACCGGGACAAAACTTCAAAAAGGTATTTCCATGAGCGGCCATCTCCTTGCTATCACGATCGGCCCGGTTCAAGAGTTTATTGCCGCAGCGCGGCGCACGCGTGATCTCTGGTTTGGGTCGTTCCTCCTCTCCGAGATCAGCAAAGCAACGGCCAAAGCGATTCAAGATCAGGGCGGGAAGCTTATCTTTCCCTATTCCTCTGATTTGACCAGGGATCTGCAACCGGCCAAGGAAGACCAGGCCACAAAAACTTTTAATGTCGTGAACGTGATCCTGTGCGAGATTTTGGAAGGAGACGACCCAAAATTCATCGCCAACGAAGCCAAAATCGCCGCCAAAGCGAGGTGGCAGTTTTGGGCAAAGAATGCTTCTGGTGTAGCCGAATCAATCATTGATCATACAATTTGGCAATCACAGGTCAACGACGTGATGGAGTTTTATGCGGCATGGACACCTTTTGACAAGCAGAACTACGGGGAGGCACGCCAGCGTGTGATGTGCCTGCTGACTGGACGCAAAACGTTGCGGGATTTTCTTCCGGCCCAAGGGTTAACGAAAGTCGCAAAATCGAGTCTGGATGGTTTGCGCGAGAGTGTGTTGATACGAGGTCAGACGCGTGAGGAAACGCGAGAGCTGCGGCTGGAAGTTCTCAAAGGGAAAAAGCATCTCGCCCACCGGCTGCGTTTGAGAAGGGGCGAAGAGTTGGACGTGGTGGCATTGACAAAACGTGCGGCGACGAAGGAAGTGTTCGCCTCGGTGGTACGTGTGGCGGTAGACCCCTGGATCCGTGGCATCCTGGCCGATGAAGGAGATGCTTTGGTGACATTGCGGGACGAGATTGGCGGGCTTTGTCAATCGCTTGTTGGTAAAAATCCGGAGGAGACGGAAAACGTCACAGGAACAGGCCGACATTACAAAGAGACTGTTTTCCCTTATGACGGTTCGGTTCTTCTGCCAAACCGTCTGAACGTGATCATCCGTAATACTGAAGAAGACGAAGAAGGCGTG
>CALZIJ010000075.1 GCA_945787655.1 Nitrospiria bacterium | reverse complement strand
AAAGACCTTAAGGTCTTTCGCCTTTTTTGTTTGAAGGTGATGCGGTGCATTTAGATTCTGTTTTTATAATAAAGAACCAGATCCCGTATGGAAAGAATGCCAACGACTTTTTTCCCGTCTATAACCACAAGATGGCGGATTCCATTTTCAGCCATACAATCGTTTGCCTCCTGTGCAGTCTGGTCGATATCAATAGTGATAATCGGTTGACTCATGATGGTTTCGATCGGTGTTGTGTCGGGATTTAAGCCTTCCGCCATGGCTTTACGGACAAAATCAACGTCACTCACAATCCCGATTTTTTCATCCCCTTCGCTGACGACGAGAGAACCGACGCCTTTGTCACGCATTTGTCTTGCGGCTTCCCGAAGATTGGATTTTGGCGAAATTTGTTCGATTTCAGTGTGCATCAACAGGGCCAGTGGCGTCATTTTTTCCTCCAAAAGGATGCGTAATCACTATTTTTTAGTTTATAGAATATACCAAAATTTTTTAAGAATCAATGTAAGTGCTTTAAAGGAAACTGATAAAAATAACTTCAATTGATACGATAAAGGCCTTGATTACTGAGTCAGGGTCTGGTGTTTATCTTTTGTGTTAAATGAAGTCAGGAGAGTTGGATATGAAATCTTGCCGCAAGGAACTCTGGTTTGATATTAAAACACGGCGCGCCTATCTTAATATCACCGAACAGGTACAGGATGTTATTAATCAAAGTGGAATACAGGAAGGTTTGTGTTTGGTGAACGCCATGCACATTACGGCTTCGGTGTATATTAATGATGATGAGCCGGGGTTGATAATGGATTATGATGACTTCCTTGAGCGGCTGGCCCCGCATGAACCGATATCCCAGTATCGTCATAATCAGACAGGAGAAGATAATGGTGATGCACACATCAAGCGTCAACTCATGGGCCGCGAGGTCGTGGTGGCAGTGACTGGAGGCCGGCTGGACTTTGGGCCGTGGGAGCAAATTTTTTATGGGGAATTTGACGGCCGCCGCCGAAAACGTGTACTCATCAAGATCATTGGAGAATAAGGCACGGCTTTATTGAGTCGTAAATTGCCAGATATCACTTTGTGTAGTCCCACCCTGATCATCTTTTGCGACAACGGTCCAATAATAGGTTGTTCCCGCGGCCAATCCGGTGATGGTCTGGGTTTTATTATCGGGTTGGATTTCAGCGGGCAGGCTGCCTCCTCCCCCACTGCTGCAAGAAACCAGCATGGTACCGGTCAGTAACAGGATTGCCGCCAATGGACCCAGCTTTTTCCAGGGAAATCGTTTCCTTTGATCAAACCCCAAATAAACAATACCGATAAGGATGAAACTGAACCCAAAACCCTCACCGACAGCTCCTGAAGATTGATTGCTGAGTGAAGCAACCACTTGCGGTGTACAGGACAAGGGATCTGGTGAATCACAAACATAGAGGTCGTAGAAAACTGGATCTCCGTCCGGATCGCTTACAGGTTTCCATTCAAAGTTTAGGTCTTGGGATAACCCGGTTTGTCCATTGGCCGGGAAGACCAATTCGGGTTTTCCAGGCGGGTTATTGACCGTTGCCTGCAAGCCTGCACCACTGACATTAATAAACACGGGATTTTCATCCGGGTCGTTTGACGGGATTTTAAAGCTGTCGTTATAAGTGGTGACAGCGGTGGGTGAAAACCGGACATCAAAGGTACAGTTTTCTGAAGGGGCCAGTGCCTGGTTTGAGCATAAATCATTCAAGATACTAAAAACTGAACCGGATAAATCAAACTCTGCAATTTGATTGATGGAGAGCGTTCCGTTGCCGCTGTTGGAAAGGGTGACGGTTTCATCCGACACTTGACCCGTTGCCAAATCTCCAAAAGGCAGCTGCAGGTCGGCGATGGGTGCGAGTGAATCCACAACGATAATGTCGGAGACAAGTGCCACACCCGTTCCGCTTAAATTCACCGTCACGCTGCTTTCGTCGGAATCATTAGAGGGAATATCAAAACTATTATTGGATACCACAAAATCAGTGGGTAAAAAATGGATGCTGAGTGTACAGTTTCCGCTTGGATTCAATGTTTGGTTCGAACAGGTATCATTCTGGATTGAAAAAGGCGCAGAAACCGGATTGGAGACCCCGATTGACCCTAATATCAGATCTGCGTTTCCGTCATTGGTCAGCATAATGATTTGAATGGACTCTGTTCCTACACCGACATCTCCAAAAGGGAGTATTAGATCGTCGTTAGGCACAATGCTGTCAGACACAGTGATATCGGGCGTTGGAGCAGGCACTCCGGTACCGTCTACACTAAAAACCACCGGATTTTCACCGAAATCATTGGAAGGAATATCAAATGTGTCATTAGAGGTACTCGCTGAGGTGGGGGAAAACCGAATACCGAATGTACAATTGTCAGCCGGCGCCAAGGTTTGCCCCGAACAATTATCACTCTGGATTGAAAAAGGCGCAGCAAGCGTATCCACTTGGGCGAGCGTACCGATCACCAGGTCTGCGCTGCCGTCATTAGTGATGGTAACGCTCTGATTGGAAAAGGTATTCACCGTCGTATTGCCAAAGGAGATGATGGAATCATTATTGGGGACCACACTGTCAGTCACCGTAATATCGGGTGCAGGCACGGGTGCACCTGTGCCACTCAGGTTGAAGGTGACACTGCTTTCGTCAGCATCATTTGAAGGGATATCAAAAGTGTCATTATATGAAACGGTAGAGGAAGGCGAAAACCGGATGTCAAAGGTACAACTGGCCGCAGGCGTTAAAGATTGACCCGAACAGTTGTCATCCATAATTATAAAGGGAGCCGAAACCGTGTCGATTTGAGCGAGCGTACCGATCACCAGGTCTGCGCTGCCGTCGTTGGTCAATGTGACTCTTTGATCAGACGTACTGCCCACTGTCCGGCTGCCAAACGGAAGACTTAAGTCATTATTGGGTACGACACTGTCAGAAACAGTGATATCAGGCGTGGGCAGCGGCGCTCCGGTGCCATTAAGTATGAAAGTGAGTGTCCCTTCATCCGGGTCATTTGAAGGAATATCAAAACTATCGCTATAACTGGCTTCAGCGGTGGGAGAAAAACGAACATCAACGATACAGCTGCTGGCGACAGTTAACGTTTGCCCGGAGCAATTATCGCTGATAATGGAAAACGGCAGGGCAACTGTATCTATTTGGGCCAAATTTCCGATGATTAAGTCTGAACTGCCATTATTTCTCAGGGTCAGGCTTTGATCTGCTGTGGTGTTGATCGTGACGTTGCCAAAAGAAAGGGTCAGGTCATTGGTTGGTACGACGCTGTCCGTCACGGTAATGTCCGGATCAAATACAATATTTGTGATTTTGGTCATAAATGCATCGACCCCGCCGGCATTGCTGGATTGGAGGGCGGCGTTAATGGGGAAATCATTCGAGCTTGTTATTCCAGTCACAAAAATGTTGCCGCTGCTGTCTACCAGAATTCCATGCCCTGTATCCGTATCCGCTCCCCCTAAATAAGTTGAAAAAGCGAGAGATGAACCGATGTCATTGATAACGGAGACAAATGCATCTTTCCCGCCACCGCCAGTGGATTGCGTTGCCAGCACTGTGGGAAAATCTGTGGATTGGGTTTCCCCAACGATATGGGCGTTTCCGGCCGCATCGGTGTCGATTCTGTGTCCGATATCGTCTCCGTCTCCTCCTAGATAGCTGGAATACATCAGCGCAGTTCCGCTGACATTCAATTTGGTTACAAAAATGTCCCAGGAAGCTTGTTTCCCTTGAATGGAGGAAGACACTGGAAAATTGACAGAGTGGGTTTGTCCGATAATATAAGCGCTGCCTGAGGCGTCTACGGCAATGTCATTGCCGATATCACTGGCGGCGCCCCCAAGATAAGTTGCATAGTCATAAGCGCTTCCAGCGGCATTGATTTTCGCCACAAAAGCATCATAAAGACCCAATGCAAACGCACTTTGAAATGGTGTAACGGTGGGGAAAAAATAGGAGTTGGTCCGACCGGTCAAATAAACATTGTTTGTGTTATCGACAGCAATGCCGTTTGCGAAATCTAAACTTTCCCCTCCGACGTAGGTAGAATAAATCAATGCAGACCCGCTTGGATTAATTTTACTGACAAAGGCATCGTATGAGCCTGAACGGGTGGCTTGAATCGGATTGACCGTCGGATAACTGATTGAATTGGTCCCTCCAGTAATGTAGGCGTTCCCGCTTGAATCCACGGCAATATCTCTTCCAGAGTCTGAGGCCGTACTGCCCAGATAGGTGGAATAGTCAATCACGCTGCCGGCGGCATTAATTTTGGTGACGAAAACATCGGTTCCGCCGCCGTTGATTCCCTGAATCGGACCCACAGTTGGAAAATCAGTGGATGACGTTTCTCCCGTAAGAAATACATTCCCGGAACTGTCTACATCGATTCCCCAGGCTGTATCCTCGTTATTTCCTCCAAAATAGGTGGCGTAAACCAGGGCGGACCCAGCCGCATTGATTTTAGCCACAAAGATATCGCTCCCGCCGGCCAGGCTTCCCTGGAGAGCCCCGGTGACGGGAAAATCAGTCGAGGAGGTGTTTCCTGTCACATAAAGATTTCCAGTGGAGTCCTGGGCGATATGGTAGCCATAATCATCTGAAGCACCCCCCAGGTAGCTTGAGTAATCGATAATCGGATCAATCACCAAGGGGAGCGATTGATCATATGAGGCCACTTCAAAGCGATAGGTAAAAGTGTCTTCAGCATCAGAAGCCGTTTGATTTACAATTTTGAAGACACCTGGCACTTCGACTCTTTTCCCTTGAACTTCCTGATAAATATACGGTTTTTTCTGGACGAGTTTGCCTTCTTGAAGCAAGATTTCAAGCGCGCCATTTGGCGCAACTTTCAGCCCTTTGACACCTTCATAAGCGAGAAGGACTTCCGAAGGGTCTGCGTCGGGTTGCACGATAATATCGTATTCCAGTTGATGGTTATTTCCATAAAACTGGATATCAATACCCGGGTATACATTTTGATACACGACACTTTTATAGGCCGGAACATTGGCCCGCCATTTTTCGGGTTGGTTCCCAAGAAAATAATTGACACGTCCTGCTAATTCCCCGTCTGAAATAATTTCGGGGTTTTTGTTGGCATTTAAGGGGAAAAGCCGGATTTGTTCCTGGTATTCGGATGATTGAGCACCTTGGGCCATGGAACGAGAGGATCGGGATTTTGAAAGATGGAGAATCACACCGTCTTTTGTAAAATAGGTCGTGTGGCCTTGTCCTTTTTCATAGTATTGAATATCGGGAGCGACCTGCCCTTTATTCTGGATGAAATAAAGGGGGATATTCCCGAATTGTTGCTGTAATTTTGAATTTAAGAGAGCGTTTTTAGCTTTTAATGGGGCCGCTGGAGCAGTTAATGGGCTTAAGATCAATATAGAAACCAAGAAAAGTCCGATTTTTTTTGTCATTACCCTGCTCCTTGTTGTGCTATGCCATGACTTTGAATTGATTATTTACAATATTTATGACTATTTTATTTAATTAATATTTTACAACTAATATTGATATTGTCAAATGGAGGTCGTGTTCATATTGATGAGCGCAACGCGGGACGTAAGGATAAAAAGGATTATACAGGGGAATGAAAAGCGGTTGTTCGTCAGTCAAAGTCCAGCTCAAACAGGGCCGAGTTGGCCTTGAAAGTGAATTAAAAAATCAAGCAGGATTTTAAGGGCTGGCTATGATATGAAGGGTCAGATCAGTACTCACATAGACGACATCCGGGGAAAAATCGGAAAGAAACGGTCTTTCAATGATCGATGGCGGGTTCGAAGCGGGAAGATACAACAAGACTGCAATCTGTAACTGATCCTGGGCCATAAATCTTAAGAGGTCAACTTCAAGGGTTGATTCAGAGATGGGAAGACTCGATGATATTTGGGGCATTGGAGCGGGAGCATCCCATAAGACTGAATCTTTTCGTTTGGACGTGATGAATAATTGGCTTTGATCCGGTAATTGATTTGCAATCACATTGACGGTCATTTGACACCGTGTGCTTCCGGGGGTGCGTTCACAGGGCACGGTCTTCCCCGAAGCAGGTTCAATTCTAAGGGATATCGGCACGCCGGAAAGCGGCGGAGCGCTACTGGGGCCGACGATATCAGTCGTGATCGTATCCACTTCGGCCGCACAAAGCAGGGTATTTTCGAAAGACACGCATTCTTTATTTTCTGTTGCCATGAAGATGGCGTCCTGCTCTGCGGCTGCACGGGAATCAAAACCGCTTGACCCACTGCCGCCACAGGCACTTATAAAGCAGATAATCGTCAATAAAAGGCCGGTTCCTATATTTATTCGCATTATATTCATGATAAAAAATCCAAATTATTTCGTTGAGGAAATCAGAACATTTAAAAAAGTTCTGGCATCCCCTTCCTTGTCGGCAAATTCCTTTGTTAAATTGCGAATGGCATCGTCAAGTGCTTGGTGGAATGATTCGACCTGATCCTCCGGAATTTGAAGATAATGATTTCGAAGGTAGGTTTTTTTTTCTTTAAGCACAATCTTATCCAGCAGGCTCTTGGTAAAAATGCCGCAATATGCCATGGCCAGGGCTTGTTTTTCTTCCGGACTTTTAGCGACATAGTGGTTTTCAAGACGACAGACCTGGCTGCCCTGAATTTTAATTAATCCTTGGGCAAGAACAATTTTCTCAACAGATTCAAGCAGGTCCGCCGGAAGGTGGACACCCAATGATAAAATGGCCCGGTTTAATTCAGCGCGCCATTTTTGGAGTAAAATCTGGCTGCCATCGTCCGGCAAGGCGGCGATCGCGCGACTAATTAATTCGCTCAGCATGCCTTCTTCAATCCCTGCCACTGACTCAGGTGTTTCTTTCTTTTGAATGGTTTTTTGGATTTCCCTGGAAAATGCGTAAAGGATGCGGTCTTGCCATAACAAGACGAGCAGAGTTTGGGGGTCTTCACCTCTCACTTTGGCGAGGCATTTTACTTGCTCCTCTGTCGGGAAGCGCTTTCCTTTTTCAATATAACTCAACATGACGGGCTCAACCGCACCTTGCAATATTTCAGAAGCAAATCGTTTGAGCGTGTATTCGCGGCCCATTAAAACCCGGGTTTGGTAAAAAATATCCTTAATGCTTTTAAACGGAAAAGGCTTGGAGGTCATTTTCTGAACTTACCTGAATGAGACTTTGAAGTCAAACAATAAGTGCTTTACTTATAAACAAAAATAGTTTAATTTAAAAACTATTACAGTTTTAAAGTAAGGATTGTCTATTGAATAAGAGGTCATCCTAAAGATAAGGAGTTCTCATGAAAATCAGGATCAATGTCATTTTATCTTCCTTAATATTTTTATTGGTTTTTACGGGTTGTCAGGAAAAAACGAGCACCTCAGGCCATCCGGTGGAAGAGGGCGAACTGCCTGCTCCGTTGGCTTTGAACAAAATGTCCACCTTTACCGGTGAGGCGGGTTTGGAAATGTATTTAAAAAACCAATTGGCCATGAGTCCTATCCCCCGGTCTGTTTACGACGGTCCTTCCATTCTTCCGGAGGAGACGGATGCCACAGCAGTGTCGGCATCGGGTGCCAGAGCGGAATCATTTTCCGAAACCAATATACAAGAGCAAGGTGTTGATGAATCCGATAAGGTCAAAACAGACGGAGACTATTTTTATGTTGCACAAGCGCAACAAATTCGTATTGTTCAGGCGGCACCGCCAGATGCCATGAAGACGGTCTCCACTATTCCGGTAAAAGGCCATATTGATTCGCTATATCTCTTTAAGCACATCTTGATTGCGCTCTATGTCCCGGAAAACGGAACGGGTCATCCCTGGGCATTTAACCGGGTCACGACCATGCCCAGTATCGAGCTGATCGGACTCCCCTACTGGCTGCCGGTGAAGGCAGAAACCGGTGTGCTGGTTCTTGATATTTCCAATCCGGTCGATCCAAAGCCGATTAAAAACACCATTCTTGAGGGTTCCCTGGCAGCTTCCCGCCTGGTGGATGGCAAACTGCATCTCGTTATGCGGTTTCTTCCCGAGCTTCCACCTTTGCAAATTACCTATGACGGCACGGATGAAGATTTCAAGAAGGTTGTCGCCGAAAACGAGCGGCTTTTGGGAGAGGTGACTTTGGAGGATTTATTGCCCGACTATCAAGACATCGACTCGAACGGGACGACTCTGGAGACGGGAGAATTACTGGACTGGCGCGATTTTTATCGTCCCTCCCTGGAAGGCGGCGGAAGCATCGTGACCCTCACGACCTTTAATCTTAAAGATGCATCCCTTCCATTCGATGCCGTCGGACTGGTTGCGGATATCCATACCCTTTACGCCTCTACCGAGTCGATTTATCTGACGGCAACCCGCTGGAAAAATGAGCCTTTTCCGACAGCTTCTGAAGACCCGGTATACGATCTTCGGAAAAGTACGGTGATTCATAAACTGGATATCAGCGGCGATAAAGTGGTCCCTCAGGCCAGCGGCTTTGTCTGGGGACGCATACTCAATCAGTTTTCCCTCGGAGAATTCGAAGGCGTCCTTCGAATCGCCACCACGACGGGTTTTCTTTGGGGAAGCGATCCGACCTCCAGAAATCATCTTTTCACCCTACGGGCGGCGGACGAACATCTGAACATTATTGGAAAAATTGAAAATATTGCGCCGGGGGAAAGAATCTATTCTGCCCGTTTTAACGGAGAGCGGGGTTTTCTCGTTACCTTTGTCGAGATAGATCCCCTTTTTACGATTGACCTTTCCGATCCGGCGGCCCCTAAAATCGCGGGAGAGCTTAAAGTCCCCGGATATTCTGATTACATTCACCCTTTGGGGGACAACCACCTCATTACCATCGGTAAGGACGCGAAGGAAGAAGGCGGCGTGACCTGGTATCAAGGCATGCAGCTTTCCATATTTGATATCAGTGATTTTACAAATCCGAAGTTACTGCATCAGGAAAAGCTGGGCGACCGCGGAACACATTCCGAAGCATTGCACAACCATAAAGCTTTTACCTATTGGGCGGAGCAGGGATTGCTCGCGCTTCCTGTTGGCCTAAATGAATTCAAGGAAGCGCCGGGTCAGCCTTGGAAATTTGGCCAGCGGGTTTTTGAGGGACTTTATGTTTATGACGTGAGCACAGACAAGGGGTTTGACTTCCTTGGACGAATCAAGACCCGCCCGTTCGGATACTGGACACGCGGCATTTTTATAGACAAGACAGTCTATGCTGTACAGGAAGACGGGATTTCAAATGCAGAAATTACTGATATTCCCAATACCATTCATTCGATTTCATTGAACGAAGAGCGTTAGAGCCCGTGATGGAAGGTCTTATTTTACGAGCAAGGCTTCGAATTTTTCTGCGGGCAGGGCCGGTGCGTATAGAAACCCCTGGGCAAAGTCACACCCAAAGGAAAGCAGCAGTTTGCGTTGGGCTTCGGTCTCTACCCCTTCGGCAATGGCCTTGATGCCCAGTTTATGCGCCATGACAATAATGGCTTCGGTGAGCACCCGGTCGCTGTCGTCCTCCATAATTTTTCTGATAAAGGAACGGTCTATTTTAATATAATCAATGTCGAACTTTTTGAGATAGGACAGTGCTGAAAATCCTGTGCCAAAATCATCAATTGAGACTTCAATCCCGCTGTCTCGCAGGGACATTAAAAGCCGCTTGATGTTAGGCGATTCTTTAAGGAGCAGTCCTTCTGTAATTTCCATTGTAATGCTGTTACCGGGTAAATCCAGTTTTTCCAATTGTTCGGACCATGTTGATCCATGAGACTCGGATTCAAATTGCAAGGGTGATTTATTCACACACACCGGGAGAATACGGCCTGTTAAGCCAATCCACTTTTTGATATGGGTGATGACCTGTAAAAACACCCACTCCCCGATTTCATGAATGAGTCCGGATTCTTCCGCCAAGTGGATAAATTGTCCCGGACTGACCCAGCCCAATACGGGATGGGCCCAGCGTAAAAGCGCCTCGGATTTTACAATCTCTCCAGTTTTCAGATTGACAATGGGCTGGTAGTAGACTTCAAGTTCCTGGTTTGATAAGGCGCCCCTCATGTCTTGTGTCAGCTTCAGTTTTTCCCGTGCTTTAAGCTGCATGGAATGTGCGAAATAATTATACCGCTGGCGCCCTTCTGCTTTGGCCTGGTACATGGCCTGGTCTGCATTTTTCAGGAGTTCTTCAATATTTTCAGCATCATCGGGGTAAATCGTAATGCCGATACTCGCTGAAATGTAATATCCATTTTCATCTCCTTTAAAATAAAAAGGCTGACTCAGATAGTTGATAATCTGCTGCGCAATGCGTTCTATCTGCTTTTTGTCCTCGAATTCAGGAATAATGGCCGTAAACTCATCTCCTCCGAGACGTGCAATGGTGTCGGAATCGCGCACGCAAGCTGAAATGCGCCGGGCCGATTCAATCAATATTAAATCCCCTTTGGCATGCCCCATTGTATCGTTGATTTCCTTAAAATGATCAAGATCAATGAACAATAAAGCCAGTCCTGAGCCGGTACGATGTACTTTTTTCATTTCTAGTCCAAGGCGGTCATGCAGTAAACGGCGGTTGGGGAGATTGGTCAGGGCATCGTAATTGGCCTGCGCCCAAATGACCTCGTCTTTGCGCTTTTTTTCCGTGATATCCGTGAACTGGGAGATATAACGGGATCGCTTGTCATCTCGATTAGGTATGATGCTCATGTTTAACCATGCCGGATAAATCGTCCCGTCTTTCCGGCGCTTCCAGATCTCTCCTTGCCAATGGCCTTGATCCTGCAGCGTTTCCCATTGCTCTTTATAGAATGCCTCATCATGCCGGTCGGAATAAATCATTTTGGGCGTTCTCCCAATGACGTCCTTCCGTTTAAATCCGGTGATTCGCGTAAATGCCGGATTGATGTCCATGATGTGATGGATTCCGTTTGTGACCATAATGGCCTCAGTACTGGACTCATAGATTGAAAGTGCCATTGCCCTAGATTCTTCGGTGCGTTTACGTTCCGAAATATCAAGAATAATTGCGGTAAAAACTGATTTGCCTTGATAGGTGTTTTTTTGCAAGTGCACTTCGACCCAATACGTGGTTTTGTTTTTTCTCTGATGAATGGTTTCAAATTCAATTTTTTCCATCCGGTTTGAA
>CALZIJ010000074.1 GCA_945787655.1 Nitrospiria bacterium | reverse complement strand
CCAAATTCACTACAGAAAGTGGCTCCGTTTCTATCTCGATTTTTGCCAGAAATATAAATTCCCACCCTCAGATAAAGACACGCTGCACAGCTTGTAACTTATTAAAAATCGCACTTTCGAGAAAACCTTCGGTAAATGAGCGTACATCGCATATGAAGAATACGACTCGAATTTAATAATTCCTAAACGCATCCCAAAGTGAAGCGTTTAAGATGCTTTATTGAAAAACGAGACACCATAACCCGTGTTTCTTTATCAATAGAATCGGATGTTGTCGGCTGGGATCCCAATCCCCGCTAAGGCGAATAAACCAAGATCCTTTCGCAGGCTTTTTTGTAATGCACGGAAATGGAAACTGTGTTCTTATAAAGGCGGTTATAACGGGGGCAAATCTTTTGCAGGTTTTAATATCGTTTTTTTAATCTGATGATCGCTTCGTCCCTGGTTTTCTTTTTCGAGCAATTCCTTTAAATTCTTTAGCCCGGCCTCGTATTCGGCCCCCTGCCAGGTATCCAGCACCGGGCCGAAGAACCGGCTGAGGAGGTTCAGGCCGTGCTCAAGGTGTAAGGACCAGGTCAGGCCCGTCCCCTCGTTTTGTTTGACTAAGTAAAAACGGACTTCTGCTTTGCCCCGCCGCCCCCACTGGAGGCTAAGATCCACCCGTTCGTTCGGAATGCTGACAACGATTTCCCGGCTGCCCCGTCCCACTTTGCGATTTCGACTCCACCACTGCATCTTCGCGCCGACACCGCTTTCGGGACCGGAAAAATCATAACGTGTGTCCGGATCATAGCGCGCCCAAGGTGACCAGGTATTAAAGAGATGCAAGTCGTTCACCATCGAAAAAACCGTTTCGATATCGCGTTCGATATAAATATAACGGCTCACCCGGGTGGAAGGCGGAAACATCAGTGACGTCCCCGATACCACCACGATCACCACCAACAAGGCCAGGCCCGCTTTCTTGAAGGGATTCATCGTTCAGTCTGCCCTGTTTGTTGAAATGATTTTCATGAATATCTGTAGAATAATAGGGTCACTTTTAATGTGAACGCCAAGTGAAGGCCCACCGGCCCTTTACCCTTATCCTCCGTTTTCCTGCTGTATTCTATACACCTTGAGTCGGGATTTCCATCCTTAGAAGTGCTGGCTTTTAATCCACCTTCATTCATCCATCGACCGCACCCTCATTCGGACCGGCAGGATCTTTTCGAAAGCGGGATCAAAAGCCACTAAGAGAAAAAGTAAGAAACGCGTTATTGATGGCATATAGACCAACGCGTTTGCACGGTTCACAAAAACTGACAAAAAAGAAGGTCGATATAAAATCTTGGGTTTTTGCATCTTCTCGCTGACCAAGCGAACCACTTAGAAAGGCTGTGCGGAAGTGCCTTCGTTTTCATCGGTGGGACTAATTTGGAGCTGGTCATGGCCGCCGATCCGTATAAAATCCCGATCGTTTACAAACACTACCTCTCACCGATCCGATTGGATGAGATGCTTAGCCACGATTGCGGCGGCACTGGGACAGTTTGAAGCAATACAGACTCCTTTGTCCGCGCAAAAAGAGGAAATGACCCAAGCCACACTCCTTGCCTAAGCTAAAAAATCAGGAGTGGTATTGGAGCCTTGGCGGGATGTGCCGGTATTTTTAAACAGGGTGGCTATTGCGGTATTTCAGGCTGTTCAGCGGGAAGAAGGGTGCTGTTTATTTCGGATACCATGCGGTTGGTGACGTCGATGGCGATAAAAAAAAGATCCTGAGCTTCCTGCACGTCGTATATTTTATCCGGATGCTGCGTCGGATTTCGAAAAGCTGATCGGATATGATCGAGATGTTTCAAGGTATTTCGGTCTGTCCGCGGATCGCGCGCTTTTTTGACTTCATAGACCATCTCTCCCCAGGAAAAATCTGTTTTTTCCGGCTGGACGATGGCTTTGAAATATTGCCTTAAAATCGATTCAATCCCGCGCATCAGATGAAATGCGGCGGCCGTTGCGCGTTCAAAGGCAATGCAGCGGCCGGCTTCCCTAAAATCGTACTGCGCGACCGCAGATAACTGCTCGAAGACATTGGGCGCAAAAAGATCTTCCATGTGATTTAAAAGTTTTTCCGTGCCCAGCCGTTTGTCTGTGACAATGTAGGTATAAATGCCCTTCGCTTCCGCCGCGAAGGTGCCTCGAATTTCCCGGATGATGTTTTTCAGATCATCCGCTTCGCTTTTGGAAAGCTCGGCCAGCTCTCCTTTTTTAGCCAGTTGAATATGCAATGCCCGCAGTTTTTCTGCCGCGCGGCTGGTGACATGCAGTTCCAGTTCATCTAATGAGGTCAAAAATCGCTCAATATTTTCCAGCACAAAACTATTGCCGTGAATCGACCTGCCCTTTGTGGCCTCTTGTAAATAACGGAAACCTGTTCCGACTTTAATATAAGACCAGACATTCTTTGCCTGCATCAATCCCCCTCGTCTTCATAAAAAAGTTAAAGTACGACCTTCACTTTTGAGGCCGCCGACTTTGCCTGATGCATGGCGGCTTCTACGGTATCTGCGGCGGCCAGCGCAACGCCCAGACGACGCCTTCCACGGCATTCGGGTTTTCCAAAAAGCCGGATCTGCGTATTCGGGATTTCCAGTGCGGCCTCCAGTCCATCATAGCCAATTTCCAGGGATTGCCCTTCACCCAAAATCACCGCCGAAGCACAAGGGCCGAATTGTCGGATTTCGCCCACAGGCAAACCCAGGATTGCGCGCGCATGCAAAGCAAATTCAGACAAACCCTGAGAAATGAGCGTGACCATGCCCGTATCGTGCGGACGCGGTGAAACCTCGCTGAAATAGACTTGCTCTCCTTTGATGAACAGTTCCACCCCGTAAATCCCCCGGCCCGCAAGATTGCCGACAATGGTTTTTGCAATCGATTGGGCCTGCTCAAGCGCCATCGGCGTCATGGGGTGCGGCTGCCAGGATTCGCGGTAATCACCGTCTTCCTGCCGATGGCCGACGGGGGCACAAAAATGTATGCCATCTACGGCCTTCACGGTCAGCAAAGTGATTTCATAATCAAAGGGAATAAAGCCCTCAACAATGACCCGGCCTGCACCGGCTCGTCCGCCCTGTTGGGCGCAGGCCCAGGCTTTGTCGATATCACCCTCTTGTTTTACGACGCTTTGTCCTTTACCGGAAGAACTCATGACCGGCTTTACCACACAGGGCAGACCAATTTCAGTCACAGCAGCGCGATAGCTTTTTTCAGTTTCTGCAAAACGATATTTTGATGTCGGCAGCTTTAAGGTTTCGGCAGCCAAGCGGCGAATGCCTTCGCGGTCCATCGTCAGCCGCGCCGCCCGCGCGGTGGGCACCACGTGAAACCCTTCCTGCTCCAGAGCAAGCAGTTCGTTTGTTGCAATGGCCTCGATTTCGGGCACAGTGTAATGGGGCCGCTCCTTTAAAACCAACTCACGCAAGGCGTTGCCATCCAGCATATCAATGACATGGCTGCGATGCGCGACCTGCATGGCCGGGGCATGGGCATAACGATCGACGGCGATCACTTCAACGCCAAGGCGTTGAAACTCTATCACGACTTCCTTGCCCAACTCACCCGCACCCAAGAGTAAGACGCGCGTGGCATTATTTTTTAAAGGTGTACCCAAGATCACAGTCAGACGCTCTTTTGTGTCTATCAGACAGAGCATTCATTTTCTACTCTTGGCGTTTTATTTTCAACGTTTTTCGAAGGTATTCTGCTGAAATGGGTATTTTAGAATAAACGATCCGCTTCTTCGGGGGTTTGATTGTTGGCAGAAGACACCCCTGAGAAGGATATCCTCAAACAGGCAGGTGATTATGCGGCGTTCTTTTGGGTCGTTTGTTTCCTTGAAATGGCCGCCTGATTGCGTCCCTTTTTTTTGGCCTTGTACAAGGCCAAATCGGCAGACTTGATCACATCTTCCCAAAGGCCATCTTTGTTCTTATCCGGCAAAAAGGAACACACACCGCCGCTGATTGTGAGCCTTTTAAAAGGACTTTTAAGGTGCGGGATTTTTAAGTCATGAATATTTCTGATGAGTTTTCTGGAAAGCTGTTGTGCATCCTTAATCATTGTATCCGGAAAAAGAAGCAGGAATTCTTCTCCTCCATATCGAAAGACCCGGTCCGACTTTCGGAGAGATTGCTGTATAAAATGGATGACTTTTTTCAGGATATCGTCCCCTTTCGTATGGCCGTAGTGGTCATTGTATTGCTTGAAATGGTCAATATCAATCAAAAGCACTGAATAAGAGGTATTGCTCCTCAATGCGGCAAAATGAACATGTTTTAAATCAACCTCCATCGCCCGGCGGTTGCCAATGCGCAACAGGGGATCTTCAAGAGACAAGGCCATCAGATGTTCATTGGCATCATTTAATTCACGTGTGCGCTCGGCCACAGAGCGTTGAATCACCTCGTGTTGCGCTTCCAGTATATGTAGATAAGCTTGAATTAAATCGGATTGAGTGATGAGTCCGGCGATTGTCCCGGTCACGTTGACTACAGGAAGATGTCTGATTTTCCTGACCCGTGTGATGGCGATGGCATCAAGCAAGGTGCTGGTTTTGTGCATCGTCGTCACCGGCGATGACATCAGCGCTGCCGCGTTCAGGGTAAAAGGCCCTTCATCAGGACACTCCGCCAGAATTTTCACGAGGTCTCGCTCGGTAATAATCCCAAGGGGCACCTTTTTTTCCGTGACCACCAAACAGGAATAACGATTGACCGCCATAAGACGCGCAAGATCCCTCAACTTTGTTTTGGGAGAGACACACCTGACTTTCTTTGTCATGAGGGTTTCCAGCGGGATTTGAAACAAAGGGAATCTCCTGTTTTTAAATTAAAGGGCAAAAAGGCTGCATTCTATTTCAGCAAGAAAAGTCTGTTCTTTCAATGATATCTTGAACAAAACCCCTGTCAAGAATGTGAAGGGGCTTCAGTGGGTTTTTTGGGAAAAACATGTCTTCCCCTGACTTGTCCGCCCCTTGAAAAAAGACAATTCTGACTTACTTGTGTAAGGAGGACCATAAAGGCCGATGAATGGCGTTGAATACAGTGAAAGGGCAGTACAGCTCAATGGATTTGATTGCTGAACAGGAAAAAACGCTTGGCAGCGAACCCTTGCAATACGGCCTGATGTCCCGTCTTCTTTTCTGGATGATGGATGTCATGTACGGGAAAAACCGCTCGCTTTCCAAATTTAAGGTTTTGGAAGTGATCGCGCGCGTCCCCTACCAGGCTTGGGAAAATGTCGCTTATGTCGCCATAACGCATACCTATCGCGCACCCGATTTTGCCCGGCGTATTTTTGAGTTTGTCAAGGAATCCCGCGATCAGCAGGACAACGAGCAATGGCATTTGCTGATTTTGGAAGAATTGGTCCATAAAAAAGGGATTCAGGAAGGATTCATCCGACACCGTGTGATTCCGCAAATCATTGCTTTTTTCTATTATCACATCAGTTGGATTCTTTATGTGGTGAATCCGAAATTAAGCTACCGGCTGAATGCGCATTTCGAAGATCATGCAGAGCGCGAATACATGAAATATGCTGCGGAAAACAAGGCCCTGGCGGATGAAAAATATCAGGGCGACTTCAGCCGGGAATATGGCACCTTTGATACGCTGTCCGATCTTTTTAGAAAAATGGGTGTGGACGAGCGCCACCACAAGGAACAAAGTCTGCAAAGGATTGCGCACGCCCGGTTTTAAAGCTCTCCTTCTATGTTTTTCAGATAATTGCTTTGTCCGGATTAAGACGAATATCGTCCGGCTCGATTCGGTTTGAATTTCGTCAGAATGCGCTTGCTTTCAATAACCCGATTTAAAGACAGAACGTTACGTAACTTCTTCTCTCGGTCGTCTACCTGTCTTTGTTAATCTCTTTTCTGTGCTCTGGCAACTTATGACCGTTGCATTCCTGGGGCCGTTTAGTCGCCACATATCTGAAATAGAACCAGCGATTCAACCAGGGGGAAATAGGCCTGAAAAGGTCCGGATCACTTATGACTTCGGGCGTAATCCTTTCGACCTTTCCATTTCTCTCAAAGATCAACACAACCTTTTTTCGATAGTCCATAGGTGTCTGACTCCACAGCCTGCGAAACTCGATGTAAGGAATTAACAATCCATTATCGCGCAAATCCAAAAAAAGCGTGACATTAGTCTCCAAGATACGAACGGTGTCTTCTTGAAAACCGAATAAATAAGGCGGAGCAGTAAAGAAAACGTGATTTGTCTGACCCCGTTCGGTATAGAGGTTACTGAACATATTTAAGTTTTGCTGGGTTTTCAACCCGATATAAGGCATTGTGCCGTTAATAAAAAACAAGACTAACAGTAGAATCAAAACAGGATTCGATGTAATAAGTCCCCGCCATGTATCTTCCCAACGCGTAGTCTTGTTTCGTGCGTATATCGTCACTGCCCAGATAACGCCGACAGAGACGAAAATAAAGAATGTCAGTGTCGTGTAATAGAAGCTCATGAGGTCAAAAGAAAGAACACCGACATACAGGATAAGTGGACCCAAAACCAAAGCAAGATAAATCCACCGATATTTCAATAGCACGGCACCTACCTTGCCTTTTCGGATCCGTAGAAGGAAGTCTGCCGGCAAGAACAGGAAATCAAGCGCATATACCATGCTTGAAAAAGCCACGAAAAAGCGATACCCGTTAAGTCCGAGAAAAAAATGAAAACCCAAACCAACAAGAAGGCCGACGTATTTCAGGCGGGGAATAAACAGTAGAACAACGATTGCCATTTCAATTACAAGCGTGCCGTATATCGCGACGTAATGTGCCCACAGGGCATCAGAGAGTCCAGGTGGAAAGGGATAATGTACCCATAGCATGACTGCACAGCTCGTCTCGGGATTTAGAAAATCAAGATTCAATTTATGAAACACGCCATAAAAATAAAGAATCACCAACATCGCCTTACCATACGGGGCAAAGGATGCATAAAAATCTCCCGGTGTGATACGCATCAGGTGCCTTTGTTTCACGAGGATGTGAAGCAATGAAACGAACATGCCGGCCATCAGGAAAATCCGCATTATGGTATGGTTCGAATCCAACGGCATGGTTTCCAGTGTTGCACCAATTCCCAAAAGGACCGAAAGCATGAAGACCTGCATCTGACGGGGATTCAGGATGCAAACCACACTCAAAAGCGTCGCCGTGATATAGATGAATCCCGGATTGCTCATTTCGGTTTCACTAATACGCCGTGCGATATGAAAAAGACAAAATACCGACCACATCCAGATAAAGGCTGCACCTTGGTCATTGTAGATGCTGTTATCCGATTGCCGCTGCTGGGATATTATTTGTTGCTTCATGAGAATCTAGTCTATTTTGAGGAAAGGAAGAAAAGTAGGCCCATATTAAAAAATGTTCGGAAAAAGGACCATTTGGATTAGGATTGTTTATTGCCAGTTCTTACTTGCACGGGGTCTCTCTGTGTTAGTTCTGATTACTTCACATTCAAGCGAATCCCCTCCGGATCGATGGTGATGAGTCTTTTTTTGTAAAGCGCGCCGACTGCTTTTTTATAGGTTTTTTTGCTGACGTTGAATTTTTTTGCGATGACTCCGGGCGGACTTTTGTCGGTAATCGACACAAAACCGCCTTCAGCTTTCAAGACCCGTAGAATGGTCTCGGTCACTCCCCCGACTTTTTCATAGCCGGGCTTTTCGAGACAGAGATCTATTTTATAGTCTGGTCGAATTTTTTGAATATAACCTTTTATTTTTTGGCCTATTTTTAAAGGTTTGAAGATGCCATCAAAATAGAGCATGCCCCAGTGTGCATTGTTAATAATTGCTTTATACCCCATGTCGGTTTGATGACAGATCAACAAGGAAACGGGCTGACCCACGGTGTAATCGCCGGGGTTTTGATCCATAAAGGCATCCAGTTTGGCGCTGGCGACAACACGTTGTTTGTCGTCGACATCAATATAAACAATATGCCACTCCCCGACTTTCATTCTGACCGGCTGCGCTTTAAACGGCACCAATAAATCCTTTGGCAGCCCCCAATCGAGAAACGCTCCAATGGCGGGATGGACAGAAACCACTTTCAAAAAGGCAAAGTCCCCCGCGACGGCGTAAGGTTTATCCGTGGTAGCGATCAAACGGTCGTTTGAATCGTTACAAATAAAAACCTCAAGAGTATCCCCGGCTTCACAATGGTCGGGCACATAGCGGTCCGGGAGTAATATTTCACCCAGTGCCCCTCCGTCTAAATAAACCCCAAAATCGACTTCCTTGACGACCTGAAGTGCGTTCCATTTCCCGATTGCTGTCATGTGATGCCTTACCTCAATGCACTAAAAGGATAAAAAAAGAAAGCTAGCGACGAAGCGCCCGGTCTGTAAATAGATCATCCCTGAGTCCGCGGTTTATTCGAGTTTGGCTGAGTTCCACAATGGTTTTGGATCCGGTGCGGGCATCAATGGTTTCAGAGCGTTTCCATACGAAGGCGCCGCCGATTTCTTCCCAATCGATGGTCTGTGTTTTTGCAAGATCACCTTTTTCTGAATAAAAATCCACTTTTCGAAGGGTGTTGTCTTTTTTGGAAATATAAAGAACCATGCGGCTGTAGGGGCTGTCCGTTACAGGATTTTTTTCGACCACATAACACAGGTCATTGTTGACTTTTTCTTCGGGCAACAGGCGATGTTTGTCTTTATCAATGCGGCGTTTTCGGACATCCGTCATCAAAAGATCCGAGCTTACCGTGCCTTCGTGTTGGTGATGGTTCGGATGGACACGCCGGATCTGACGCAGTTCGGGCAGATAAATCCATTGATCGCTTTGACCTTCATCCACATATTCCCAAACCAGAAATTTCTGGCCCTTGTCTTTTTTAGGCAGCTCGGTCACAAAGAGCGACTTGCTGTTAAAACCGTCGAGTCCCTCATAATTTTTCCAATACAGCGTAAAGACAGAACGGTCTTCAGCCCCATTCACTCCAATAATGCGAAAAGTCATTCTGGAACTTTGATCTTGGAAAGCATACATCCTGTTTTCCGCGGCGATCAGAATGGATTCAGCCGAAAGCGGGGCGGTTTCTTGTCCCCAAAGTCGAGAAGGCAGGGCAACACAAAGTAGAAAAAAAAAGCAGCGGACAAGGACTGGGCCATTTTTGATCATTTTGCACTCTAACAAATGCAGGATGGGCCGTCAATCAAGCGGATTATTCCAACAGCGCAACACTTTTAATTTGAGCATAGACCGCTTTGCCTGAGACCAAGGCCAGCGTTTCAACAGATTTTTGTGTCACTCGCGCCAGAAGCGGCGCGTTCCCAACAGATAATCGCACTAGAGATTGCCCCTGTTCCTCATCCGACAAAGCATTGACCGTGGCTTTAAATATATTCAGGATACTGGTGCCGGATTGGCGTTTTAAGGTCAGGCTGACGTCCCTCGCGAGAATGCGTATTCTGACTTTTTTGCCTCTGGGCCATTCTTTTCGGGAGACGGTAAAAACACCGCCGCTAAATTCAAGCATCATGAGGTGGTATGTTGAATCATAGCCGCTGACAGTGGCTTCAATCATTGTTCCCGCGTCCTGGTCATGGGCAAGCGGCAAGTCCAGACGGGCTAACATTTCCTGAATCGGTCCCTGGGCACGAACACGCCCTTTTTCCAGTAAAATCATATAGTCCGCAAGACGCGAGACTTCATTCACATCATGGCTGACATAGATGATCGGGATTTTCAGTTTTTCGCGCATCTTTTCAAAAAAAGGAAGCAGTTCTTTTTTTTTAGACAGATCCAGCGCCGCAAGGGGTTCATCCATGAGCATTAAACGGGGGCTGCTTAAAAAGGCGCGCGCAATCGCCACACGTTGACGTTCTCCACCGGAGAGCTTCTCCGGGCGGCGTTCAAGCAAGGGCTCCAGTGCAAACAATGTAATCATTTGCTCCATTGTAATCTTTCGTGCCTGTACGGGAACCCGTTTGAATCCATATTCCAGGTTTTTCAGAACCGAAAGATGAGAAAACAAACCGGCGTCCTGGAACACAAACCCCAATGCACGCTCATGCGTCTGAAGAAAATCAGAGCCTTCCTGCCAGACCGTGTTGCCGATTTTAAGATATCCGCCTTCGGCCCGGTCAAGACCCGCCATAGCCCGAAGCAGTGTGGTTTTTCCACTCCCGGACGGGCCAAAGAGGGCGATGATTCCGTTTGAGGGCAGGTTTATTTCAACATTTAAAGTGAAGGCGCCCCGGTTGATACAGAATTTGGCTTCAATATTCATCATGGCGTCGTTCCCCGCCGATGTTTCAGAGCATATACGAGAAACAACATCAGGAAGGAGCCAATCAGTAGTGTTCCTGATAACCAATGGGCTTGGCGATAGGCCAGTGATTCAACATGCTCATAAATAGCAATGGAAAGCACCTGTGTCTCACCTGGAATATTGCCTCCGATCATTAACACCACACCGAATTCCCCCACAGTGTGTGCAAAACCCAATATGGCCGCGGTCAGATAAGCGTGACGCGTCAACGGCATAACAACAGTCATCCAGCGATCCAGGGGGCGGGCACGGAGGGTGGCGGCGATTTCAAGCGGCTGGGACCCAATCGTACTGAAAGCATTTTGTAAAGGGCCCACGACAAAAGGAAGAGAGTAGCAGACCGAACCAATCACCAATCCCGTAAACGTAAAGGCCAGCGGTCGGCCGCCGAGCGTTTCCACTCCCCTGCCGATCCATCCCTTCGGGCCCAGAGCGATTAAAAGATAAAAACCAATCACTGTGGGGGGCAATACCAGAGGCAATGCGACAAAGGTTTCGACCACGGCTTTAAAACGGTTTTGTGTCCGCGCCAACCACCAGGCCAAGGGCGTGCCGAGCAGCAGCAGGATGACGGTTGAGACGCCCGCAAGGTTCAGGGTGACCCAAAGGGCTGCAACATCTGTTTCACTCAATAAAATAGTCTCCGATCTAAGGCGTGTTATATCCATACGATTGTATTATGGCGCGCCCTTGAATACTTTTAATAAAAGATAAAAAAGCTTCTGCAGCGGCGCTCTCTTTCAATAAAATGGCCTCCTGTAGAATCGGTGAATAATCAGTTTGGGGAATGTTCCAGTATGAACCTTCGATCTGTGTCCCATCAGATTTTGATATTTGGGCGAAGGCGATAAACCCTAAATCCGCAGCACCGCTCTGAATAAACTGGAAGGTTTGGGTTACACTCTCCCCTCGCACCAAACGCCCCTGTAAACCGTGCCAAAGCACCTGTTTTTCGAGCACTTCTTGGGCCGCTTTTCCATAAGGGGCAAGTTTCGGATTGGCGATTGCAAGGTGTTGAAATGGTCCTGTTTTCAAAATTTGGCCGACAGAATCCACATAACCGGGTTTGGGGCTCCATAAAACAAGACGGCCTTTTGCGTAGGTAAAGCGGCTTCCGGGAACACCCAAGCCTTCTTTTTCCAGGCGACGGGGCCGATCTGTATCGGCAGCAAAAAAAAGATCAAACGGTGCGCCATTGATAATTTGGGCATAATGTTTCCCCGTGCTGCCGTTGATTAACAATAGCGTGTGTCCGCTTGATCTTTGAAATTGAGCGGATAACTGTTT
>CALZIJ010000073.1 GCA_945787655.1 Nitrospiria bacterium | reverse complement strand
TCCTTGTCTGATGTTCCACGTGGAACATCAGACAAGGAACCAAAAAAAGTTCAAAAAAAAAGATTAATGGATACCACAGGAAAAACCATGCAGAAAAAATCGGATTACGAAATTATTGTCGTCGGCGCGGGTCATGCAGGCTGTGAAGCCGCCCTTGCCGCATCGAGAATGGGCGCCAATACCCTAATATTAACCCTGAAAAAAGATAATATCGGACAAATGTCTTGCAACCCTGCGATTGGAGGGATTGCGAAAGGACACCTGGTTCGGGAAATTGATGCCCTCGGCGGAGAAATGGCCCGCGTGATTGATCGAGCAGGCATTCAATTTAGACTGCTCAATCAACGAAAAGGTCCGGCGGTCAGGGCACTCCGCGCACAAGCCGACCGGGAAATCTACAAGGCGGTCATGACAGAAACACTCCTTTCTACTGCCAACCTGACATTTAAAGAAGGATGCGTGGACGAATTCATTATTCAATCTCATCAGGTCAAAGGGGTTAGGCTTTCAGATGGATCAACGATCAACGCTGACGCTGTCATTTTAACAACGGGAACATTTCTTCAAGGCCTTATCCATATTGGACTTGAAAATTTCCCAGCAGGGAGAATGGGAGAAGCACGAGCAGAAAAAACCTCCAAAAGTCTACTTGACCAGGGATTTTCGCTCGGACGGCTTAAAACTGGAACCCCTCCACGGCTTGACGGCAACACCATTGATTACTCCAAACTTGAAATTCAATACGGAGATGACCCTCCCATTCCCTTTTCTTATGCGACAGAAAACTTACAAGTGCAACAATTGCCCTGTCATCTCACCTACACCAATGAAAAAACGCACGAAATCATCGAAGCACATCTTGATCAATCCCCTCTATATTCCGGCGTGATAAAAGGGACAGGACCAAGATATTGTCCTTCTATTGAAGACAAAATTGTAAAATTTTCCGCTCATCCCCGACATCAGATTTTTTTGGAACCGGAAGGCCGCACAACTTCGGTTGTTTACCCTAACGGCATTTCAACCTCCTTACCAGAAAAGGTCCAACTGGACTTTATCCAAACCATCCCTGGCTTGGAAAAGGCCAAAATTTTGAGACCGGGATATGCAATAGAATACGACTACATTCCATCCACACAGCTCCACGCCACCCTCGAAACCAAGCGCATCAGCGGGCTGTTTCATGCCGGCCAGATCAATGGAACCTCCGGTTACGAAGAAGCCGCTGCCCAAGGCCTTATGGCCGGAATCAACGCGGTATTAAAATTACGAAACAAGGCCCCATTTGTTTTAGATCGCTCTGAAGCTTACATTGGTGTACTGATCGACGACTTAATTACTTTAGGCACGGAAGAACCCTACCGGATGTTTACCTCAAGAGCCGAGTACCGCCTGTTACTTCGGCATGGCAGTGCAGATTTGCGTTTAATGGAAAAAGGACACGCGCTCGGACTCTTGCCAGACACCCTCTATCAAAAATTAATGCGCAAAAAAGAACTCATCAACACAGGACACGAGTGGTTTGAAAAAACCCGTATGGGAAAACTCCCCCAGGCCGTTGAAAAATTTAAAGCCGCAGGCATTAATGGAGAGCTATCCGGTCTCCTGTTAAAACAATTGATGAAACGACCCGAAATCAATTTCGAATGGTTTCTCCCTTGGTTCCCTGTGGACACAGAAAACGATCCCTCTATTGCGGAGGAACTTGAATTTCAAATGAAATACGAAGGGTACATACAAAGAGAACTGGGCCATGTTACCCGCTTTAGAGAAAACGAGGCTAAAAAAATACCTGAAAATTACGATTACACCCGTGTACCCGGTTTATCAAAAGAAGTCCTTGAAAAACTGACAAAAATACAACCTCATTCTCTCGGACAGGCCGCACGAATTTCCGGGGTCACGCCCGCGGCGATTTCTATTTTACTGATTTCACTGGAAAAAAATCGTCGGCAACAACAATTGAAAAACAAGAACGATAAAACCGCTTCCCTATAAAAGGATTCTGGTATTGGACGAAAAAGAGCGATATGAGTTTTTTAAAGAAGGCGGGAAGCAAATCGGTTTAGATCTGATTCCATCACAAATTCACGACTTAAATGCCTACCTTTCCGAACTCATTCGGTGGAATCAAAAAATGAATCTGACTGGATTAAAAAAAACTCGGGACATCATTATTAAAAACTTCCTGGATGCCCTGACCCCCATCCCCTATTTAATAAACGGACACGGGTCAAGGTGGATGGATGTCGGAACGGGAGCAGGGTTTCCCGGCCTGGCGATTAAAATCATCCAGCCTGAATTGGAAATGACACTGATCGAACCCAATCAAAAAAAAACAGCCTTTCTTCACCACATCATTGGCCTTTTAAAACTAAGAAAGGTCTCGGTCATCACTGATCGATTGGAAAAGATTCACCCGCCCGAAAAACACGAAAAAGCAGACCTGCTGCTCACACGCGCTCTCGCTCCAAAAACTGTATTTAGTGCGGCCAAACACCACGTCTGTAAAGGGGGAACACTCTTGTTTTTTCAGTCCCGCTACGAAAAAAAAGACTGGGAATCCCTCATCAAAAAATATTCATTTGTCAAATTCGAACGATCCATATCTCTCAACCTTCCATTCTGCAATGACCCCCGCACTTTAATCTTGTTTGAGATTCAATAACCCTAAACCTAAAAATACCTATATTGTATATATCTTCTTTAAACAGACCTTTCCTTGACACCCTTTGCCCCGCGTTCTATAATTTAACGTTTTTGAATAAGTTGAAATAATAATATGACTAACATATTGTTTTTTAAAGCAACTCTGCTCTTTTATTTCCTGGGGACAGCATTATTTCTCCTCAGCCTTTGGGATAATCGTAAAGACCGGGGTGATGCCTCACAGACGGCATGGCCACAAAAATTTGCCATTTTTGCCACAGGGGCCGGGTTTATCTGCCACACGATTGCCCTCGGCATCCGATTAAAGGAAGGAGGATATGTCCCTCTTTCCAATCTACAGGAAGCCGTCTCGTTTTTTTCCTGGGCGATGGTAATTGCCTTTTTCTGGGTGGAAATCAAATATCAACTCTACATTTTAGGTTCTTTTATTTTACCTTTGGCTTTTCTCTCTTTAATCTCCGTTGCCGCCCTGAACAATACCGCCACACCACTCAACCCGACATTGGTAAACGCCTGGTTTGGTATTCACACCATTCTTTCAGTTCTGGGGATTGTTGCGTTTTCAATCGCCTTTATTGCCGGCGTCATCTATCTCATTCAAGACCGGTTTTTAAAGTCAAAACAACTCACCACACTTTATTCACGGCTTCCATCACTCGACATGCTCGATCAATGGAACCGTCAGGCCATTTTGTTCGGTTTCCCTCTGTTAACTCTGGGAATCATCTCTGGGGCATTGTGGTCTCAATATACAATGGGATCGCTTTGGGGAAAAAATAACTCAAAACAGGCGCTGTCACTCGGTATTTGGTTTTTTTATCTATTAGTATTGCACGGCCGGATCAACATCGGCTGGCGGGCAAAAAAAGCCGCACGCCTGGCAATTATTGGATTTATCGGTGTCATTTTTATTTTTGTGACACTGGCGTAATGGAAACCGATTTATGAATATTGTAATCGTTGGACTCAACCACCGTACTGCACCCGTTGATATCAGGGAGCGACTGTCCATCCCTGATTCCGAGATGGGAAACGCCCTCTACAAACTCACGGATAACCCGGTCATTGAAGAGGGTCTTATTTTATCCACCTGCAACCGGGTTGAAGTCTGTGCAGTCGTCAAGGAAACACATCACGGTTTTGAGGTCATTAAACAGTTTCTTGCAAGCAACAATCACACACTGAGCCTGGAAAACATTACACCCAGCCTCTATATCTATTCCTCCTCAAAGGCCATTGAGCACCTATTTCGTGTCGCCTCCAGTCTTGATTCCATGATCGTGGGAGAACCCCAAATTCTCGGACAACTTAAAGATGCCTTCGATCATGCCATATTACACAAGACCACCGGCATAATTTTAAACAAGGCCTTTAAAAAAGCCATCTCGGTGGCCAAACGGGTCCGAACCGAAACCAAAATCGCAGAAAGTGCGGTTTCCATCAGTTTTGCAGCAGTCGAACTGGCCAAAAAAATATTTGGGAACCTGAACGGAAAATCAGCCCTGTTGATTGGGGCAGGGGAAATGGCCGAACTGGCGGCCCGGCATTTCGTCGGAAACGGGATCGAGTCCATCACCATCGCGAACCGAAGTTATGAACGAGCGGTTGAACTGGCCAAAAACTTTAACGGTGAGCCCATCAAAATTGAAGACTTTGAAGCTGAAATGGTTAAATCGGATATTGTTCTCTGTTCTGCGGGCGCTCCGGATTATCTGATTAAAACAGAAGCTGTAAAAAACGTGATAGGTCTTCGTAAAAATCGACCGATCTTTTTTATTGATATCTCGGTTCCACGCAATATTGATCCGGAAATCAATGCACTCGATAATGTGTTCCTTTACGACATCGACGACTTGCAACATTCTGTGCAAACCAATATCGAATCAAGAAAAAAAGAAGCCCTCAAGGCAGAAGAAATTATTACAGAAGAAATCACTTCATTTGTCAGATGGTTTAAATCGCTGGATGCAGTCCCGATGATCGTCGCCCTGAAAGACCGTGCGGAGAATATCCGACAAAGCGAGATCGAAAAAATGGCGAATAAACTCGGCAACCTCAGCGAAATACAAAAGCAGGCCCTCGAAGGACTGACGGCATCCATCGTCAATAAACTGCTTCACAATCCGCTCACCGTTCTAAAAAAGGAAGTCCATTCCACCAACGGCAACATGATCCTGGAAACCACTCGAAAACTATTCGACCTGGAAGCGCTGCTCGACTCGGAAGAAAAGGAAGTTCATGACCCCAATAAAAAATAAACGTCAAGGATTATTCCTGGTTGTTGCCCTGTTGTTTCTGTCCTTCACCGGGTGCAATCTGGAGCACATTAAACCGATGAGTCCCGTTGGGAAAAAAAAGGTCGATCAACCCGACCCTAACAAAATGAGAAAAATCAGCAAACCCGCCCAGCCGCAGCACGTTCCCGTCCAGCCTTCGAAGTCATCCAAATCGTCCACAACGCTTTTGCCTCCCGCAACGAAATATGGACTCATTGGAAGTTTCAGCACAGGAGAGTACAGCTACGTACGGGATATTTTTACAGATGACGACGCCATGTGGATCGGAACAACAGAAGGCATTATTCAAGTCGATACACGCACCGGAGATCTCATAAAAACCTTTTCGATGAAAGATGTATTATTAAGCCCGTATATTTTTACGATTAACAAAAGCCCGGACGGAAAATACTGGTTTGGGACAAATAACGGCGGCCTGAGTCTATTTAACGGACAAGCATGGAAAAGCTATTTGCCCTCAGACGGACTTGCTGATTTTTGGGTTTACGGCATAGATTTCGCCAAAGACGGCACTGCCTGGATTGCCACATGGAATGGCGTCAGCCAATTCGACGGGAAAACCTTTAAAAATTATAATACCGTAGATGGATTGGCAGACCGATGGGTTTACGCGCTGTCCATAGACAAAAACGGCGACATCTGGTTCGGGACTGAAGGCGGCGTCAGCCGACTCGATCGACAAGGAAAATGGACCACATGGAAACATAAAGACGGATTGGGTGCACCCAATCGGTTTGGGTTGTCTAAAAGCGACAATACCGGATTTGGAACCCAGCTCAACCCCCAGAAAGAAGAGGACTATAAACATCAGCATAATTTATCCGTGCTCGACCCGGGCGGCAATGAAACCTATAATGAAAACTACGTCTTTTCAATGGCCATCGATCAATCAGGGAATAAATGGTTTGGCACCTGGGGCGGCGGCGTCAGCCGTTTTAACGGAGAGACATGGAAAAACTACACAACCGCCGAAGGACTGGCCGGGAATATTGTTTATGATGTGACCGTTGACCCTTTCGATGGGGCGCTCTGGTTTGGGACAAATCATGGGGTTTCCCGTTTTGACGGGACACGGTGGACCAACCTCACCCTGGAAGACGGTCTGGCCAATGAAAATGTTTATGCCGTTGCCATCGACCGGCATCGCCGCATATGGCTTGGGGAAAAAGGCGGTGTAGATGTCTGGGCGCCGCAAAAGCAATGATCTGCCGATATTCCGAATTTAATCATCTCTACTAAAAAGGACAATAAGTGAAAGAAAAGACCGTTCGTATCGGAAGTCGTGGCAGCAAACTCGCCTTGTGGCAAGCAGAATGGGTTCAGGCACAGCTCCAGTCTCAAGGGCTTCTCGCTGAGATCACCATCATAAAAACCAAGGGGGATAAAATTCTCGATGTCCCCCTGGCTAAAGTCGGAGGCAAAGGCCTTTTTGTCAAAGAAATTGAAGATGCCCTGCTTGAACATCAGATTGACCTTGCCGTGCACAGCATGAAAGACATGCCTGGAGAAATGCCTGAAGGGTTAAAAATCGGGGCCATTCCCCAACGTGAAAACCCTTGTGATGCCCTGATTGCCCGAGACAATAATCGCCTCGAAACACTACCGCAAGGCGCAATTGTCGGCACCAGTTCTCTTCGGCGTCAGGCCCAGCTTTTGACCTTGCGGCCGGACCTGAAAATTGTCTCCTTACGCGGTAATCTGGACACGCGCCTTCGAAAACTAAAGGCCGGGGATTTTGATGCGATATTGCTTGCCGCCGCAGGGCTGCACCGGCTGGAGTGGGGAGATGAGATTACCGAAACCCTTTCGCCGCAATACTTTGTGCCAGCCATCGCGCAAGGGGCCCTTTGTATTCAATCCCGAGAAAACGACGCGGAAATAAATGGGCTTATTCAATTTTTAAATCATTCCGAAACAGCGGCCACCGTAAGCGCCGAACGGGCCATGCTCGCCCGTCT
The DNA here is from genome assembly GCA_945787655.1 of Nitrospiria bacterium. Taxonomy (GTDB): domain Bacteria; phylum Nitrospirota; class Nitrospiria; order SBBL01; family JAADHI01; genus JAADHI01. Next base: position 13,664 of record CALZIJ010000073.1, on the reverse strand, counting down.
CGAAGGCGGCTGCCAGGTTCCCATTGGAGGCCATGCGACTTTGGTCAATAATCAGATTACTCTGGATGGTTTAGTCGCTAGTCTGGATGGGAAAAAAATCATCCGGGAGAAACAAAGCGCAGCCCCTGCTGAGGCCAAAACACTCGGTGTCACCGTAGCTGAGGCATTGCTTGAAAAAGGCGCAAAAACCATTCTGGACGACATTTATTCAAAGTAAATTAAGGATAACCATCCCAACTTTAATAAACCATAGACCCGCTCTGTGATGGTCTGGCTTCCACTCTCACCAAAGCTAATTTATTAGTTCATTCATACTCCTTACAACTAATTTCACAAGGCATGCCCCCCATTTGAGGGGATTGACGCGCCCTCACGGCTGTGCTAAAAACTTCCGCATCTATCAAATTAGTTACTTTTTTTAAAATACATCCACTCAGATCCAGACATATATTGTTCACCTTACAGACGAGCTAAAACATCATCGGGTCCTTTAAACAAAAATAAGGAGAAAACATGAAACGCGCTATCCCACAGAAGATTTTTTCCAGAAAAATGTTTTTCTTGATAGGAATTTCTCTGTACGCATTCATCCTGGGCGCATGCGGCGGGGGTGGGGGTGGCGGTGCAGGGCTTACCTATACAGGGAAAACAACACAAGCATCAGTTAGCCCCGAAAATTCAGGGAAAATCCTCTCGGATGTCCAAGAATTCGGAGCCGGGCTCAGAAATGAAGAAATCTCATTTTTAAAACCCGGCAAAACCGGAACACAACCAGATCAGACCACAATAATGTTCAATATCATGCAACATATTCGAGCCGCCATCTCTAATCAAAATAGACATTTTGCAGCGAATAAAGTCGTTCCTATTAATGAAACAGAACTCGGCTCTTGTGGAGGGAATCTGACGATAACAGGTACATTCGATGATGTAACTGAGGAAATCAATCTCAATTTCCATTTTAATCAGTTCTGCGAAAATGGGACCACCACGTCGGGTACCATCAATGCCCAAGGCAATGAAACCCAGTTTACCGTAACCTATTCTGCCGTGACTATAACCAGGCTTTCAAATACAGTCTCTATCGCCGGGACAGTAGATTTTGAAATCCATACGACCAATCAATCCACCATGACGATGAATGCGGTTGTCCAGGACCACCTTTCTGGAAAATCTTTTCAACTTGAGAATTACCGTGTCACTGCAACTGAAAGTGAGACCGGAACAACCTTCAACATTTCTGGCCGGTTTTTCAGCTCGGACGAAGGCTTCATTGACATTACGACAATCACCCCGTTCTTTGTCGCGAACGCCAATGAATTCCCATCTTCGGGCGTTCTGGAAATTCTGGGATCCAACGGCACCAAGGCCCGCTTAACCGCCACAAATTCAACAGGATTCAAACTCGAAGTGGACGCAGACGGAAACGGGACTTTTGAATGGATGGTTTCAGGGCCTTGGGAGGTTCTTGAAAATACTTCAACGGTAAGCTAAGGTACACAAAACCCCCGCTTAAAGCTTCAGTCCAAAAGGAGCACTTAGTTCCTGAAGGCGGGGGCTTACGGCGCAACCATAGACAGGCAAGGCTTCGACGGATTTATTTTCTTTTAGACGCCCCAAAACACGTGTGTCCTGTGAGCGAAAAACAGAGGGCCGTTCAAAATAACCGCCGCCGTACAACAAGCGGTCTTCAGGAGAAAAAATCAGGAGCATCGGCGCGGCTTCGATACCATATTGGTGTTCCATTTCCGCGCTTGTTTTGGAAAGAAAAGAAAATCCTTTCGCCTCGAACTGCTCCTGAGTTCCTGCTCCGGCATCCACATACAACACCCACTCCTCGGCATCAGGCTGCACACCCCGTTCAAGTAACGATGTCGTGAGGGCATTGGTACAGTTACAATTTTCGTAAATCACATGAACCAACAACCAATGATCTGAGTGGCGAAGTTTTGGAAGCGTTGACTAGATGCTTTGCCATCTGAATACCAATCAGCATCACCATCAATGGAACCCAGAAAATAATAAATATTTTCCCAAGACGATCTTTACTAAAATACCGGAGATATGAGTCACTCTTTTTCATTAGGATTCTGACGCCCCGATTTCTTCACGGAGAACCGATTTGATATCCTCTTTCAAAGAAACCGCCCCACCAGGATGAATAAAGGTCCCGATCAGCCGGCCCTGTGGATTAATAAGAAACAGAGAGGTGGGATGATTTATTATCCCCCGATTTCGGTCGATTTGGTAATCGGACTCAAGAGTATGCAATACCCTCTTAGTCATGGCCTGGGTACCTGTCAAACCCAATAAATCAGGGTGATGCTTCGCCGCATAAGTTGAAACTTTTTCGGGGGAATCTTTTTCAGGATCTATGGAAATAAAAACACCCTTCGGGATCACCTTAAACTGCTCCTGTTCTAATCCTTTAAGCGCACCACCCAGCATCCCCAGCGTGAGCGGACAAACGTCCTGACAAGCCGTATAACCAAAGAAGAGGATATGCCAACGGTTTTTACCATCCGCTAACCGGAAAGTCTGCCCCCCAGCGCCAATCCATTCATATTCGATCAGCGAGACCGGAGACGAAGTTCTCACCCAGGTTTGATCCATCGGGACTAGGTGGCGATGTTGTGTTTTTAAATCAGATTGAGATTCCAGCCATATCGCTTGTCCTGCCGCAATGCAAAATAATAATATCGAAACACCAACCCATTTATTTTGCATAAAGCCGCCCTCAAATAACCGTTTTCTATAAAAATAAACTTAACCAAAAGTTACCACCTGTTAATCCGGTGTCAATTTAAAGAGCAACAGTGATGAGAAAGAGGATTGTACGAAACGAAAAAGCGGTTCTTAAATCAAGGAAAGGTTAAAACATTAATCCAGTTTGATGTTCACAAGGGCATAAGGGTCAATCCGGGCGTTGTTTAAACGCATCCCCCAATGTAAATGCGGTCCGGTCACCCGGCCCGATTTCCCAACCCGGCCGATTTGCTGACCCGGCTTTACACTTTCCCCCGGCACAACATCAATCGATGAAAGATGAAAATACATACTGATGAGCCCCAAACCGTGGTCAATCACAACAGAGCGGCCATTAAAAAAAAAGTCATCGACTAACACCACTTTTCCATGATTAGGCGCAATGATGGGCGTCCCTGTGGGTGCCGATATATCTTCTCCGGTGTGGGACCGGCGCGGCTGTCCATTAATCAGACGACGACGGCCAAAGGTTCCTTGCCGTTTTCCTTCAACCGGAGCCAGAAAAGGACCTTTCCATAATTTTTTCGGGTCACTTTTCCGAAAAGCCTCTTTCATCTTTCCCTGTTCCCGTCGAACGCGGCTAAGCGTCGGCGGATCCAAATCCACCTTTTTTTTGGGAAGTGTCAGTTTCTGTAACCCAAATTTTTCTGATTGAACCTCAATGGTAAACTTTTTCTCGACCGTTTGACCATTTGCAGTCCACCGCGCCAAAAAAGGCAATGAACCAATGGCTTGATCCATATCAATACCAATCAGCGCAACGAAAGTCTCCTGATCCACCTTAAAAAAAGGGATAGATTGCTCCTTGAATACCCCGTTTACGGACATCACCTTCCCTGCAGGACGTATTGTTATTCGGCCGAGCCCCCCTTGTTTTACCTGGATCAGTTCGGCCGCCTGAAGAGACGCCGTCAGAAAAAGACCCAGTAAAAGAGAAAAACTGACTCTCATACAGCTATTTTTGAGCATCTGCAGCCGCAATCAATTCGTTCACGCGTTGATTTTCTGAAGAAAAAGGGTCCATACACAGAATGGTTTCTTCCCAATATCCATTGAGCTTTAAATAGGTCCAATCGACAGTATACGATCTGTTTTTGGCTTTTGCAAAGCGGATAAAATCGCCTCGTGTTTTTGCCCGTGTCGTTTGAGGCGGGGTGTCAATCGCCCTTTGGATATCTTCCTCGGTCGCAACACACTCAATCAACCCTCCCCGGTTTAACAAGTAATACAAACCGCGATCCTGGTTAATATCATGGTATTGCAAGTCCATCATCGAAACCCGCGGGTCATCCAGCCCGCACCCTTTTTTATCCATGTAAGATTGAATCAAGCCACGTTTGGCGATCCAGTCGATCTCGCGGTCCAGGCGTGAGGGATCTTCAGACAATTCATCCAAAACAAACTCCCAGCGTTCCACAATATCCCGGCTGATGGGATCGTCTTCGACAAAAGAAAGATACTCTTTTGCTTTTTCAAGATAGATCCGTTGGATTTCAATTGCTGTTAATTCTTTTCCCTTTTCCAAACGTACTTTTTTTTTCAACGTGGTGTCGCGTGAGATTTCACGCATCGATTTCACAGGATCACCCAGTTCCACGCCATCGATAAAAAATTTATCTTCTATCATGGCCAGAATAATCGCCGTCGTCCCGACTTTTAAATACGTGGCGTATTCCGACATATTGGAATCCCCGACAATGATATGAAGTCGGCGGTATTTCTCGGCATCGGCATGCGGTTCATCTCGTGTGTTAATAATACTTCTGGAAGAAGTCGTGGAAGAAGAGGTTTTTTCATGAATATGCTGGGAACGCTGGGAAATAAAATAATGACATTTTCCGCCAATCTTGAGAACCTTCCCCGCACCGGTGTAAATCTGACGGGTCACAAAGAAAGGGATCAGCTGCTCCGTGACTTTCCAAAAATCAATGTCCCGTCGCATGAGATAGTTTTCATGACAGCCATAGGTATTTCCCATGGAATCGGTGTTATTTTTGTAGATATAAATATCCCCGGAAAGGCCTTCTTCCTGTAACCTCTTTTGTGCGATGGGCAGGCAGCGCTCCAACAAACGCTCACCGGCTTTGTCATGTACGACCGCGTCAAAAACCTGGTCACATTCCGGAGTCGCGTATTCTGGGTGGCAGCCCGTATCCTGATAAAATCGGGCGCCATTGGTAAGAAAAGCATTTGAAGGCCAACTATTCGGGATTAACCCTTCAAAAACATAACCGAGGATTTTTTCCATGGGAAGGTAGACTTTCCCATGGGGAGTGAAGATGAGCCCATATTCGGTTTCGAGACCAAAGATACGGTTTTTCATGGAGGACTCCTTGTTGTCTCGATTTCATCAGAAACAATGACTCACGCTTTGATATGAGCGGCCAGTTCTTTTGTTTTTAATCTTCTAAACTGGCGGCCCTGCTGGCTTCGATCTAAAACGGCCACTTCAAAAGACTCAGGGTCCGTACTTTGACCGTTCCCTTCTTTCAAGGCTTCCAAACAAATTTTTAACGCACCTTTCAATGATGTAAGCGAATACCGGGACTTGATTGCTTCGGTGAGTTCTTCAGCCTTTCCGCCAACAACACTGAAAGACCGTTCATCATGGATACTACCATCAAATTGGATCCGGTAAATGGCGTTTCCTTCCGTAGAATTGCCGACTTCAACGACAAGAATTTCAATTTCAAGCGGCTTCATCTCCTGACTGAAGACTGATCCAATTGTCTGGGAATAGGCATTGGCCAGTGAACGCGCCGTAACATCTTCCCGGCTATACACATAACCGGTCATGTCCGCGTGGCGGATCCCTGCCTTTCTCAGATTTTCAAACTCACTATATTTACCCGCTCCGGCAAAGGCGATTTTATCGTAAATTTCAGAAATTTTATTCAAAGTACTGGCATTATCTGCCAAAAGTAAGATACCTTTGTCATAAGTCATCGCCACGGTGGACCGTCCCCTTGAAATCCCTTTCCGGGCATACTCCGCTTTGTCCTGCATCATTTGTTCGGGTGAGACGTAAAAAGGCATTCCCATCGTGTTTATTTCCCCCTCAGTTGAGCGATCATTTCTTCATACACCGTTTTTACGGTATCGTCCGGGACATCCCGAACCCCTTTTTTATCAATGACCTTTACATTCGGGAAAATACCCCTCAGCATATCCGGACCGCCCGTGGCCACATCGGATTCCGCCGCGTCATAAATGGCCTCCAGGGCAATACGTGTTGCCTCTTCGGCAGTCAAATCGGAGTTATAAAGCCTTTTTAATGTTCCCTTCGCATCCCTTCCCCCAGATCCGGTCGCATAATAGGCCCGCTCCTCATATCGGCCACCCGCCACGTCATATTTAAAAATCCGACCCGTTTTCCGGTTTAGGTCATAACCTGCATAAATGGGAACCACCACCAAACCCTGCATGGCCATCGGGAGATTGGCCTTAATCATTTGAGCGAGTTTATTGGCCTTGCCTTCCATGGAAAGCAAGGTCCCTTCCAATTTTTCATAGTGTTCCAGCTCGACCTGAAAAAGCCGGGTCAATTCAATACAAGGGCCCGCCGCTCCTGAAATCGCAATTGCTGAAGTGTCATCCGTTTTATACACTTTTTCAATGCGCCGCTCAGAAATGGTATATCCCTCAGTTGCCCGTCGGTCTCCGCAAATGACCACACCATCCTGATACCGAAGGGCAAGAATGGTCGTCCCGTGCGGAAGGGTGTCAAGCAAGGACTGCTTTTCCATCGATACTATTTTTGTATCCAGACGACCTAAAAGAAGGTTCGGATATTGCGACGCCAACAAATCATGGAAACTGGATCCCGGATCGTTCAACTGAAATGGAGCCACTACTCTCCTCCCTTTTGGACATAATTTTTAACAAATTCTTCGGCATTTTCTTCCAGAACATCATCAATCTCATCCATCACCTTGTCGAGATCTTCCTTTATTTTCTTTCCTTTCTCGACAACTTCCGGATTCGCCTCAACAGCGGTTTCTTCTTTACTATTTTCTTGTTTTTCTTCAGATTTTTTATCTTGTTTCTTCATTACGCATTACCTCATGACGCAATCATATTCACCAATGCTTCGCCAGAACTCGCTTCATCCAGTAAAGGGCCCACCAACGCCTCAGTCCCTTTCCACGGATCCATTAACGGAACTTTTTTAATGGTTCCTCCACCATGATCAAATAATACCGAAGTCCAACTGGCGGCATAAATTTCCTTTGCATACTTTTTAAGACAAGAGCCTCGAAAGTAGGCCCGTGTATCCTTTGGCGGATTTTCCTGGGCATGTAACAATAACTCCGGAGAAACCAGTTTTTCGACAAATCCACCCCGTTCTAAAGAAAAGAACAGCCCTTTTTTCCGATCTAAATTATGGTACTGCAAATCCATTAATGCAATACGTGAATCTTCCCAATCGCAGCCTTTTCTTTCAATAAAAGATTCAATCAATGTTTTTTTAATCACCCAATCCACTTCGCGGGATAATTGCATCGGATCATCCTCAAGTTTGTCCAGAATCTCCCTCCAGCGTTTTAAAATATCACGGGTGACCGGATCCTTGTCTTTTTCAAAATGGGTTTCAGCCACATCCAGATATGCGCGCTGAATATCAATAGCCGTCGCCTGCCTCCCTTTTAATAGCGGGATATTTTCCTTCAAAGTCAAATCCCGCGAAATGGTTTTGATACTCTTTACCGGATCATCCAGTTCAACCCCTTTTACTTCACAACCGGCTTCAAGCATGGCCAAAACCAAAGACAAGGTGCCCACCTTCAAAAAAGTAGACACCTCCGACATATTGGTATCACCGACAATTACATGCAGCCGGCGGTACAGCTCACGATCGGCATGGGGCTCATCCCGCGTATTGATGATCGGACGTTTGACCATTGTATTTAAATCCACCTCGGTCTCAAAAAAATCAGAGCGCTGTGAAAGTTGATAGACCGCCGGGTCAGTTTTATTTTCATAACCGACTTTCCCGGAACCGGTATAAATCTGGCGTGTGACTAAAAAAGGCGTCAATTGTGAAACAATTTTTTCAAAGGGAAGTTTCCTCGAAACCAAAAAGTTCTCATGATATCCATAACTGTTCCCTTTGCCGTCCGAATTATTTTTATAGACCGACAACGAAACCGACCCCTGTTTAAGGGAACGGGTCATCTCCAATGCATCCTCGACCATCCGTTCTCCGGCTTTTTCATAGATCAACAAATCCAGCGCGTTTACACATTCCGGGGTAGAATATTCCGGGTGAGCCCCGTCAACGTAAAGACGCCCGCCATTTGGCAAAAGCTTGTTTAACAGGCGGTTGTACTCCGGACCGGGGCGCTCCCGTTCCCCATCTGCCTCATACCCCCGGGCATCCAGCAACGGATTTTCATTCTCATAATTCCAGAGAATATTTCCTGAAGGGAGGGAAGGGTAGCTATTGACCAGAAAAATAGAATTTGAAACGGGATCGGACGCAGCAGGAACTTTTGCGGCAATACCAAATTCCGTTTCAGTTCCAAGGATCTTTTTCATTCCGGTCAGGCCTCCCCCTCCTGATTACGTAATACCTTGGGTAATTTATAAGTAATGCCCTGTGACAACGGTTTCTACATCATGGGAATCTGCGGCCATGCCGGCCATCGTACGGATATGAACAATTTTTTCACTGCTTCGACCCGCAATCTTTGCCCAGTCGTCCGGATTGGTGGTATTTGGAAGATCCTCGTTTTCCTTAAATTCATCCTGAATCGCGGTGATCAAATCCTGGCTTTTCAGTCCTTTGACCCCGGAATCCAAAAATCGTTTAATCGCATATTTTTTCCCACGCGATACAATCCCTTCGATCATCGCACCGCTTGAAAAATCTTTAAAATAAAATGTTTCCTTCTCTCCATTGGCATAGGTGACTTCCAAAAATTGCTTGTCTTCGCTAACGGAATACATTTCTTCAACGGCATCCTGGATCATTTTTTCAACCACAGATTGATTTTTGTTTTTAGCCGTCTCAATTTCATCTGGATGAAACGGTAAATCATCCGTGAGGTATTTACGGAAAATGGATGTCGCCGCTGTTTTGTCCGGACGTTCGATTTTGATCTTGATATCCAGCCGCCCGTCACGCAAAATGGCCGGATCCAGTAAATCCTGCCGATTCGTCGCACCAATGACAATCACATTACGGAGACGCTCTACTCCGTCAATTTCGGCTAAAAACTGGGGTACGATGGTCGCTTCCATATCTGAGGAAACGCCGGTCCCCCGGGTTCTGAAAAGTGCGTCCATTTCGTCAAAAAAAACAATGACGGGATGACCGGAATCGGCTCTTTCCTTTGCCTTTTTAAACACTTCCCGAATTTGACGTTCACTCTCTCCGACATATTTATTTAATAATTCCGGACCTTTGACATGAAGAAAATAAGAACGCAGATCCTTGCCGGACTGGCTTTTTCCTAATTTTTCAGAAATAGAAGCCGCGACCGCTTTGGCGATCAGGGTTTTTCCACACCCTGGAGGCCCATACAACAATACGCCTTTTGGCGGCAGTAATTTGTGTTCTGAAAAAAGTTCCGCATGAAGAAAGGGCAACTCGACTGCATCCCGAACTTGCTCTATTTGCTCGGCCAAACCTCCAATATTTTCATAGGTCACATCGGGGATTTCTTCCAGAACAACCTCTTCCACTTCGGATTTGGGTAATTTTTCAAAAACAAAGTTGGAATGCCCGTCCAATAAAAGATGATCACCCACAGAAATATGTTCATTTTGAAGGGGGTCCGCCAATTCAACAACCAGTTCTTCTTCTCCCCGCAGGGTTACAACAACGCGCTTGTTGTCTTCCAAAATATCCTTGACCCGCACAACTTCACCACGCGGATCAAAACCACAGGCCTCTATTGCATTTAATGCTTCATTTAAAACCAGCTCTTGCCCGATTTTTAAGGTATTCGCGGAAATATCCGGGTGCAGGTTGACTTTCATTTTTCGTCCGGAAACAAAAACATTGACCGTCTCATCATCATTCATACCCGAAAAAACCGCATAAGTGGCAGGCGGGGTGGTCAGTTTTTCCACTTCCTGTTTTAAAGCCTCAATACGATTTTTGGCTTCCATTAAAGTCGCGGTCAGTTTTTCATTTTGTTTAAAAGCCTGCTCAAGCTGCACACTTGAACGACGGGAGGCTTCAAGTTCTTTCTCTAATGACGCGACCTGAAAAAGCAGTTTTTCTCTTTCTTCTTCAATACTCATTTCTTTTGCTTCCAATTCCTCTCCGCTAAATTGCTCTGAAAGTTTCTTCATGGTCTTACGGAAAGGATTGGACTGGTCTTTCTTTTTCCTTGAGTCTGCCATGATTAAACCTCAATTTTTTTAGGAAGATTAAACTATCTGGTGTTGCTAAATAAAGTTTAGCACCCTTCCAAAAAGGGGTCAACTCGGCAAAATATTATCTAAATTTTGAATTAATAGGGGTATTCATCAATGACCTATAGAATACCACTACTTAAGGCTCAAACCCAAACTTTGGGCCTTAAAGTCCCTTAAAATACGTTTAAATCCAGAATGCGTATTAAAAAGAAGCCGTATCTTCGGTGGGAGGAATAGGAAGTGGACCTTGATTTTCAACCTGTGAAAACAACATCAAAAACGCTGCAATGAGACAAAAAAGGAGAACCAGTAGCACAGGATTATCTTTTAAATAATGTTTTTGCAATCCACCGCAAGCCGGGCAAATATTCCCTTTTTCCATATCATATTCATGTTGGCACCACCGGCAAGGCTGTCCCGGCTTTGGTGGATTTTTTTGAAACGCGCCGTCTTCAGAAATCGTTACATTGCAGTGTTTGCAAAACAGTGCATCAGACTGAATCATTTCGGCGCAAGCAGGGCATTTTTTATATCCCAAGCCCTCCAATTGCCTATTTTCGTAGGCTTTATCACCCAGAATTGCGATATGAATAATCGCAAAAAAAAAGAAAAAGAACCCGTAAATCGCCCATGGGAAAAACGACCGGTTTTTTTGCTCTGCAATGACACCCACAATCGCGCCCAGTAAAACTCCAATGACAAGTGGTAAAATCATATTCTTTTATATCTTCTAATCCTTATCAATATTAAAAACCTGCCAAAAAGAAAGTGGAATCCATCTTTCGGTGGTTCATGTTTTAACACCACTAAAAGGTTGTTTTATTACGAACTGCCCTTTCTATTTCCCGCTGTGCCGACTTTTTCGCGGCCGTCTCCCTTTTATCATGCAAGTGCTTTCCCTTGGCCAAGCCCAGTTCAACTTTTGCCCAGCCCCTTTTAAAATAAACTTTTAAAGGGATCAGCGTGAGTCCTTTCTCACGGGTTTTACCGAATAAACGCCAAATTTCCTTTTTACTCAACAGGAGCTTGCGGCGCCGGGTGGGCTCATGATTGGCAATATTACCGTGACTATATGGACTAATGTGGCAATTATAAAGATAAACCTGCCCCTGATCAACTCGGGCAAAACTGTCTTTCAGATTGATTCGACCATTTCGGAGCGACTTGACCTCAGTCCCCAAGAGAGAAATCCCTGCTTCCATTTTTTCTAAAATAAAATATTCATGGAACGCCTTGCGATTGCTCACCACAAGGCCGTCCAATTCTTTTTTCTCTGTCACCGGCTGTGCCTACATCCCACGAATCAATTGACTCAAAAATCAGAGTAATATAGCATGCCTGACATCATGAAAAAACCCTTCGCCATTTCTCCTATTCTCAAAAAAATGACCCGTGATCTCGGTCTCGAAAAAGAAATGGCCCTTCATCAGTTAAGGCAGGACTGGCCCGGATTGGTGGGAGAAACCATAGCGGCCCATACCTTCCCGGAAAAGATGAAATTTAAAACCCTGACTCTTCTCGTCGACAGCCCGGCCTGGATACATGAGCTGACCTTTTTAAAATCCGGGCTGATAAAAAAAATAAACAGGAAGCTGGGGAAGGACACGCTGGATACGCTTTTGCTAAAGAGAGGGCCAATCCCATCCCCTGAGCAACCACGGACTAAAGAGATTCAAAAAGCTCGCGGGGGCCGACAGAAAAAAGAAGCCGCTTTCATCTCCAAAGAATTATCATCGATCCCGGACAGTCATCTAAAAGCAGTCATTCAAAGAGCAATGGAACGTCACCTGGAATCGGATAAAAACATTACGAAGTCTGATGGCGTTTCTGACTCAGAATATTGATCTTTTGCCTAATCGGTTCAGGGTCTGGATAGGTGTCCACTAACTCCTGGTAAAGTTTCATCGCCTCAGTGGGCTGATGATTCATTTCCAAACAATTTGCCGCTCTAAATTTGGCGTAGATACTATTTTCATTTTCCGGGTATTCGGTGTAGAGGGACTGATAAACCGCAATCGCATCATCGCAGGCACCCGTCACAAAATAGGTTCCGGCCTTTCTGTACAAGGCCGCAGGGGCCCATGGGCTTGTGGGGTTCTTTTCAACCAGTAAATCCCACTCCACCCGCGCTTGCACCATATCCCCCATCCTGTAATACAACTCACCGATTTTATACCGGCTCTCTAATATCTGATTTTCATCATGACTTTTGTACATAATTTCTTCATAGGCAAGGATGGCCTTCGTTGGCTGATTTAATGCCTTGTCATAAATCTCAGCCAGATATTGCTGAGCAGAAAGGTCATATTCCGATACCCCGCGGGTGGCCTCAAGTTGTATGACTTTTTTTAAAGCCGCCACTGCCGATTCAGGATCATCCAAATAAAGAAATGACCCGACCCCTTTCCAATAATAGGCTTCGGAAACGATCCGGCTTTGCGGGTAAGTGTGTATGACCACTTCATAATCCCGGATGGCGCCGATATAGTCATCCTGCTGCCATTTTGTTTCCGCAATGGACATATTGCGTTTGGCCATCCATTCTTCCCTGGACCAGGTTCCCCACACCACCAACAAGACCAAGCCAACCGCAAGGGAAAGCCAGGTTAATATTTTAAAGACCCGGGAAACACGATGCCAAATCCCGATAAACGGCCCCTGATCTGCCGAAATCATCTTATTGCTCCTCGTCCGCTTCTAAAACGTCTTCCTCCTGGTCCCCTTTGTCCACCAGTCGCGCCACACGAACCACACTATCGCCTTCGGCCATGTCAATCAAACGCACGCCCTGGGTATTGCGGCCAATCACCCGAACCCCGTCTACTTTTTGCCGAACGATTTTTCCATTGGACGTGATCAACATCACCTCGTCTTCTTCCTCGACCTGAAACGCATCCACCACTCGCCCATTCCGATGACTGGTTTGTATTGTAATAATGCCCTGTCCGCCTCGACCCTGTCTCCTATATTCCGAAAGTTCTGTGCGTTTTCCATAGCCGTTTTCTGTAATGGTAAACACCGAAGTCCGTTGATCCGGGGTAATGGTTTCCATACTGATCACTTCATCTCCCCGCCGAAGACGAACACCCAACACGCCTGTCGCCACACGGCCCATGGCCCGGACATCCGATTCTGAAAACCGGATCGACAGCCCTTGACGTGTGCCTAATAAGATATCATGATTTCCGGATGTTAACCGGACAGAGATTAAGCGGTCCCCTTCATTCAGGTTGATCGAACGGATCCCTCCAACACGAGGATTGCCATAGGCACTCAGAACTGTTTTTTTTATCAATCCTTTTTGAGTCGCCATCACCAGAAAACGCGCTTCGTCAAATTGATCAACCGACAAGATTGCCGTTATGGTCTCCCCTTGAGGAATCTGCAATAGATTCACAATGGCCTTGCCTCTGGAGGCCCGACCACCTTCCGGAATTTGATGTACTTTCAGCCAGTGGACCTGACCCGTATCCGTAAAAAAGAGCAAATAATTATGCGTGGAAGCAATAAACAAATGACTCACAAAATCC
>CALZIJ010000072.1 GCA_945787655.1 Nitrospiria bacterium | reverse complement strand
TTATCCGGGTTTTGCCGTTTGCAGGCCATTGAACAAGGCCACACAGCCGCGTTTGATGTTGCGAATGTTGTATCCGCCTTCTTGTACAAGCAACAGCGGAATGCGGGTTTGCATCAGCAGTTCTCCGATGGTTTTAAATGCAGAGGGGGGAAGCAAAAAGGTGCCGGTGGGATCGCCTTTCAGGATATCAAAACCCAGAGAGACGATGAGGATCTCCGGTTTAAAACCGTCGAGGATTTTAAGGGCGCTTTTCAGGGTGTTGAGGTATTTTTTTTCATCGGTCTGCGGCGGGAGCGGAAAATTCCGGTTAAAACCCAGCCCGGCACCTTCCCCGCACTCATCGGCGTAGCCGCTGAAATAGGGATAGGCATAGTCCGGGTGGCCATGAATTGACATGAAAAACACATCGGCGCGGTCATAAAATATATCCTGCGTGCCGTTGCCGTGATGAAAATCAATATCCAATACAGCGACACGCGCCTGCGAAGAGAGGTAGTGCGCAGCAATCGCGGCGTTGTTAAAATAACAAAATCCGCCGTAAAACCGTTTGCCGGCATGGTGGCCGGGCGGACGGCAGGCCGCATAAACCATTCGTTTGCTGCCCGAAAGCAGTTCATCGGCGGCGGTCAGCACCGTATCGACTGTGGCGCGCGCCGCAATATAGGCATTGGCATAAAGCGGTGTGCCGGTGTCGATGCAGTAATACCCCGCTTGCACTGCAAGCACCTTGGGGCGATTGACTTTTCGGCGCAACGGAAAGGTGTTGGGGTAGACCGGACGTTTTTCCTTTAAGGTGGTACAGATTGTCCTTAAATAGGTCACAAAATCCGTATCGTGCACGGCGAGCAGATGTTGGTCGCTGTATTTTTTCGGGGCGACGGGTGTAAACAAATGGCCTTCGCTCAGAATCTGATTGATCGCATTCAATCGAATCGGCCGCTCAAAATAACCGCGTTCCTTTACGTGGTGCAGTTCATGTTTTGGGCTGTGCACAACCGCAAACAGTTTTGAGAGTCGATGAGATTTCACCAGGGCCTCGCCGTCGTGTATTTTTTTCGAGCGAAGGGGCAGAAAATTAACCGGATCATTTTGAAAGCCGATGCACACGGCGTGTAAATAATCCGGCGTGACCAGATGCCCAAAACGGTGGGTCAGAATATTTTTAACGGCCTCTTGAGCATCCTTTCGTTTCAGGGTGCTTGTTTTTCCCAAACCGTCAAAGAGGAGAAAGGCCGAGGTGGGCGGGTCGCCTACAGGGGTGGAATAGGTGGGGTTGTCAATGATGCGCACGCCGTACTGTTCATAAAAACGGATACGGCGTTTTGCGTCTTTCAGGGCTTCGGGATCGGGTGTGTTTTCGGGGCGGTCCGGCTGTACTTCGATGTACAATCCATTGACGCCTATTTCCTGGCAAAGCTCCCGGACCCCTTCATAAAGCGCGCCGCCGATGCCTGTCCCCCGAATCTCTCCTTTTGATGCGATAAAATCCAGAAAGGCGCAGTGAATTCCTGGAAAATGCACCAAAAGCGCAAAGGCGTCCACCCGGCCCAGCGCACTTTCGGCAATGAGCAAAATTGAGTGATAGCCATGCTCGATCGGGTTTTGCAGCCGGGAAGGCAACTGGTCGGCGTATTCGGCAAGATCAGGAAAACTTTGGCGAAAAAGGTCCTGTACCTGCGCCATCCTGTTTCCGGCCAGGGGGAAATGCGATTCATTCAATACGAGGACTTTAATCATGTACGGGCTTTTCTCCGATACTGGAAAACTTTAAAAAATCGAAATGCCTGTTTTCGTCGTGAACAATTCCAGGGCCTTCATGCCTTTTAAGGAATTACCCTTGACATTCAACTCCGGTGACCACACGCAGATCGAAAGACGTTTGGGAACGATGGCCACGATGCCGCCCCCCACGCCGCTTTTCCCCGGCAGCCCGACGGAAAAGGCAAATTCGCCGGATTCATCATAAAATCCGCAGGTTTGCATCACGGCATTGATCCGCTTGCATTGCCGGGGGGAGAGAATGCGGCCGGGGGGAGAGAATGCGTTCCTGCACTCCGGGATGGATGCCTTCATTGGCCAAAAACAAACAGGCATGGGCCAAATCGACACAGTTCATCATCAATGCGCATTGATGAAAATATAGATTCAGGATTTCTTTTTCATCGTTTTCGATGTTTCCAAAACTTTTCATAAAGTTGACCAGTGCGGCATTGCGGTAACCGAATTTTCTTTCTGAATTTGCGATCAGGCTGTCGTACTGAATCTGGGGGTTGTTGGCGAGCATTCGTACAAATTCGAGAATACGCCGCAGCGGCTGGGGTTCGATGGTCATGAGGCAATCGCTGACGACCAGTGCGCCGGCATTAATGAGGGGATTGCGGGGAATGCCGTTTTCCGTTTCCAGTTGCACCAGGGAATTAAAGGCCGTGCCGGAGGGTTCCCGCCCGACGCGTGCCCAGAGTTTTTCACCCAGCACCCGAATGACCATCGACAAAAGAAAAACTTTTGAAATGCTTTGAATCGAAAAAGGCGTTGTGGCGTCGCCCACTGAAAAAGAGTCTCCGTCCAGGGTTTCTATGGCGATGCCGTATTGTGCGGGACTAACTTGGGCCAGCGCCGGGATATAATCGGCCACCCGGCCTTGCCCGCCTAAAGGTGTTGTCTCGTGGTAAATTTCTTCCAGTATCCCCTGATAATCCTGTTTCATGATTGTTTCCTGTTGTGTGTGAAGCGAGAATGGTTTTGGCACAAAAGGAATGGGCGAGTCAATGGATTTTAATCAAGAACCCCCGATTTGAAACCGCTTTGAAATCGTGTTTCCCTTATGTTCCTAACTGCCAAGATAACGGGGTCAACTGTTTTTCCAGCCCATCGGGTGTGATTTTTTACTCCTCTTGACCTGGGAAACGACCCATTGGTCTTTAAAAATAGAAGATTCCATCCAAAATTCTATTACTAGACTAAAGAGTCTAAAGGTTTTTTCAAGAACTGCCGAATAAAGTAAAAAGTCCAGGCTGTGTAAGTGTGTTAGGAAAGGTTAATAGCAATAGTAAATCAGGTGTAGGCCATTCCATTACTGTTCTTCAATTTGAAGGTCTCAAGACGTAACTTCATTAAATCATCTTTGTAGAAATACAGAAAAAGAGGCAGAAGACGGCGGTGCTGTGATCAAGGGACATATTTCTATAACACCAGGAAATCACCACATATGGCTTTCGGAAAACTTATGAAAATCAACTCAAGGAGCATGAAAAGATTTGAGCATCAGTCAGAGATTAAAAAGGGGGTGTTCCGTGTATCTTTAGAAAAGACACAAGGGAAATTATTGATCATTGCCGGTTTTGTTTCAATTATATTGGGTATTGTTGGCATTGTTGTCCCTCTGCTCCCAACCACCCCGTTTATCCTTTTGGCTGGATTTTGTTTTGCCCGGAGCAGTCCACGATGGCATCGATGGCTCTTGGCCCACCCTTTTTTGGGAAGTTATATCAAGGCGTACACGGAAAAAAGAGGATTAAGCAAAAATCAAAAATATCAAATTGCCTTATTCTCGACCATTATGTTGTCCATGACCGTATTTTTCAAGCCGATCCCAATGGCAAAGTGGATCGCCGCAGTGATCTGGTTCGGGCTGATGGCCTTTCTGATTTCAAGTCATTCCGCGGATGCTCCGGTTTCAAAAAAACACATCCTGAAAAAAATCAGACATTAAATCGAAAATAAATGCAATCCCCGTCTTTTACAATGTATTGCTTGCCTTCCAGCCGGAGGAGTCCTTTTTCTTTAACAGCGTGGGCACTGTGATGTGTCAGCAGGTCATCATAGTGAAAGACTTCCGCACGGATGAAGCCACGGGCAATGTCTGAATGGATTTTACCCGCGGCGTCGACGGCCGGCGTGTTTTGACCTATCGTCCAACCCTTGACTTCATCTTCGCCAACAGTAAAAAAAGTAATCAAGCCAAGCATTTTATAGGATGCGCGAATGAGGCGGGCGAGGCCGGTTTCTTTCATGCCGAGTGCCTCTAAAAATTGAGCCCCTTCCTCCGGGGGCAAGGTGGCGATTTCGCTTTCGATTTTCCCGCTAATGATCAGGCATTCCGCGCCCTCTTTATCGGCAAGCTGCTTTAATGCTTCTGAATAGGCATTGCCTTTTTCAATGTCTTCTTCCGGGACATTGCCAACATAGAGGATGGGTTTTTGGGTCAGCAGGGTCAGCTCATGCATCAAAGGCGCTTCTTTTTCGGAGATTTTCAGAGTACGTGCGCAGACGCCATTGGAGAGTGCGTCTTGCAGCCGGGATAAAAGAGAATCCTCAATGGCCGCCGCCTTGTCTCCCGACCGTATTTTTTTCCGGGATTTGAGCAATCGCTTTTCAACGGTTTCAAGGTCTTTCAAAATCAGTTCTGTTGTAATCAGAGTGACATCATTTTGAGGGTTTACTTCTCCGTTAACGTGTACGATTTCAGGGTCGTCAAAACAGCGCACGATGTGGACCAGGGCGTCCACTTCACGGATATGCCCCAGAAATTGATTCCCCAGGCCTTCGCCCTGACTTGCGCCGGCAACCAGTCCGGCAATATCGACAAAGGCCATATGGCTGGGAGTGGTTTTTTTGGGTTGATACAATGTTTTTAAAAAATCCATCCGTTCATCGGGGACCGGAACAATGCCGGTATTCGGGTCAACGGTGCAAAAGGGATAGTTGGCTGTCTCGGCCTCGGCCCGTGTCAGGGCGTTGAAAATAGTGGACTTTCCGACGTTAGGGAGTCCGATAATACCGCAATGTGTGGCCATATGACATTCCTTTACGCAAGGTGATAACGGTTCATGGCTTCCGTGATTTTGTCTTCTAAAAGCAAAGGAAGCAAGGTGACGGCTTGAGTGACCACTTCTGAGATCTTTTCTTGGTCTTCCTGGTGAAAGGGTGATAGGACATAGTCTGCGGTGTTCATGCGAGGGTCTTTCCCGACACCGATTTTAAGACGGACAAACTGATTGGACCCCACTTCCTGTATCACGGAAGCCACTCCGCGGTGGCCTCCTGTGCCCCCTTGTTTTTTAATGCGGACACGACCGATATCAAGGTCGACATCATCATAAATCAGAATTAAATCAGAAAGCGGAATTTTATAATAATGAAGCAGGGAGCGAACGGAATAGCCGGATCGATTCATAAAGGTTTGGGGTTTGACGAGCATAAAATCGACCGCACTGTTTGAAGCTTGCCACTGCCCCCGGCTGGTCAGGGCATCTCCCTTTTTACCTGAAAAAGTCAGATGTGTTTGGTCAGCAAAGGCATCCAGTACCCAAAATCCAACATTGTGCTTTGTTGTTTCATACTGTGGACCCGGGTTGCCAAGACCCACGACAAGCTTCACGTATTTCCTCCGAAAAGGAAAAATTGATACTGGGGTCAGTCCCCCGGCCAATTATTCTTCTACTTTTGGCTCCGTTTCAGGTTCAACGGGTTCGACTTCACCAGGTGTTGAACTCAGCAATTCTTCCAGTTTCTCTTCCGAGATCGATGAAGCCACAGAAACAATGGCCTGAGACCCTTGGTCCAGTATCTCTATGCCTTCTCCGAGAGATAGATCTTCGATGTGAATCATATCTCCGACATTAAGCCCTGAAGCATCAACCTGAATATGGTCAGGAATTTTGGTCGGCAGGCATCGGATTTCTACTTCCCGGACATGGTGCCGCAACACGCCACCCTCTGCCTTGACCCCGATGGGTGTGTCTCCGGTAATTTCTACCAATACTTTCACATCAATGGATTCGTTCATCGAAATTTCAAAAAGGTCGGCATGGAGGATGGCTCCCGTCATGGGATCTTTTTGGTAATCTCTTAAAATAGCGATATGCTGGCCTTTTTCTCCTACAATTTTGAGCGTAATCAGGGTGTTTTCACCCGCCTCGGAGTGCAGGACTTTTTGAATTTGTTTGGGGTAAAGCACTACCGGAGTAGAGGTCCCTTTGCTATAAAGGACGGCAGGAATTCTGCCTTCGCGCCGTAGCTGCCGGGCCATTCCCTTGCCTGCCTTTTCCCGATATTCTCCCTCAATTTCTATTTTTTGCATTGGTTTTCCTCATTCAAAATAGTGTTTTTTGATGACTCGGTCTTTAATCAAAAAGTGAGCTGACTGATGATTCCTCATTAATCCGTTTGATGGCTTCTCCTAAAAGAGAGGCCACAGACAAGACGGTAATCTTTTTGCAAGCGGTTTCTTTCCCATTCAATGGAATGGTGTTGGTGACAACAATTTCATCAATGGGGGCCTCATTTAAGCGGGTGATTGCAGGTCCAGAAAATACGGAGTGGGTACATCCCGCAAAAATTCGTTTGGCGCCTTTTCCCTTAATCGCGACAGCGGCCTGCGCAATCGTGCCGGCTGTATCGATCATGTCATCTAAAATGAGGATATCATGATTTTCCACTTCCCCAATAATATTCATGATTTTTGTTCGGTTGGGCCCTTCCCGTCGCTTGTCGATAATGGCAAGGCCCACTTCCATTTTTTTTGCAAAAGCCCGCGCCCGTTCTACCCCGCCCGCATCGGGAGATACGATCACCAGGTCGTCAAATTTTTTCTTCTTAAAATATTGCAGGAGTACCGGGCTTGCGTAAAGATGATCGACGGGAATATTAAAAAATCCCTGTATTTGGCCGGTGTGCAGATCGATCGTTAAGACGCGGTGCGCTCCAATTGATCCGATCAGGTCTGCCACCAGCTTGGCGGTAATCGGGACGCGCGGCTGATCCTTCCGGTCCTGGCGTGCATAACCATAATAGGGAATGACAGCAGTAATTTCTCTCGCTGAAGCACGTTTCAGGGCATCTATCAGAATTAACAACTCCATGATATGGGTATTGACGGGACCGGACATCGACTGGATCACAAAAACGTCATTTCCCCGGACATTTTCCTGAACTTTAACGTATATTTCGCCATCACTAAAAGTAGATACCGTGGCCCGTCCGAGGGTCAAACCGAGATAGTCACAGATTTCCTTGGCGAGTACAGGATTCGAGTTGCCGGCAAAAAGCTGAAGCCTTTTCATGGATAAACTTTTCTCCACAGTGAGCACAGGGTTTTTGACCGAATCAGATATTTTGAGTGATGGATCACTTGTTGCAGACCTTGCCTCATTTTCGACTTAAGAGGGTTTGATATGAAATACAATAGGTCGGGAAGCTTACCCTCTATTCTTCTGTTTTTGGGACAACTTCAACCTTGACTGATGAGGTCACATCATGATGAATCTTGATGGAAACCTGAAAGGTTCCCACTTCCTTGATGGGTTTATCCAGCAGAATTTTGCGTTTGTCAACTTCGACACCCGCTTCTAACATGGCTTCGGCGATATCTTTGGATGAGACCGATCCGAAAAGTTTGCCTTCTTCTCCCACTTGAGCTGGAATACTGAGGGAAAGTGCGGCAATTTTTTGTGCCGCTTCTTCGGCGGACTGGCGTATTTTTTTGATGCGAGCGGAGATGACCCGTTTTTCATGTTCCAAAACTTTCACGTTTTTTGTCGTGGCGCGTGCCGCCATATTTTTGGGGATGAGAAAATTACGCGCATAACCCGGTTTCACATCGACCAGGTCACCCATGTGGCCTAATTGTTCTACATCTGCTTTTAAAATCACTTTCATCGGGCATTTTCCTCCCCTGCTTTAACCGATATATTCAATAATAACACGTAAAAGACGCCCGTTATTCTATTGGAGCTGTATAGGCTTGTCAATCTTAATGTCGATTTTGGCGAGGTTTTGCTTTTCGACATCGTACAAGGTCCACCCTGATTCTGAAAAGGTAAACACAATTTGCCGATTTCTGAGGCTTTGTTGTATATCTGTGGGTGAAGGCGGTTCGTTCAAGCCGTTATGGAAATGAAAGATCCCCACAAACCGTTGTGCAAATGGGATTTTCCCGATTCCGGCTTTAAACTGATAAGGGGAGAGGATATAACGCGATTCGGAAAGCGCTTCGTACATCTCGATAAAATTTAAGATGGTATTTTGCCGGGATTTTTCGGTGATGTGAGACGTTTTGATTAATTTGGTGGTGCTTGCCACCCATTCGGGTAAAATACCGACCCCATGAAAAAGGTCTTTGCTCGATTTTGAGTTAATCAATTCAATAAAATCTTTCGGCGAAGCACTGGCTTCCCTCAGTCGCGTCAAAAAAACCTCATTTAACGATGGAATTTCATGTAAATAAAGTTTTGGTGTATTTCCCTCGTAAGAGATAGAAAGCAATCCCCCGATTTCACTGTCATGGTGATTTCTGGATGAGACAAGCCGGTTGTAAAATGTGGTTTGAACATCGGGGGTGCCCAAGGCTGCTTTAATATCTTTATGTGGAACCTGAAAAAAATTGGTTTTATAGGTGCCTTGCACTCCGAGCTCGTAGAGGTGTCCCAAAAGTGCAAAGGGGAAGTCATAAGTTATGATTTTATAGGCGATGGGGACACCATTAAAAAAAGCGCGGTTTCCCTTGGAAATGCGATCCAAAGGAGAATCTGCCGGATAGAAGACTTGTGTCGCAAGCTGCAGGTAGCAGAAAATGAGGGGGATCAACCAATAATTATTAAGAAATCTGCGAAATCGATTAAAGCCGCTTCGACTTCGCCGGTCGTCCTCCGGGAAAAATGTCAGGGTTTCCTCACGCATCAATCATTCCATTTGTCATAAACAAAGCAAGGCGGAATTGTAGGGAATTGCTCGGTTAGGGTCAACCCCCCCAAAAGAGGGTAGTTTTTGTGTTATTTCTTGAAAATTAGTATTCAGTTAGGGTTTCTTGGGTTAAATGGTGACAGTTTTTGCTTTGATTCAGACCGAATCATGGGAATGATCAGGCCTTTCTGAAACAGGCTTTACTTTGGAAACAAGACCCTTCACAATGAGTTTTTTGGGATTCGATTTATGAAATTATTTTTTATGCAGTCTATCCTCTTCTCCTCGGTCCGCTTGTGGATACTCGGGGGTGTCGTATTTACCATTTTAGTATGGCATCGCCCCGTTTTTTCCGATGAAAACCACGATCCCCGCCCGCCCATTGAAATTGAAACGCTCGGATTTTATGACTGGGAGGTTGCTTCTTCCTCAAAGGAAGAAGATAAGAGAAGTTGCCACATTCAATTTACCGGGGTCAGCCGTCAAAGAATTTTAATCACCCTGCGTCTGTCTATGGTCAAAGAAAGTCCTTCTTCCAGTGCTGCAAATGCGATTACCATCATTAAAATTTCTGCCGATCAAATCAGGAACGTAGATTTGTCTGACGCAAGGGCCATTCCATTGTCCAATGCCTGGCTTGAAACCAGTACAGTCACCACCTTGGGTGAGCTGGAAAAAATTGAGGTCGCAGAAAAAACTTATTTTTTAGGCGCTTCGAAAGGTTCAGGGCTTTTTATTCAGGCCTTGAGAGGAATTCGAAAGGAAGGCGTCGTCATTGGGTATCGTACCCAGGGCAACCCGTTTCCCAAAGTATTCAAGGCAGAGTCCCCTCCGCCAGAAATTTTTGAACAATTACAATCGTGTTTGTCCCAAAATGCTTCCTGGAATGCATCATTGTCCAAATAGCGTGCTCCCCCCAATTTTTTTCTGAGATCTGAAACATCTTAATATATCCAGCAAATGGATAACATTTAGGCCGAAAACGGCTTCACATTCTTGACAGAATACCGGGTTCAATGTACGGTTAAGCTTATTATGTTTTTATAAATACAGGAGGAGAAGGAATGGCATTTGGGCGGGAAGAAAGCACAGTAAAAGAATCCAATGAACTCATTATTTTTATGGGCAAAGGCGTTGAACTAAAAGGGGATATTCACTTTGAAGGTTCCGGTAGGCTGGATGGCAAGGTCGATGGAAAAATAAAAGTAAAAGGGTCGTTGATTCTGGGAGAAGGTGCTCAGATTTCTTCCGAAATCGAAGGCGGAACAATTATCATTGGAGGCCGAGTTACCGGGAAGATTATCGGTCATAAAAAAGTAGAACTCTTAAAAACCGCCATTGTCGATTGTGAAATTGTGACCCCCTCTTTGGTTATTGAAGAAGGGGCTCAATTTAATGGAAGTGCCAGAATGGGCAAAACGGAAGATGAAAAAATATCGGTGATTACCCCGGTAATGACAGAAGAATCAAAGAGAAAACCCCTCGTGCAAGCCGTGAAATAAAAAACGTCCTACTAAATAAAAGTTAAGCCTCTGGCCCGGTCTTTAAGACAAGCATCGGGTCAGGGGCTTTTTTTTCGGGTTGAATGGTGCCGCCTCCGATGACTTCATCTCCCTGGTAAAAAACAACGGCCTGACCTGGTGTGATGCCTTCCACAGGCTGATGGAAATGAATCTTGACGCTCCCGGAATCCGGTCCCTTTTTTACTACGGAAAGTGTGGCGGGCCTTGTTTCGGCGCGATGGCGGATTCGAGCTTCAACGGCAATCGGCTCGTTTGGTGAACCAAGGCCTCCCCAAACGAGATCGGTGGCCATGCAATCCTGTTGGAGCAGCTCTTTTTTTGAGCCGATAATGACCCGGTTGTGTTCGGGTTCGAGCCGCGTAACATAGGTTCGTTCGCCCAGGGCGATATTCAACCCGCGCCGTTGACCAACAGTATAAAACGCGACGCCCTGATGCATTCCAGCCACTTCCCCCGTCGTTGTCACGAACTCTCCGGGGACGGCCGCTTCCGGCCGGTTTTCGGTCAAAAAAGAGCGGTAGTCTTTTTGCGTGACAAAACACACTTCCTGGCTTTCCAGAATTTCTTCATAAGGCAAGTCCATCTCCGCCGCTTTTTGATAAACGGTTTCCTTTGTCATCCCGCCCAGTGGGAAGCGCGTGGCTGACAATTGTTGTTGGTTGAGGCGGTACAGAAAATAGCTTTGGTCCTTGTTCAGATCCTTCCCTTTCAGCAAAGCATATCGGCCTGTTTCGGGCCGATAAATAATGCGGCTGTAATGTCCCGTTGCGAGCGCATCGGCCTCCAGTTTTTGGGCCAGCGTCAGAAGTTGTCCGAATTTGACCCGTTCGTTACAGCGCACGCAGGGATTGGGGGTTTGACCCAGTAAATAAGTATCGCAAAAATCATCAATGACTTCTTTTTGAAAGAGTTTTTGAATATTAAAAGAATGGTGCGGGATAGATAATTGCTTTGCAACGTGGCGCGCCAGACCCACCTTGCAACAGGATCGGTCCTGCCAGCGCTTTTCTTCTTCGTTTTCATCTTCCCACAGGGTCAGGGTCACGCCGATGACTTCGTGTCCCGCTTCCTTGAGCAAGGCCGCAGTGACCGCAGAGTCCACCCCGCCGCTCATTCCGACAACGATCCGAAGTGGTTTGTTTTCGTGATTCTTTTTTTTCAAAACAGGCTGCATCAGGAAGGCGTCTTGGGGCTTGGCGCCATTTTCTTCATCTCACACTGGCCGTTAAACGCCACCCCTTCATCAATAATCAAGGACGGGGTATTGAGCGAGCCGCTCATAGAGGCATTTTTAAGTAAATGAATTTTTTCCGAGGCTTGGAGATCCCCTGAAATTTTCCCCGCGCAGACAATGCTTGCCACTGAAATTTTGGCGTCGATCACCGCCGACTCCCCGACGACCAGATCGCCCTGTGAAATGATTTCCCCTTCCATTTTCCCGTCGATCCGAATGACGCCCTCATAGGTAATGATTCCTTTAAACGAGGCGTCTTTTCCTAAAAAAGCAACAATATCCTCATTGTTTCGTGCCATGGTTTCTCCTTGCCGTAATACCGCCTTACGTGTTTTAAATGTTTATAATAATTTTTCTAAAATTCGGTCTAAATCATCAAGGGAATAATAGGCAATCCGGATTTCTCCTGATTTCCCTTGCTGTGTTAATTTGACTTTGGTGCCAAGCGACTGCCTCAATCGATCCTCAACCCGGTTTAAATCAGGATTCACGGGCGCAGGCGGGCTCGGTTTTTTTAGGTCCGGAGATTTCTTCAATTGCTGGACCAGGGCTTCCGCCTGCCGCACTGAAATGCCGCGCCGCTTAATTTCCCCAGCCAGTTTGAACTGGTTTTCCTTTGAATCCAGTGACAAAAGGGCTTTGGCATGCCCCATTGAAAGGTGTCCGGCCGAAATGTCGTCCCAAAGTTCAGACGGCAATTGAAGCAACCGAAGAAAATTGGAAACCGAAGAGCGGTCAATGCCCATCCGGGTGGCGATGGCTTCCTGGGTCAGTGAAAATTCAGAGATCAGTTTTTCGTAGGCCCTGGCCTTTTCAATGGGATTGAGGTCTTCTCTCTGAAGGTTTTCAAGAACGGCCCATTCCATCAATTCCCGGTCTTCAACTGATTTGATAATCGCGGGAATGGTCGATAATCCGGCCAGTTTGGCCGCACGCCAGCGCCGCTCGCCCGAAATGAGTTCAAAATGGCCGCGACCGGTTTTCCGGACCGTGATGGGTTGAATCAGGCCGTGCTGTTTTAAGGAATCCGCGAGTGATTCGAGCGCGCTTTGATCAAAGACCTGCCGTGGCTGATAACGGTTGGCGATGACCGAATTGATATCAAGATCGATCAGCCCTTCTTTTTCGCCGCCGGTTGTGGGGACCAATGCGGCCAGACCCAGTCCTTTTTCTCCAAATCCCTTTCCAAGTGCCTTACGTTTCATTCCGGGTTCCTTAAACGATTGATTTTAAAAACAGGGGTATCGTTGCAAAAAAATAGTAAATTATCAATAAACTTTTGAAAAAAATCTGAGTATCCTCTTCTTGGGCCGGGCAAGAAGAAAAAACAACGGTTGTTTTAAATGATCAGGGCCGGGGCCGCAACGGGAGAACTGTTTGGGATTCATTCTTGTTCGGCCTCAATCGCCTTTAAGCGTTCCCTCGCTTTTTCTGCAAAAGAGGCCTCCGGATATTTTTGGAGGATCTCTTCGTACAGTTTGCGTGCATGTTTAAAATTCATCTGCTGTTCTTCAAATTGAGCCGTCTCGTAAAGCGCCTGGCTTTTCCCTTCGGGATTGGAGCAGGCCGACAGAGCAAAAAACAGTACCGCAGCGGATAAAACCCTCCATAATTTCAGACCCTTTTTCATTTCATCCTCTCATGAATTCACGACCAGCACCGCTGCGCCCTGTATTTGTCCTGCTTTTAAGCTCGATAGTGCCTCATTTGCAGCCTCTAGTGGAAAAGAGTGCACCTCTGTGCGAACGGGCACTTTGGGCGCGATGTCAAAAAAATCGATCCCGTCCTGACGTGTTAAATTGGCGACCGAGCGAAGCACCCGCTCCCCCCAGAGCAAGTCGTATGTAAATGCGGGAATGGGACTCATGTGAATACCCGCGCAGACCACGGTACCGCCTTTTTTGATATTTTTCAAGGCAAGCGGGATGAGCGCGCCCACAGGAGCAAATAAAATGGCGGCATCCAGCAGCGTCGGAGACAAGGTATCCGAATCGCCCGACCAGGCCGCCCCCAATTTTTTTGCAAAAGACTGGGCGACTGTATCTCCCGGCCGGGTAAAGGCATACACCTCTTTTTTTTCAAACTGTGCAATTTGCGCCACGATATGGGCGGCCGCGCCAAAGCCGTAAAGTCCGATTCGTTTTACAGCCCCAGCCATACGAAGTGCGCGATAGCCGATTAATCCTGCGCAGAGCAAGGGCGCGGCTTCCGTATCCGAGTAGCTTTCGGGAATTTTAAAACAATATCGGGCGTCCGCTACGGTGTATTGTGCATATCCGCCATCCAGATCATAGCCCGTGAACTTCGGATCGTCACAGAGGTTTTCCCGGTGATTCCGGCAATATTCACACTGGCCGCAACTGTTTCCGAGCCAGGGGATACCGACGCGGTCTCCAATAGAAATCTCGCCCTGTGTCACCGTCTCCAAACCGGCCACCATGCGCAGCAAGGTGGATTTGCCGCAGCCCGACGGGCCGACGATGACAATCAACTCACCATCGGCAACCTCGATATCCACGCCAT
>CALZIJ010000071.1 GCA_945787655.1 Nitrospiria bacterium | reverse complement strand
AAAACCAAGTTCAATTCTTCAAGATAATGCCGAACGTCATCTTTAAAAACAGATGCAACGTTGGGTTCAGAAAGTACATAAAGGTCATTGATTTCAATAATTGCGGATAGAAGGTTATGCTTCTTTTGTGGGAAATCTTCTGGTCTGAATTCAATTAAAAACTCATTTTCTTTTTGTGTCACACCATAGTTAACCAAAATAGAATTTAATATTTCCTGACGCGGTTTTGACCGGGATACCGAAACCCCTAGTAGCCCAAGACTATGGAGTGTTTCTCCATTATCTGATAGTGTAATCGTGCCGTTATCTTTTTTAGCATACAATTCTATATGGTCGTTAAACGCTCCAACAAATGGTGTATTAATTAGAGTCCAAGCAGAAGATTTTGAATCAAGAATGATTGTATTTTCTTTTAACCAACTATAATATTCAGATATCAATCCCGTTACCCAGCTCATAATAAAGAACTCTGTATTTCTAATTCTTCACGGATATTAATTTTTTCTGCAAAGTGTTTTATTGCATCCATATAGTGACCATGCTCTGAAATTGTAGTTACCGCAAAGCCATATGTTTTAATTGGAAGTGCCCAAACTAGGGGCTTGTATCCTGCAACATAACAGTGAACGTGTGGCTCATCAATATCAAAGCATTTTCCTATAAATGGTTTAAAACGATGAGGAAGTGATTCTCTTCCTTCGGCAGGGTTAGTATGCCGCCCCTTATAGTCAATTCTTAATAGGCCAACATACGTTTGATTTTCTTGATGATGAAGCGATAGCTTAAATTCAATTTTTTTATTCACATGAAGATCGAGTATGAATCGATAATTTTCATCTTCACTAAGCAAATTTATTCTGCTCCGGCTTTGTTTAAGGTCAACTTTGTTTTCTCCATCAACATGTTTAGGGATCTCAAGTAGTTCTTCTGCCTCTTCATCAGAATACATAGTATTTCCCTTGGTCTGCTTTGAATGTGATTTTTTTCAAAGAAAAATTGAACGAAAAGTAGCAAGATAACAAAATTATGGCAATAAAATAGTGATAAGTGAAACAGAATTACTCGTTCTGTCTCAACAGTTTTATGCATGAACAACCCGTTGATGCGGGGTTTCACCCTTGGCGCGGTTGATGCGGATTTCAACATCACGGCCTAATTTGTTCAGGAAGCTGAAAAGACGCTCTACGCTGAAGCGGGTGAAGTCGGCGTTTTTTAGCCGTGATACCTGCGGCTGGTCAATACCCAGGATTTTTGCCGCCTGCGCCTGTGTCAGTTTCCGTTGTTTTAAGATACTGAATATCTCATAGGCAAGAGCGGATTTAAGCTGTTCCAGTTCGGGGTTTGGAAACCCCAAATCCTCAAATACATTGCCTGAGCTTTTTTCATATTCGATTTTATTTTTCTTCATGTTCAATTACCTTCGCTTGCCTGAAACGCTGTTTTATTAAATCAATTTCTTGCTTCGGTGTTTTGATGCCCGATTTTGACTTCTTCTGGAAGGCATGGAGGACATAGATTGTCTCTCCCACCTTCACTGCATAGACCGCCCGATAGGTATCTGTATCATGTCTTGCAACAATCTCCAGAACGCCCGTGCCGATACCCTTGAACGGCTTGGCCGACGGGTGCATCCCGCCGCGCTGGGCGAAATCCAGGGCGCGGCCTATGGTACGCTGTGCGCCTCTGGGAAATTCTTTGAGCTTTTTCCGGCAATCTCCAACCCAAATGACCTGCCGCAATGGTTCCTTATTCAAACGATTCCCCTTATTATGTACATTTTTGCATATATTGGCAAGTGATCTTGTTTACGCAAGAGAAAGTTTCCAGAGAGTAAAAAGTTAATGAGGCAGAAGACCTCATTCTGTCTCATTACGGCTCTTCTAACCGTAAGCGACAATATCCACAATAAAACAACTCGAATAAAAAAAGGATTTTAAAGGACATTGGCGCATTTTTTTGAATGACCTGAATATTATTCCCCTTGCGCCATTATGGGTTGATCGTAAAGAGCAAGATACTGTTTTAAAACCTGCGAAAGTATTTCATATGGACTTTAAATGCGGCCATCTTTTTTTTAATTCCTCAATCAGGGCTTCATGAGAAAGGGTCGGCTCATCCCGTCGTTCGACCAATTGATTGATGTCGTTAAAGGCCCTGAAAATCAAACGCTCGGTTTCCAGCGCGGGAATCAAGGCAAGACGCTCCTGTATGCGAACGACAGTAAGTTCGTGGCGTCGTTTGTGAAAATAAACCTATATCACATCCAGTCCGTCGGGGTGTTGTTTGCCGGAATCTTCCATTACCAAATTGCCGTCAAAAAAATCGATGGCGGCCGGGTCCGGTTTTTCTGTCAGGCCGATGAGATAAGCATCGAAGTAGGTCAAGGCCGGGCGAAAAAAAGGGTTGAGCGAGGCATCGCAGGTGTCGAGGAGGACGATGTCGAAGGTTTCGATGGGAAGGCCGGGATGGTAGGGAATGGCCGGGGGGACAGCCTCTTCCAGTCCCGTGCCGGGTGTTGCGGCCGGAGCGAGCAGGCTGTGGAGGTGCGGCAGGGTCGTGATGCAGCAGCGGACGCCGGGGGACGGGGCCTTCTCTGTGAGTGCTTCCACGGCGCTACGGCTGTTCAGGGTCATGTGGTTTTGAATGGTGTGTTGAAGTCTTTGGGCAATATCGGCGGAATTCACCAGAAACAGTACGCGCCGGGCATCGGCGAAGCGCATCAGACGGTCCACGAAACGGATCGCGGCCACGGTGCGTGCCTCCCCGGCGGGCAGGTCTACCAGGGCGCGGGGGCGGTTTTCTTTAAAAGACTTCTCGAGATTGGTGATCATGCGGATTTGTTCGGCGGAAAGACCGTCGGTATCAAGCGGCGGCAGGTTAATCAACAGACGTTCGTGAAAGGTACGGCCGCGCCGACGGTGTTCCGGGAAATATTCGGCGGCCATGTCCCGCGGGGTTTCGCCGACCATGCCGTCTTCGAGCCACGTTTTCAGGGTTTCGGGGCGATGGAAGCCGTGCAAGGGGCGCGGTTTGGGTTCGGGATCGAAGGCGTTGGTGAAACAGACGTCCGTGCCGTTGCCCTGATACAAAAAGGGCAGCGGCCGAATAAAAAGACGCAGGGTGAACGGCAGCCCCCGGCTGTATTTTTCGGCCAGGACCGGCACGCCGGACAAGGGGGTATTTTCTGGCACAACTTCGATGAGGCCCGCCGCCTTTCCTTCCAGATGCAGCAAGTAATCGATGGCGCCGTAGTCCCTTGCGAGGGGGAAATTCCGTACGGCCACCCCAAGTGATTGATGCAAATCGGGGTTCTCCGGGTTTTGGATCATCCATCCCGCCGACCGAAGCTGTTGTTCGATGTCTTTGCGGTTTTGTGCGGTGTCGTTCATTTTTGGTGTTTTTCCTGAATTATGCTCCGGCGCGCATTATCGTATGAAAAGGCTTGAAATTCAAATGAGAGAAAAAATACACCCGATTTGTTTTAAAATCGGGCCATGCCTGTTGACAAAGGCGCGTCAAATTCAATAATCTCCCCGCCATGGTGAAATCATTTCGTTTATATCGCGACCCCGTTTTTTTGTTTTTTGTTGTGGTGTCTTTTTTCTTTTTGAATACGCTTGTGTTGGCGGACGGGCCGTTGAGCGAGCTGACTGGAACAGTGACGGTGAATGAAACGCCGGTGCCGAACGCAGTGGTGTATTTAATGCCGGAAAAGGAAGGCACGCTATCCGTTGAACCGATTGAGTACACAATCAAGCAGAAGGAATTGGCGTTTTTGCCCGCCTTCAGTGTGGTGACTGTGGGATCGACGGTTTATTTTGAAAACAATGATGACAAGATTCATAATGTGCGTTCAAACGGGCCGTCCAACCGTTTTAACCTGGGAACGCACCTTCCTGAAACAACCAAGCAAGTGGTGCTTAAAAATCCGGGAATTGTATCCGTGCAGTGTAATGTGCACCCTGAGATGAGCGCCATCATATATGTGTCTCCCTCGCCTTATGCCGCAGTCACCAACGATGCGGGCCGGTTTAAAATCAGAAAAATACAACCGGGGAAATACACCCTTGTGCCCTGGCACCAAAGTCTTTCAAGAAAAGAAATTGCGGAGGGGCGCCGGAAAATAAATATTGAAAAGGCAAAGGAAACCCTCTCGCTTGGATTGATGGCCATGGGCGGGCTGGATAAAGATTTTACGGCCCTGACCAAAATTGACTGGTTTTCAGAAGTGGATGAGATTGCCTCTGCACTGGAGACGGCCTTTTCAAGGTGGAAGAAAAAAAGGCATACCTCTGCGGCGACCAAGGTGATGCGGACCTACTCTGTGTTGTATCAGGAATCCGGCTTGCGTAAGGCCATTGCAAAAAGTCTGGGGGAACCCCGTGCTTTGGAACTCGAAACCCGTTTTGATGATATCCGGAAATCTGTGCAGGGGGTTAAAAAAGGGATCAGTGCGTCCGAAATAAAACAGGGCATCCATGCATTGGTTTCGGATTTGAAAAAAGATGCCGAAACAATAAAGGGCTTTTAATGGCAGGGGTTTGAATATGACCTTGTCTTGTCAAAAATCCGGTCTATTTTTGTTTGAATTTTTTCAAAAGTAGGGAAGCCATGCTCTCGAAAAAAGGCAAGATGATTTTTAATATCGTCTCTGCGGGTTGTATCCTGGGATGTGTGGTTTTGCTTTATTTCGGATTTGTTTTTTTTCAGGACCGCACCAAGGTCATGGTCCTCTACAGCGCCTATATCATTCTTTTAACCGGTTTGATTATCTTTATGGTGCATCGTTATATCAAGACCTATATCCGTTAATTCCCTTTCCTGTTTTTTTATTTGGGGAAAAGCGGATCTTTTTATTGACAAAATAAAGATATTTGGTAATTTATAAGGAATAAAAGGTGCGCTTAGCCGACCGATAAGGGCAAAATCACTGTAAAGTGATGACGCAAAGCTTCCGGTCCTTTTTGAAGGAGATTTATCAGAAGGGACAGCGGGGTTACCGAAGTGTGTGTTGTTGACCTGCCCTCTCTTATCGTGGAGCGGCGGGTTTTTTTGTATCCAAATCACAGGTGCGAAGGTGACATACACATCTTAAACGGGGGTTGACATGAATCATGAAATCAAAAATCAGGGAAAGGTTCAAAAAAATGTTGCGGTGTTTCCAATGAGAGGTTGGGAAATACCTGAGCAGGACTTGGGGGATGATCAGAAAAAGCAGAACCTTCAAGAAATGCGAGAGCGTCGAAAATGTTTAAGGATACCGGCGGCGACCCTGGCCCACGTGAACTCGGAAGGTCATCATGTGACAGAAGATGTTTTTATCCGGGACATTTCTGTAGAGGGAATCGGGGGGTATTCGAAGCTGCCCTACAAAAAGGGGGAAATCCTTCATATTAAACTCAAGCTTTCTCTTTCCGAAGAGGATGTCATTGAAGAGACACTGGCTGGGGAAATCCGATGGTCGACTCAGGTAGATCAGGGAAAAAGGTATGCATTTGGTCTTCGCTTTACTGAAATAAAGGAGCAAAACCCCGTTGTGTTTGATTATCTAAAAGCACTGGAAGCGCGGTATCTGCATGCCTGAGCGCGTCTTGAACGGGGTTTCCTTGTTTAGTTGAAGCAGTATGATTTTTTTCAGTGAAAATATGGTTTTTGCTTGATGTGTATTGGATCAATTCCTTCAACAAAATCAGGTTCAATTTCTATTCATAACCTTACCGTTTGCTTTTGTATCCCTCGATTGACATTTTCTTAATAATGAATTATTTTTCATATGAAGGATAATTCATTATTAAGAATGGCCCGATATGACGAAATCTGGAAAATATTTATCACAACAGCAATGCGCAGATAAACTTAAAGTCCTCGGGGACACCACCCGGCTTTCAGTGATGGCGATGTTGTTGAAGGGACCTAAAAATGTCACAGAAATGAACGGACTCTTGAAGATGGATCAAAGTTTGCTCTCCCATCACCTTAAAATTTTGAGGGATGCCGGGCTGGTAAAATCGTCCCGCGAAGGGAAGGCAGTCCGTTATGCATTGGCAGAAGGGGTTGACCTTTCACAAACAGGCAAAATGATTGATCTTGGTTGCTGCAAGCTCAAATTTGACCAATAAAATAAAACAGGGTTTGATTTTATCGCTGTCCATTTACTTGGGCGGGATGTCTTTTGCCGCTCGAAATGCCCATGCGGATCCTTCGGAATCACAACTCGTCCTGACAGGCTCCAGTACCGTCGCGCCCCTGGCGGCTGAAATTGCTCACCACTTTGAGAAAATGCATAGACAGGTTCGTGTCGATGTGCAAACCGGGGGATCTTCACGCGGTATTGCAGATGCCCGGCGTGGTCTGGCAGACATCGGCATGGTTTCACGGCATTTAAAACCAGCGGAGGAGCATTTATGGGAGTTTCCAATTGCCTATGACGGCATCACGCTGATTGTGCATAAAAGTAACCCTGTGGATGGTCTGAGTAATAATGAGGTCAGGGAGATCTATCAGGGACGAATCAATAATTGGAAAATGCTTGGGGGACGTGATGCCCCCATTACAGTGGTGAATAAAGCGGCAGGGCATTCGACGCTGGAGTTGTTTACGGATTATTTCCATTTAAAACAACAAGAAATTCGGGCCTCAGTCATCATTGGTGACAATGCCCAGGGGATCAAGACGGTTGCGGGAAACCCGGACGCGATCGCTTATGTTTCTATTGGCGCGGCGGCCTATGATTCCGGGCAGGGGCTTCCAATCAAACTGTTGCCTGTGGATCAGGTTTCTCCTACACTATTTAATCTTCAAAGCGGAAAATTCCCGATTTTACGACCCTTGAATCTGGTCACGCTGGAGGTTCCTGAAGGCTGGGTCAAAAAATTTATCCAGTTTGCGCGGTCCCCTGAAATGAAATCGATTATTCAGGAGCAGTATTTTGTCCCTCGCCCGGACTGAGCGGATGCTTTATGCCGGTTGCCGGTTGGCTTCCATTTGTTCCGGGCTGATTGTTCTTTTTATCGGCTTTTTTTTATTCAAAGAGTCCCTTCCGCTGTTGTTGAAAATCAACCCGATGCGGTTTTTAAACGACCCCGGCTGGCATCCCACTGAAGGGCAATTTGGCCTCTTTCCCATGTTCGCCGGGTCATTGCTCATTACTGTAGGCGCGATGATTGTTGCCGCGCCCCTGGGCATTATTCTAGCCGTGTTTTGCCGGTTTTTTGCGCCCCGTAAAATTGCAAATGCGTATCAGGCGCTGCTGTCCGTGTTGTCGGGCATTCCTTCAGTGGTCTTTGGTCTTTGGGGCCTTGTGG
The DNA here is from genome assembly GCA_945787655.1 of Nitrospiria bacterium. Classification (GTDB taxonomy): domain Bacteria; phylum Nitrospirota; class Nitrospiria; order SBBL01; family JAADHI01; genus JAADHI01. The sequence continues at coordinate 4,667 of CALZIJ010000071.1, read as the reverse complement.
TTTTGGCCCCGATAATCCGTCACGTTCAACCCCCAGGGGTGAGTTTGCTTGCCGGCGTGCTGGTTTTGGCGGTGATGATTTTGCCCACAATCGCCCTCTCGGCCAATGCCGCAATGACGAGTGTTCCATTTGAATATCTTCAAGGCGCAGCGGCCTTGGGCTTCTCCAAATGGCAAAGGGTTTGGGGTGTGGCCATTCCGGCGGCCCGGCCGGGCATCGTTACAGGGATGATCTTGGGCGCAGGGCGGGCCATCGGGGAAACCATGGTGGTCTTGATGGTCTGCGGCAATGTCGTGCAGGTTCCTGACAGTGTGTTTGATCCGGTTCGAACGCTCACCGCCAATATCGCCCTTGAAATGTCTTATGCCTTGTCGGACCACCGTGCGGCGCTTTTTGTGAGCGGTTTAATGTTGCTGTTTGTCGTTATGGGGTTTGTGGCGATTTCTGAATCTATCCGGGCCAAGGTTATTGAAAAATAAGAACTTAAAAATTAGCGCGTGGTTGCCGGGGATGCTCTGTACGGGTGTAGCGGTGGGGGTGGGCCTGTTTTTTTTCTGGCTGATCGGTGATATTTTTTTGAAAGGCGCGCCGGGAATCACCTGGGAGTTTTTATGGGACGAACCGGAAAACGCGGGAAGAAAGGGAGGGATTGCGCCTGTCCTGGTTTCAACGGCCGCAATCCTGTTGGTCACCCTTGGAACCGCCGTTCCAATAGGGTTCGGCACGGCGGTCTTTTTAGCGGAATTTTCACAAGGAAAAACAACCCTCGGCCGAATGGTGCGGCGTGCGCTTGATGTGCTTGCGAGCGTACCTTCCATTATTTTCGGGCTTTTCGGCAATGCGGTTTTCTCCCACTGGATGGGTTTGGGCTTTTCAATATTATCGGGAGGATTGACCTTGGCCTGTATGGTGCTTCCGATTTTAATCCGTACGATAGAAGCGGGTTTGAGGGCAGTGCCATTGTCTACCCGCCTTTCGGCCGCCGCTTTGGGTTTAAGTCGTGTTGCGGTATTACGAGATTTGATTTTTCCCGCCGCCGTGCCGTCACTGGCTGCCGGATTGTTGCTTGGGCTGGGCCGAGCCCTTTCGGAAACAGCGGCTCTCATTTTTACCAGCGGATATGTCAGCCGGATGCCGGAGTCTTTATTGGATTCGGGCCGGTCCTTGTCTGTTCACATTTATGATTTGGCGATGAACGTCCCCGGTGGCGACACCCATGCCTATGCCTCGGCCTGGGTGTTAATTGTCTTGTTATTTTCAATAAACGGACTGACGGCCTTGTGCCTCGACCATTGGGGAAAAACCAGAATGCGAGGCTTGTGATGCCCGCCCCTTATACTCAATGAGGTCTAGTGAATAAAGGAAAGCCGAAGCTGAATCAATACAGTATTGAAACGCAGAAATTAAATCTATTTTACGGGAAGACCCCTGTTCTTAAAGAGGTTAATTTACAGATCAAAAGGGGTTTGGTGACCTCTATTATCGGGCCTTCGGGTTCCGGGAAAACCAGTTTTCTGACGGTGTTGAACCGCCTGACTGACCTCATTCCGGCCGCACGGGTCGACGGATCGGTTTTTGTGAACGGAGAAAACCTTTTTGCACCGGATGTCGATACGATTCAGCTTCGCCGCCGGGTGGGCATGATCTTTCAAAAGCCCGTGCCTTTCCCATTCTCGATTCAAAAAAATATGGTGCTTCCCCTTCGGGAGCATGGGATGAAGGATCGCCGTCAACAAGCTGAACGGGTTGAAACGGTGCTTCGGGATGTGGGTTTGTGGGAAGAGGTTAAGGACCGCTTGTCTCACTCGGCGGGTCTCTTATCCGGCGGGCAGCAACAACGGCTTTGTATTGCCCGTGCACTGGCTCTAAAACCGGAGATCTTATTAATGGATGAACCCTGCTCTGCGCTTGACCCCATATCAACGGCGGCGATTGAATCGCTAATCCAGAGTTTGAAAGGACGGTATACGATTGTCATTGTGACCCATAACCTGGCGCAGGCCCGACGAATCTCGGATGAGACCGCCTTTTTCTGGAATGTGGAAGGGATCGGACAACTGGTTGAAAGCGCACCGACGGAAATACTTTTTGAAGCCCCGGCGGATCCCTTGACCAAAGCCTATGTTCATGGGATACGCGGATAAAATAATGAGGAGAATTTATTCTCCTTGTTTTTTGGGGATGTGGTGCTTATATAGACCTTCTAAACTGGAGCCCAAAAAGTCATGAGTGACATTCAATCAGCGGATAAGCCGAGCAAACGGTATCACAAGACCGGAAATAATTATTTGGAAGAATGGCTGGATTTCCCCGCCCATATCCACCATATGTCTTTTCGCATGAGCAATCCGCCGGAAGAGCGCCCTAAAAGTCAGGCGGTTTTTTTAGGCTTGGCGAAACAGATGCAGATTCGCGGGACGAATCGGGTCATCTCCGAAAAGTTTGCCTATGGGGTGGCTGAAGCGCCCAATGGAGACCGTTTGGTGATTGCCTGGAAAGCCCATACGGAATATTATAGTCTCCAAATTTGGCACATTCCCAAAGACAAGCAAACCCCATTGGCCTATGGCCCCATTCTGTTTCCGGGTTTTGACTTTCAGAAACCCGCATTAGGAGATTGTTTTCATACACTTGACATTATTGTGTCCGCAAAGAATGATTTTACGCCGGAGGAGATTAACCAGATGCTTCCGGGCCATCATACCTACGGCAGCCAGGTTTTTACCGAGGAAATCGCGGTGGTGACCAGTTTTACCTCGGATGCCGATTTGCGTGAACGGTATTTGGTGTATGCCGCCGTACCGGATGTCCTTTTGCGCCATTTGTCTCAAGTCATTGATGGCATTGTCACGATTGAAACCTATTATCACTTACTCATGCTTCCTTTTAATGCCTTTTCCCGCGCAGTGGACCATGTGCACGTGTTGGAGCAAAAACTACTTAAACGTGCCGAGTCCATATCAGAAAAAATAGGCAGTGCAGATACGGCAACCATACAGGAGTGGTTAACGCATCTGACGCTGGATTTTATGGATGCCAGCCGGTTTGCAGAGGGGATGCGGTTCCGATTATCGGCTTCCGTTCCATACCGGGATATTCTTCATACTACGATCCGGGCACAGCAGGAAAGGCCGCTCCCGCCTTTTTTGCCTTTGTATGACTATGTGCTGGGAACGGTTTCGGGCGTGGGTGATGGTTATCAGCAATTAATCAAGCGTATTGACGCCTTTGTTTCGGATTTCCAAAGTATTATCTCGGTGATTCGGGCACGCGTCAGTTTGATGTTGCAGCAGCAAAGCCTTGTTTTGGAAGACCAAAACTTGCGCTTGTTGGTCAATGTGGATAAAACAACAAAAAGCCAGGCGATTCTTCAGCACACGGTTGAAAGTCTTTCAGTCATTGTTATTGCGTACTACTTATCCGGTTTGGGCAGTTATCTTTTTAAGGCCGTGGAGAAAATGGGGTGGATTAAAAGTGCAACGCTCGCCTCAGGGATTTTTGTGCCCATTTCCTTGATGATTTCCCTGGGGCTGATCCTGGTCGGTCGAAAAATAATCCATAAACAAATGAACATATAAGGGTGTTAAAGCACACTCAACTCGCTGAATACCATCATTTCTAAAAACCATTGGGCATTTTAGTAACTAATTCTTTAGATAAAACAAAAGGTTGCAGTTTTATATTTAGTGGTGTTGTTTGACTTGCATAAAGAACGAGCACTATAATCCGTCCCGCGAGGCGCTTTTTCGGATATTGAGGGAATTCTTATGATTCAAAGCATGACGGGTTTTGGGCAGGCGGAAAAGCATGTTCATGGATACACGCTTTCCGTAGAAATCCGGTCGGTGAACCATCGGAATTTTAGTCTTTCAACACGTCTTCCCCGGGCGCTTTCCGCTTTTGAAGATTCAATCAGAAAAAGACTCCAGAGCCGGATCGAGCGTGGGCGGATTGATCTTTCTGTGGCTCTGAAAATGCCACCCGAATCCCCCAAAAACATGTCTTTAAACCGTGAGGTTGCCGCAAGGTATTACGAGATGCTCAGGGATTTAAAAAAAGAATTCGATCTTCCTGGAGAAATTGATCTTCCTTTAATGTCGCAGTTTCGGGAAATTATTACAGTAACCGAGCCGGAAGAGCCGACTGTTGACCTGGAGCCCCTATTGAACAAGACGCTTGACCAGGCGGCTGCGACGCTTTCGAAAATGAGAAAAGCGGAAGGCAAGGCGCTTTTCTCCGATTTGAGCGGTCGGATCAAACTGATCACGGCCCAGCTTGATGTCGTCAAGGCACAGGAAAAAGAAGTGATTCAATCACGGCAGGCACAATTGCAAAGCCGGGTCTCGGAATTGACATCGGGCATGGAGATGGACCCCCTCCGGTTGGCCCAGGAAGTGGCCATTTTTGCAGAGCGCTCTGATATCAGCGAGGAGCGAACGCGTTTGAAAATTCATCTTGATGAATTCAAAAAAATGTTAAAAAAGGGAGGCGTGATTGGCCGTTCTCTTGATTTCCTGCTTCAGGAAATGTTTCGTGAGGTGAATACGCTGAGTGCGAAGTCCGGAAACCAGACGATTGCGCGGTCGGTGGTCTCTATGAAAAGTGAACTCGAAAAAATGAGAGAGCAGGTGCAAAATATTGTCTAGGGGGTGGGGTCTATGGAAAGA
>CALZIJ010000070.1 GCA_945787655.1 Nitrospiria bacterium | reverse complement strand
GAAGGCTTGCGGTTTGCGATACGAGAAGGCGGGCGGACCGTCGGCGCAGGCGTGATCACTAAAATTATTCAATAAACACTCCCCCAACCCTGGGTTGCGTGAGCTTGGAAGGGCTGAATCATGCGAGATATTGTTACGTTAGGCTGTATGGATTGTAGAAGAAGAAACTATTCGACCAAAAAGAATAAGCGGAATACCCCCGATCGAATTGAGCTGAAAAAATATTGTAATTCCTGTCGGAAGCACACGCTGCACAAAGAGGTAAAGTAGTGTGCTTTTTCAAAAATAGGCCAGTAGCTCGAATTGGTTAGAGCGGCGGTCTCCAAAACCGCATGTTGGGGGTTCGAGTCCCTCCTGGCCTGCTTTATTTAGGGAAGTTGACTGTTGTGATTATCGAAAGCGGGTGTTTTTTAGGTCAAGGGAGAAGGCAAGATGATTAAAAAGGGGATTGGAACCCTCAAAAACTTTTTCAAGGATGTTAAGAGTGAGTTGTTAAAAGTGAGTTTTCCAAGTAAGCAGGAAACCATTGGTTCTACAACAGTAGTGATTGTTTTTACAGTGATCGTCTCTCTCTTTTTAGCGTTGGTTGATGTCGTGCTTGTTCGTTTGCTCCGATTAGTGGTTTAAATGCTTCCTGGGGGGGTCATGGAAAAAGATTGGTATGTTATTCATACATATTCAGGTTACGAAGGCCGTGTGAAAGCGAGCTTGGAGGAGCGTGTGAAAACCCTCGGCTTGGAAGAAAAGGTCGGTATGATATTAATTCCAACCGAAGAAGTCACAGAAATCAAGGATGGGAAAAAGCGTGTATCAACCAAGAAGTTTTTTCCGGGATATATTATTGCGGAATTACATTTAGACGATGAAGTGCAGCAGCTCGTCAGTGAAACGCCCAAAGTGACGGGATTTTTGGGCTCGGGCGAGATGCCTGCGCCTTTGCCGGTGCAAGAAGTCAAGCGGCTTTTAAAGCAACTCGACGAGGGTGTTGCGCCTTCTGCAGATTTGGCCCGGTTTGATCCTTCAGATTCGGTACGGATCATTGATGGCCCGTTCCTGGGTTTTAATGGTGTCGTGGATGAAGTGAATGCCGATCAGGAAAAAGTGAAGGTGCTGGTTAGTATCTTTGGGCGATCCACACCGGTTGAATTAAGTTTTCTCCAGGTTGAGAAAGTATAATCTTTAGTTGATGGCGCAGCCGTCCTCGATTTGGGTGTGGGGTGGGCTGCAAGGGAAAGGATACATAAAAAGATGGCAAAAGAAATAAAGGCGATTGTAAAGCTTCAGATTCCGGCGGGCAAAGCCAACCCTGCACCGCCTGTTGGCCCCGCGCTTGGTCAGCATGGTGTCAATATTATGGAATTTTGTAAGGGCTTTAATGAAAAAACAAAGGGCCTGGAAGGGTCCATTATCCCTGCCGTGATCGAGATTTACGCCGACCGAACATTTACCTTTGTTTTAAAGAGCCCCCCTGCTTCTGATTTGCTTAAAAAGTCAGCGGGAATTATTAAGGGTTCTGCAATTCCTCATAAAGAAAAAGTGGGTAGCGTGACCAAGGCCCAAGTTGAGGAGATTGCCAAGAAAAAGATGCAAGATATGAATGCGGTTGATCTTGCCGGGGCATGTTTGATTATCGAGGGATCGGCAAGAAGTATGGGGATAGAGGTCAAGGGCTAGGTCGGTTTGAAATCCTTGACGTTCTTAATTTTTGAATATATGCGGTTTATTTAAAGTGAGATGTGAAAATGGGCAAAAAGTATCAGGATGCACTGAAAAAAGTTGAAGCGAGACCTTACGATTTAAAGGAAGGCTGTGAGCTGGTCAGGACACTGCATTGTGCCAATTTCGATGGCAGTGTCGATTTGGCAATTCGTCTTGGCGTTGACCCCAAACATTCGGATCAAATGGTACGGGGGTCTGTGCTTTTGCCTCACGGAACAGGGAAAAAAGTACGTATCCTGGTGTTTGCAAAAGGGGAAAAAGAAAAAGAAGCCTTAGATGCGGGCGCGGACTATGTCGGTGTTGATGACATGTTAGAAAAAATAAACTCAGGATGGTTGGAGTTTGATCGTGTGATCGCAACCCCCGATTTGATGGGCGTCGTGGGTCGTTTGGGCCGTGTGCTGGGGCCTAGAGGGCTAATGCCAAACCCGAAAACAGGGTCTGTGACCTTTGATATTGCAAAAACCGTCGGGGAAATTAAAAAAGGCAAGGTCGAATACCGGGTTGAAAAAGCCGGAATCATTCATGTTTCCGTTGGCCGGGTGTCTTTTACGGCGGATCAGCTATATGAAAACGCGCTGGCGGTTGTGGACTCGGTTGTGCGTCAGAAGCCGGCTGCTGCGAAGGGAAAATATATCCGAAATTTCGTCATGTCTCCCACAATAGGGCCGGGTATTGTCATTGATGAAAGCACGCTTCGGCCTGTGAAGTCAGCAGCCTGAACTGTATGAATGCTCTGTGATTCAATCGAATGGCGGGAAGACCATGAAAAAGAGAGATATAGCCATCAGGAAAACGGAAGGAAGCAGAAATGGATAGAAAAGAAAAACAGGCCAATATTACATATTTGAATGAAAAGTTTTCCCGTGCCAGTGTCGCGATTCTTGCAGAATTTACGGGAATGGGCGTTGAAGAGATGCGTGAAGTTCAAAATGAGCTGCGAACTGTTGAAGGGGAATTTAAGGTGGTTAAAAATACAATTGCCATCCGCGCTGCAGCAGGAACCACCCTTGAGGGCATTAATGATTATTTCAAAGGGTCTACTGCAGTGGCGCTCGGATATGCCGACCCGGTTGCCCCGACAAAGGCAATAAAAGACATCGCGGAAAAAAAGGGTAAGCTCAAAATCAAGATTGGTATTATCGAGGGAAATGTTGTTCACCTTGAAGATGTCAAAAAAATCGCAAAACTTCCTTCAAAAGAAATCCTGCTTGGAGAATTAATAGGCCGTTTAAATGCACCCCTCTCTGGTTTCGCGGGTTGTCTGAACGGTGTATTAAGCAAGTTTGTCAGAACACTAGAGGCAGTTCATCAGCATCGTCTCGATTCAAAATAGAGTATTTATCATAACTGTATAAAATAAGAGCGGGGTTTTCCCGTATTGATATAAATGAGGAGGACAGAAAAGTGGCAACAGCAGAATTAACAAATGAACAGATTTTAGAAGAGCGTTTTGGTGTCTCTGCGGCAGCCCCGGTTGCTGTTGCAGGTGCTCCGGCCGCTGGCGGTGCTGCCCCTGAAGCCGCTGCAGAAGAGAAAACAGAATTTGATGTCATTCTTTCCGGCGTTGGAGACAAAAAAATTCAGGTGATTAAGGCGGTTCGTGAAGTCACCAGTTTGGGTTTAAAGGAAGCAAAAGAACTTGTGGACGGTACTCCTTCCCCGATAAAAACCGGTGTTTCTAAAGAAGATGCGGAAGAAATCAAAAAAGGTCTCGAGGCTGCGGGCGCGACGGTTGAAATTAAGTAATCATAGTGTATGCCTGTCGTGAGGAAGTCATTCAAGGGTTTTTATTGTAAAGCCTGATCATCTTCAACCTGCGTGGAGGGTTTATGGCACAGCGGTCTGGTGTCAAAGTAAGGGAACGGAAAGATTTTTCAAAGATTCGTGTAAAGATTGGCATCCCGAATCTGATTGAAATTCAAAAAGCATCGTATGAGCGGTTTCAGCAACGGAGCCTTCCTCCTGATAAAAGAGCGGATATTGGGTTGCAGTCTGCGTTTACATCCGTTTTTCCGATTTCTGATTATAATAATACCACGATGGTTGAGTTTATCGATTACTCTATTGGTATTCCAAAATATGACGTTCAGGAATGCCTTGAGCGGGGAATGACTTTTGCCGCGCCTTTGAAAATACGCGTCCGTTTAGTGATCTGGGACAAAGAAGTCAAAGGTGAGCCAAAAGTGTTACGTGATGTCCGTGAACAGGAAGTGTATATCGGGGAATTGCCTCTGATGACGGAAAATGGCACTTTTTTAATAAACGGAACAGAACGTGTTGTGGTCAGTCAGCTTCAGCGCTCTCCTGGAGCGGCGTTTACGCATGACAAGGGCAAAACGCACCCCAGTGGAAAAATTTTATATTCCGGCCGAATTATTCCTTATCGCGGTTCCTGGCTTGATTTTGATCTTGATGCGAAGGACATTTTATATGTTCGAATTGATCGAAGGCGCAAGCTTCCGGCGACTGTATTGTTAAAAGCATTCATTCAAACCGAAGCAGGTGAAAATGGGCCGCTTTGTTTTATAAACAGCCGAGATGAAAGAATTGAAGGCGAAAGTGTTGACGAGGTGATCCTCAAGCTTTTTTACCCCGTTGAAGAGGTCTTTCTTGAAGACGGGCAGTTTTCCCGCCGTTTAAATCCGAAAATACATGCAGGTATTCGCATGCCCTCCGATTTGACCGGCCCTAACGGCGGAGAGGTGTTGGTTAAAGAAGGTTATAAGCTGACCCGCGGTGCCATGAAAAAAGTACAGGCTGAGGGGGTTCAGGCGATCCCTTATCCAAGAGAAGAACTGGTTGGGAAAGCCGTATTAAATGACATTATTGATGAAGAGACTGGCGAAATTTTGATTGAGCGAAACCAGGAACTCACAGAAGAAATTCTAAGCGCAATCAGTGAAAGTGGAATTAAAAACTTCGAGCTTCTTTTTATTGATAATATTTCCGTGCTTTCGGTGATTAGGGATACCTTGACGGCTGAAAAGGTTTCTTCACCGGAAGAAGCCATGGTGGAGATTTACAGAAGGCTCCGGCCGGGTGAAACACCCACAATGGATACCGCAAAACTATTGTTTGAAAACTTGTTTACCAGTGCCAAGCGGTATGACCTTTCTCCTGTCGGTCGTTTGAAAATTAATAAAAAATTGGGCTTAAAGCTTCCTTTGGAGCACCGGACGCTGACTGACCAGGACGTCGTTGAAGTCATTCGCTACCTTGTGGATTTAAAAGCGGGCAAGGGCGTCATTGAAGATATTGATCATTTGGGAAACCGTCGTGTGAGGTCTGTTGGAGAGCTTCTTGAGAATCAGTTCAGAATTGGGCTGGTTCGGATGGAGCGGACTATTAAAGAAAGAATGAATCTCCTGGATATTGATACGGTGATGCCGCATGACCTGATTAATGCCAAGCCTGTTATTGCTGTCGTAAAGGAATTTTTTGGCAGCAGCCAGCTTTCGCAGTTTATGGATCAAACCAATCCGCTGGCGGAAATCACGCATAAACGACGTCTTTCCGCCCTGGGGCCGGGGGGACTAACGCGTGACCGCGCGGGCTTTGAGGTGCGTGATGTGCATCCGAGTCACTACGGCCGGATTTGTCCCATTGAAACGCCTGAAGGCCCCAATATCGGCTTGATCACTTCTCTGGCCACTTACGCGCGTGTTAATGAATTTGGTTTTATCGAGTCGCCGTATCATCCGGTTAAAGATAAGAAAGTCTCGGATGAAATTGAATTTCTTTCTGCGATCGACCGCGATCGACCTGTCATAGCGCAGGCGAACACAGAGTTGAGCCAGGATGGAGCAATATCCGCAGAGAATGTTTCCGCCCGGTCATTGGGGGATTTTGTGATTGTTCCTCCCGAATCTGTGGAATATATGGATGTTTCGCCAAAGCAGATTGTGAGTGTTGCGACTTCGTTGATACCGTTTCTTGAAAATGATGATGCGAACCGTGCCTTGATGGGCTCCAATATGCAGCGGCAGGCGGTGCCCTTGATTGCGACGGAAGCCCCGCTTGTGGGGACGGGTATGGAGGGTGTGGTCGCCCGTGATTCCGGATATATTGTGCTGGCAAAAAGGGGCGGAATAATCGAGAGCGTGGATGGAGACCGGATTGTTGTTAGGGTGGAATTGTCCAAAAAGGAAAGAGAGCTCAATCCAGATTTGTCGGAAGTTGAAATTGATGTGTACAAACTGATCAAGTTTCAACGATCCAATCAGAATACCTGTATTAATCAGCGTCCGATTGTCTCGTCGGGGATGCGTGTCAAAAAAGGGGACGTCCTGGCTGATGGCCCTGCCATTGATGAGGGTGAACTGGCCCTTGGCCGGAATATCCTGGTGGCCTTCATGCCTTGGGGAGGCTATAACTACGAGGATGCTATTTTGATTTCCGAGAAACTGATTAAAGACGATTATTTTACGTCGATCAATATCGAGGAATTTGATCTTGAGTCCCGTGATACCAAGCTGGGAAAAGAAGACATTACGCGTGATATCCCCAATGTCAGTGAAGAAGCCTTGATGAACCTGGATGAGTCCGGGATTATCCGAGTCGGAGCGGAGGTCAAACCCGGGGATATTCTTGTCGGAAAAGTGACGCCGAAAGGGGAATCTCAGTTAACGCCGGAAGAAAAGTTGTTACGTGCTATTTTTGGTGAAAAAGCGGGTGATGTGAAGGATGCTTCTCTGTATGTGCCGCCGGGGATTGAAGGCATTGTTGTGGATGTGAAAATCTTTTCACGCAGAAGTGTTGAAAAAGATGCCCGGTCTAAAACCATTGAAAAGCAGGATTTGGGACGAATTCATCGGGATCACAAGGATGAACTCGAAATTATAGAAAAGGAAAAATATAAAAAACTGCGTCAGTTAATGTTGGATATGCTGGTGGGGGTTGACATTGTTGACCCGGATTCCGGTGAAATTCTGCTGAAGAAAAAGAAAAAAATTACCCAGGATATTCTGGATAAAATCAAAGACGAATCATTAAAGCACGTTACCTTAAGTGATAAAAAGGCACAGGAAAAAATAGACCACCTTGAGGCATTTCATAAGGAGCAGGTTGACATCCTGCAAACGATCTATGATGAAAAAGTGGGCCGTTTAAAGCGAGGAGATGAACTGCCGCCGGGTGTCATTAAGCTGGTCAAGGTGTTGGTGGCAATGAAACGAAAACTTCAAGTCGGTGATAAGATGGCGGGGAGACACGGAAATAAAGGGGTCGTGTCCCGTATCTTGCCCGAAGAAGATATGCCATATCTTCCAGACGGTACGCCGGTCGAAATTGTACTGAACCCCTTGGGGGTGCCTTCCAGGATGAATGTGGGGCAGATTTTGGAAACCCATCTCGGATGGGCCGCCCATATGCTGGGCGTGCATATCGCCACGCCGGTTTTTGACGGAGCCACTGAAAAAGAAGTCAAGGCCATGCTCCGGGAAGCGAATCTCTCGGAAAGTGGACAAACCGTTTTGTATGATGGAAAAACCGGGGAATCGTTTAAAAGACCGGTGACGGTGGGTAAAATGTATATTTTGAAGCTCCATCATCTGGTGGACGACAAAATCCATGCCCGGTCTATTGGTCCGTACTCGCTTGTGACGCAGCAGCCGCTTGGTGGAAAAGCCCAGTTTGGCGGCCAGCGTCTTGGGGAAATGGAGGTCTGGGCGCTTCAGGCCTATGGCGCGGCTTCAATTCTTCAGGAGTTTTTGACGGTGAAATCGGACGATGTTCCGGGGCGGTCCCGTATCTATGAAGCCATCGTAAAAGGAGAGCATTTTCTGGAATCGGGTCTTCCTGAGTCATTTAATGTGTTGATTAAAGAACTTCAAAGCCTTGGACTGGATGTAGAACTTATTCCGGTTGAAGGTTAAGGTGTTGTTGCTGAAACTTTATTTTTCACATTATTCATATACGATATTAAATATTTCTAACCTGAATGGTTTGGAGGTTTGATGCAAACAATCGACAAGGTTGAAGCAGTCAAAAGTCTTTTTGATAAATCGAAAAGTCCGGTGTCTTTTGATGCGATTCGTATCCGGATCGCATCAAGCGAAAAAATTCGTTCCTGGTCTTATGGGGAAGTTAAAAAGCCGGAAACGATTAATTATCGTTCATTTAAGCCAGAACGAGACGGGCTTTTTTGTGCGCGCATTTTTGGTCCGGTAAAAGATTGGGAATGTAATTGCGGAAAGTATAAAAGAATGAAGCACCGCGGGATTGTGTGTGATAAGTGCGGTGTGGAAGTGATCCAATCCAAGGTGCGTCGTGAGCGCATGGGCCATATCGAGCTGGCGTCTCCTGTTGCACATATCTGGTTCTTAAAGGGGATTCCAAGCCGTATAGCTATTTTGCTTGATGTGACTTTAAAGCTGCTTGAGCGGGTGTTGTACTTTGAAAACTATATTGTGACAGACCCCAAAGAGACTGGTTTGCAGGAAAAAGATGTGCTTTCCGAAGAGCAGTACCATGCCTTGATGGAAGAGCATGGACCGGGTTCGTTTGAAGCCGATATGGGGGCTGAAGCCATCCGGGAAATCTTGAAAAAAATAGATCTGGATGAGCTTTGGGAGCGCTTGCAGCAAAAGCTGGCGGAATCTTCTTCAGCGGCAGCCCAGAAAAAACTGACCAAGCGTTTAAAGGTGGTAGAATCTTTTCGGCAATCCGGCAATCTTCCTGAATGGATGATTCTTGATGTCGTGCCTGTGCTTCCTCCGGAGCTTCGGCCATTGGTTCCTTTGGATGGCGGCCGTTTTGCCACATCTGACCTGAATGATCTTTATCGAAGGGTGATCAATCGGAATAATCGGCTCAAGCGCCTGCTTGATTTGAAGGCGCCTTCGATCATTATTCGTAATGAAAAACGCATGTTGCAGGAATCTGTTGACGCCCTTTTTGATAACGGCCGTCGCGGCCGGGCGATTCGTGGACCCAACAAACGACCATTAAAATCACTTTCCGACATGCTTAAGGGAAAACAGGGGCGATTCAGGCAAAACCTCTTGGGGAAACGTGTGGATTATTCCGGACGGTCCGTGATTGTGGTTGGCCCGGAATTAAAACTTCATCAATGCGGGCTCCCTAAAAAAATGGCGCTCGAATTGTTCAAGCCCTTTATTTATCACAAGTTGGAAGAGCGGGGAGAAGTGACCACCATTAAAAGTGCAAAAAAAATGGTTGAGCGGGAAAGTCCGGAGGTTTGGGATATTCTGGATGAAGTCATTCGGGAACATCCTGTGTTGCTTAACCGTGCACCGACTTTACACCGTTTGGGGATTCAGGCGTTTGACCCTGTTTTGGTAGAAGGAAAGGCCATACGTCTTCACCCACTGGTTTGTGCGGCGTTTAATGCTGACTTTGACGGAGATCAGATGGCGGTTCACCTTCCCTTGTCAATCGAGGCCCAGATTGAGGCGCGTGCATTGATGATGTCCATTAACAACGTGCTTTCCCCTGCGAGCGGCCAGCCGATTATGGTGCCTTCTCAGGACATGATTCTGGGCTGTTATTGGTTGACGAAGGAACGACCCGGAGCGAAAGGCGAAGGCCGGGTTTTTTCCGGTCCGGCGGAGGTGCGTGTTGCCTATGACCATGCCATGGTGGAAGAGCACGCTCAAATCAAGGTAAAGATGGGCGGAGAGATGGTTCATACCACAGTGGGGAGAATTCTGTTTAGCGAAATTCTGCCTTCAAAGACACCGTTTGCAGCCGTGAATAAATCCTTGAATAAAAAGGCGCTGGTCAAGTTGATCTCTGACGCATACCGGGAAGCCGGTCACCGGGAAACCGTAGCTTTTCTGGACAGAGTCAAGGAAGTCGGCTTTACTTATGCGACAAAAGCGGGGATTTCCATCTGTATTGACGATATGCATATCCCGACCAAGAAAGAGGAATTGATTGTCCAAGCGAGCAAGGAAGTCGCTGAAATTCAGGGGCAATACTCCGATGGACTGATTACGAATGGTGAGCGGTACAATAAAGTCGTAGATATTTGGGCACATGTAACCGATGTGGTTGCCAGTGAGATGATGAAAGAGCTTTCGGAAGTCGAGGTGACTGAAGAGGCGGGTGAAACGGGGAAGCCAAACCGGACCAAGTTTAATTCAATTTATATGATGGCGGATTCCGGCGCGCGAGGCAGTGCACAGCAAATCCGGCAGTTGGGCGGAATGCGCGGTTTGATGGCCAAGCCTTCGGGGGAAATCATTGAAACGCCGATTACCGCGAATTTCAGAGAGGGATTGACTGTCCTCCAGTACTTTATTTCAACGCATGGTGCGCGGAAGGGGCTGGCTGATACCGCTCTTAAGACAGCAAACTCTGGTTATTTGACGCGGCGTTTGGTGGATATTGCGCAGGATGTTATCGTAAAAATGGAAGATTGCGGTACACCGGATAGTATTTCAGTGACGGCTCTTGTTGAAGGCGGTGAGGTGATTGAGCCGCTGGAAGAGCGAATTCTGGGAAGAATTGCGATTGAAGATATCCTTGATCCGATTACGGGAGAACTGATTTGTCCGGCCAACGGTGTTTTAAATGAAGAAAGGACACAAGCGGTTGTCGATTCGGGAATTGACCGGGTAAAGATTCGTTCTGTGTTGACCTGTCAGGCCCGTTGGGGAATTTGTGCCAAATGTTACGGAGTGGATCTTTCAAAGGGCGAAGAAGTTGAATTGGGCGAGGCCGTCGGCGTTATTGCGGCGCAATCGATCGGAGAGCCGGGTACGCAGTTGACAATGCGGACGTTTCATATTGGTGGAACGGCGAGTAAGGTCATCGAGCAAACCACCTTGGAGGCTAAAAATGCCGGTGTGGTGAAATACCTGCAATTGAACACCGTCCGTGATAAGTCGGGAGACCGAATTGTCATGAACCGTAACGGTAAAATTGCGGTCTATGACGATACGGGCCGTGAAAAAGAAAAATATTCCGTCGTTTATGGGGCGAAAATCAAGGTTGAAGAAGGGAAAAAAGTGAAGGTGGGTCAGCGCTTGGTAGAATGGGATCCCTATTCTCTCTCTATTCTGACAGAAGTGGGCGGGAAGATTGCTATGGGGGATGTGGTTGAAGGGATGACGATGCGGGAAGAGGTGGATGAGATTACCGGCCTTGCCCGCAAGGTTATTGTGGATTATCCCGGTTCGAGTCTCAGGCCCCGTATTTCAATCAAGGACAAGTCCGGAAGGACGGCAAAGCTGGTTTCTACAGGGTTGGTCGCGCGTTATCTTCTGCCCGCAGGCGCCCATATTTTTGTCGAAAAAGGGCAGGAAATCAGTCCTGGGGATGTCCTGGCCAAAATTCCAAGGGAGACCACAAAAACAAAAGATATTACCGGTGGGTTGCCGCGTGTGGCCGAGCTTTTCGAAGCCAGAAAACCAAAAGAGCAGGCCATTATTTCAGAAATTGACGGCACGGTTGAGTACGGTGGTTTTGTTAAAGGGATGCGCAAGGTGATCGTGACCAATGAATTGGGGGATACACGGGAATATTTTGTGCCCAAAGGAAAACACGTTAATGTGCATGAAGGCGATTGGGTCAATGCGGGGGAGCCTTTGATGGATGGTTCTGCGAATCCACATGATATTCTGGATGTTTTGGGGCCAAAGGCCCTACAGCAGTACCTGGTGGATGAGGTTCAGGAGGTGTACCGTCTGCAAGGCGTTTCCATTAATGACAAGCACATCGAGATCATTGTCCGTCAAATGTTGAGACGGGTTAAAATCGAAGGTTCGGGGGATACAAGTTTTCTAATCGGAGCGCAGGTCGATAAATTTGCTTTCGCCGAAGAAAATGAAAAGGTGATGTCAAAGGGCGGACAGCCTGCGATTGGAAAGCCTATATTGCTTGGAATTACGAAGGGCGCACTCTCAACAGACAGTTTTATCTCTGCGGCATCATTTCAGGAAACGACGCGGGTATTGACTGAAGCGGCAATTAGTGGAAAAATTGATTCGCTCATGGGATTAAAGGAAAATGTGATTGTGGGTCGGTTAATCCCGGCCGGAACCGGTCCGTCAAGGTACCGGGAGGTTTATGCCAAGCCCCATCATTCTCCTGAATCTTCTGAAAATGAAGGAGGGGAATTGAATAATGGAGAAGGGATTGCTGAAGAAGCAGCGGGCAGTAAAATCGCTTGACATGGTGAGTTTACTTCACTATAATGCTGAGGTTTTGGACGTTTACGAATAGAGTATGTGATGCCGACAATAAATCAATTAATAAAAAAGGGACGATTGAAGTCTCAATCTAAAACGAAAAGTCCCGCTTTGAAGGGTTCTCCTCAAAGAAGGGGGGTGTGTGTCCGTGTTTATACAACCACACCTAAAAAACCGAACTCAGCCCTCAGAAAAGTGGCGCGTGTTCGCTTGACCAATGGGATTGAAGTTACTTCTTATATCCCGGGAGTGGGTCATAATCTTCAAGAACATTCTATCGTTTTGGTGCGAGGTGGGAAGGTGAAGGATCTTCCGGGTGTTCGTTATCATATTGTCCGCGGGGCCTTGGATACGGTTGGCGTGGCTGACCGGAAGCAGGGTCGTTCGAAGTATGGTGCTAAGACACCTAAATAATTCGGTTCTTTTGTTATTCAATCATGAGATTCTCTTAATATGTCAAGAAGAAAAGTTACAGTAAAGCGGGAGACCTTCCCGGACCCCAGGTTTGGAGATCGTATTATCTCCAAATTCATTAGCTTGTTAATGCAGGGTGGGAAGCGAAGTACCGCAGAAGCCGTTTGTTATGGCGCTTTTGATCAGATACAGGAAAAAACGGGTTCTGATCCCTTGTCTGTTTTTAAGAATGCTGTAGATAATGTGAAGCCGCGCGTTGAAGTGAAGTCCCGCCGTGTGGGGGGGGCGTCCTATCAGGTTCCTGTGGAGATTCATCAGAACCGCAGAATGACCTTGGCGCTCCGCTGGATTACGCGGTATGCCCGGCAGCGGAATGGTCGGTCAATGAAGGAAAAGCTTGCGGGTGAGTTGATGGATGCTGCGAATAGTACCGGGTCTGCAGTCAAGAAAAGGGAAGATACGCATAGAATGGCGGAAGCAAACAAGGCTTTTGCGCATTATCGCTGGTAATTTAAATAGATTTGGGTGGAAGTGGAGCATTGTTCATGTCGCTCCTCTTTTTTTTTATAAAATTTTTTGTCAGGAAAACAGGTCGTGTCCAGGGAATATTCATTAGATAAAACAAGAAATATAGGGATTATGGCTCACATTGACGCGGGTAAGACAACGACGACTGAGCGAATCCTCTATTATACCGGTGTGACACATCGAATCGGCGAAGTGCATGATGGGACCACCACAATGGACTGGATGGACCAGGAGCGCGAACGCGGGATCACGATTACTTCCGCCGCAACCACTTGTATCTGGAAAAATTTCCGTATCAATATTATTGATACTCCGGGTCATGTGGATTTTACAGTGGAAGTAGAGCGGTCCTTGCGTGTTTTGGATGGCGCGGTTGCTGTTTTTGATTCGGTTCAGGGCGTAGAGCCGCAGTCCGAGACCGTATGGCGTCAGGCTGATCGTTATCATGTGCCTCGTATTGCATTTATGAATAAGATGGATCGCATGGGCGCTGACTTTTACGCCGGTGTTCAAACAATGGTGGACCGTTTGGGGACAGTTCCTGTGCCTGTTCAGATTCCGATTGGCAAGGAAGATCAGTTTCGGGGTTCGATTGACCTCATTGAAATGAAGGCAGTGCTTTTTGATGATGAGACGTTGGGGGCCAAGTATGTCGTTGAGGATATATCGGATGATCTGCTCCCTCAAGCACAGGAATACCGTGAAAAAATGATTGAAGCGGTTGCAGACTTTGATGACGTATTAATGGAGAAATTCCTGGAGGGTGGAGAGATTTCTACCGAGGAAATCAAGTCTGCATTGCGGAAGGGTACATTGTCGATGGAGGTTGTACCTGTCTTGTGTGGTTCCGCTTTTAAAAATAAGGGTGTGCAGTTGCTCTGTGATGCGATTATTGATTTTCTGCCCTCGCCAAAAGATGTGCCGTCTATCAAGGGGATTGATTCGAAATCGGGAGAAGAAATCGAGCGTCATGCAGAAGATGATGAGGCTTTCTCTGCGCTCGCGTTTAAGATTATGGCGGACCCTTTTGTTGGGCAGTTGACTTTTTTTCGTGTGTATTCCGGTGTGTTAAGTGCGGGCTCGTATATTTATAATTCAACAAAAGGGTCGAAGGAGCGCATTGGTCGGATTTTGAAAATGCATGCGGACAAGCGTGAGGATGTTCAAGAGGTGAGAACCGGGGATATTGCCGCTGCTGTGGGTTTGAAGGGCACAAAAACAGGCGATACCTTGTGTGATGAAAAAGTGCCTGTGGTATTGGAAGTGATGACCTTTCCAGAGCCCGTGATTTCTTTGGCGATTGAGCCGAAAACAAAAGCGGATCAGGAAAAGCTGGGTTTATCCTTGCAGAAGTTGTGTCATGAAGACCCGTCCTTGCAGGTGGCCACCGATGAAGAAACCAATCAGACAATTATTTCCGGTATGGGCGAGTTGCATCTTGAAATTATTGTAGACCGTTTGAAAAGAGAGTTTAAGGTGGATGCCAATGTCGGTAAGCCTCAGGTGGCTTATCGTGAAACTGTTTTGGGTTCTGCGGAAGCCGAAGGAAAGTACGTGCGTCAAACGGGTGGGAGAGGGCAGTATGGTCATGTCTGGCTGAAACTGGAGCCTCAGGAGCCCGGTAAGGAATTTGAGTTTGTTAATAATATTGTTGGGGGCGCTATTCCAAAAGAATTTATCGGGCCGGTTGAGAAAGGCGTTCGAGAAGCCCTGACTTCGGGCGTCGTCGCGGGGTATCCGATGATTGATTTGAAAGTGACGCTTTATGATGGTTCCTTTCACGACGTGGATTCTTCGGAAACCGCGTTTAAAATCGCCGGTTCTATGGCATTTAAATCCGCTGCAAAAAAGGCCCAGCCGGTATTGCTGGAGCCCATTATGGATCTCGAGGTGGTTGTGCCTGAGGAATATATGGGCGACGTGATTGGGCGCTTAAGTTCCAAGAGGGGAAAGATCCTTGGTATGAATATGCGCGGCGGTGCTCAGGTGGTTTCTGCGCTGGTTCCTTTGGCGGAAATGTTTGGATATGCAACTGACCTTCGTTCAATGACGCAAGGTCGCGGCGTTTTTACAATGCAGTTTTCTCGTTATGAGGAAGTTCCTAAGAATGTTTCTGATGAAATTGTTGCTAAAAGTGAAGGGACTGCCTAGTACGAAACGTTTTGTTTTGAATGGATGGGCTTGATTTTGTTCTGGGACCATAGGTATTGAAATATTGTTTTGGAGGATAAAATAAATGGCAAAGGCGAAATTTGAGCGGACGAAGCCGCATTTAAATATCGGGACGATTGGTCATGTGGATCATGGGAAAACGACATTAACCTCAGC
>CALZIJ010000069.1 GCA_945787655.1 Nitrospiria bacterium | reverse complement strand
TTCTCTCCTTTGAGTTTTATTCTGACTCTGTTGGCGTACTTGTATTAAATATATCGAAGGAGAGCGGTTTGCGTCAATCCCGCGAAACCCGTGCATGTCCGCTGAAAAAATGAGGAGGGGGCTTTCGTGATACCGGGGAGACCGTTGTTCTCCCCGGTATCACATTTCAGAGCGATTACTTCGGAGGGCGAAGCGTGACCACCACCCGCCGGTTTTTTTCACGCCCTTCAGGAGTATTATTATCAGCAATCGGACGTGTAGCGCTATACCCTTTTGTTTTTAAACGTGAAGGATCAATGCCGTGACGTTCAACGAGGGCCTTTTTCAAACTCTCTGCCCGTGCAAGAGAAAGCGGCAAATTGATTTTTTCCGTTCCGGTATTGTCCGTATGCCCCTCTATTTCGATACTCACTTCGGGGAACTGTTTCAGGTAACGGGCAATGCGGTCCACTTCCCCGAAATAGGCCGGCTTAATGATCGCTTTGTTGGTATCAAACTCGATGTGTGACTTTGTCGTGGTTTTTTCCGTGATCTCAACCGGACAACCGTCTTTATCTACCTTGACCCCGGCAGAGGTACCCGGACACTTATCCAGATAATCCGGCACACCATCCTTGTCACTGTCAACAGGACAGCCGGTTTTGTCCACTGTCACCCCTTTCGGTGTATCCGGACATTGATCATCCTGATCAAACACCCCATCTCCATCCTGATCGGTCTCTTTTTCTGCGGCGATCGGGCAGCCTTTTTCATCCACCTTTACACCCAAAGGGGTATCTGCACAAAAGTCCCGGCTATCAGGAACACCATCCCGATCGGTATCCAGGGGGCAGCCGTTTTTATCTGTGATTATTCCTGCCGGGGTGTCGGGGCATTTATCCAGGTAATCGGGTACACCGTCTCCATCACTGTCAACAGGACAACCGTCCTTATCGACCGTCACGCCAACGGGGGTACCACTGCAAAAATCCCGGCTGTCCGGCACACCATCTCCATCACTGTCTCCCATGGCAGGCGCCCCTGCGGAAGCCTGCGACACCCTGGAATCACCGCCGCCCCAGGAAAACTCCAAACCAATGGAATATTCCATATTATGCTCGGTATGATTGTTATCCACCAAAAACTGTCGGATGTCTGCACGCAAAGCACTGTTTTTATCAAACAAATACTTAATGCCTGCACCGTAGTTCACACTTAAATTCGTATCTGCACCATCCGCGTTCTTGTCCATCGATATACCACCCGCGCCCACAGCCAGAAACGGCACTATTTTTTCACTTGCTTTAAAGTGATAGAGGGCATCTATGTGGTAAAGCAGGACATTGAGTTCATCACCCGAACCCGTTTCTGTCTCCGTGGGGACATATTGAAAAACCCCTTCAAGACTCCAACGGTGGGTCAAAGCATATCCCAACCTGAGGCCCAAAAGCGCACCGGTTTCAAGCTGTTCATGGTGGTCGAATTCATACACCCCTAAAGTAGGCGTAAACGAGAAGGTTTTAGGGCTATTTTGTGCGTAACTTTGGGAAGTGAACCCCATAAGAACCACAATCGCCAAACTGATAATTTTTTTTAATGATTTTTGCATAATATTCCTTATATGAGTACTGAGTAAAATTGATTTTTTTATGGGCCAATATCAACTGTACTGTTAACATTGGTCAAATCAAGATCCTTAAACCCTGCTGATGCAGACAAATGATCAAGTTTAATGTCAATAGTTGAGTCGGTTGCCTGAATCCCGTGACCACCGGTTGCATCAATGCTGCCGCCCGCGACAAAAACATTGCCCCCACTAATCACAAGACCAGACCCCGACTGAGTCGTAATGAATAATCCATTATTAAACGAAAGTGTCGACGTTCCAAGGTGTGTTGCGGTCACGCCATTGCCGTTAAAATTTCCTCTGTTGAGGGGTGTCGAAATATGGACAGGCCCGTTAAAAGCGATGTCTCCGGCAATGTTGTCGATAAAAATACCGTTTCCACCTGCGTTGTTAATCACGCTATCCGCATCAAAAGTCACCGAGCCCCCGGTGGTCCCTTCAATGCGGATGAAGGCATTTCCAAGGGCTGAATTTGAAATTTCAGAACGAATAAAGTGGATATCGGCATCTCCGCCAACAATAGCCAGCGCTTCTTTTCCTGATCGAGTAAAAATCGAATCAGAAACCCGGATTTCACCGCGGGCATTGGTCAGGCTGATCGCCCGGCCTCCGGTATCGCTCACATTCATTCCTGAAATTTGGGCGCCGGAAAATCCATTTCCCGAAATCCCGTCCGCTGTACCCGTGGTTCTGATGGAGAAATCCCGGACATTGACCCCGCTTGTGAGGGTGAGTACTTCACTCCCGCCACTATTCGTCAGTGTTGCGCCCCCCAAACCGGTAGGATCACTCACGGCGTACTCAAAAGTCCCCAAAAACTGTGGATTGACGCCTGTGAAATCCACAGAGGTATCCCCGGAAGCAAAACCAATAAGCTGCTGATTTTCCTGAAGCAGAAAACCGCCGCTGGCGACAATCGGGCCAGCACCTTCTTCCACCAGAAAAATAATGTCCCCTGGCGATGAATTCCCTTCGGCAAGATCCGCGCTGGTGGGATTGTCCGGGGTGCCCGGCCCGTCGCCGGTTGCATCCACAAACAGGAAGTCCACGCCAAAACCCGTTTCGGTGGACAGAGTGTTGTCTTTAACGAATGTATTGCCGGTAAGATTATACGATCCATTGGTCACACCCACGGTATTCACCGGAACCCCCGCATCAATTCTACCGTTCTGAAAATCTACGGTTGCGTTTGAATTCGCGTTAAAATCAAACCCGGTCACAACATTTTGGACCGTTCCGCCCTGGGCCACAACCAATGCCCCTGTTGCCCCCCGCAAATCAACGCCGGTCGAACCCGTCGTGCCTGTGCCCGAAATATCAAGCGTATTCATGGATACCCGGGCACTTGATCCATTTAAATTCAGGCCCGTGCCACTGCCCAGACCGGTAATGTCTACTTCATTAAAAGTGACATTCCCGGAAGCGCCCGAAAGATCAATCCCTGTGCCTGAGGGGTTTGTTACACCCACATTTCCAAAAGACAGGTTTCCGGCACTGTTGTCAACAACAATGCCATGTTCAACATTTGAAATGCCGGTATCGCCAAAAACCACATTCCCTGAATTATTTTCAATGACAATGCCCTGGCCGCTGTTGGAAACGCCGGTGTTCCCAAAAATTATTTCCCCGGTGTTTGAGTTCAGAAAAATACCGTTTCCGGCAGCTTGATCCACAGAAAAATCTGTCACATCCACGTTACCCGATACATTTGAAAGTGAAAGCCCATGGCCACCCGCCCCCAAAACCCGGACATCCTGAATCGTCGCACTGTTTATTCCATTTCCAGTAATGCCGTGATTGGGAGAAAGAATGTCAAACCCCCTCACGATGGACTCATTGCCAAGCGTCACCGCCCCCTCCAGCGTGGGACGCCCGCCCAATCCCGTCAGATTCAAGTCATCACCACTGGAAAGATTAATAACCAGGTTGTCCGAACCCCCGAGCAACTGCCGGCGGTCTGCTCCCAGTCCGCCCACTGTAGTGGTCAAATCGACATCCGAAACAACATTGCCGGATTGGTCCGTCAGGATAATCACATCCCCGGAACCATAGTTGGAGTCACTTTGTGCAACCGCTACCGTACACGGGTTGCCCTGGGTGCAATCTCCAGTACCGTCATTGCTGACCACATACACATTGATGATTTCACCGGAAACAGGGTCAATAATCACGATCGGAGAACCGGCGCTTTGTATTTCATCGTCATCAATGAGGGTTACGACATCCACATCACGCTGGACAAACTCGGTCATACGGCGCTCAAGTCCGGTAAGTGCTTTTTTACCGCCTGACCCCAATGGGATACTGAAACGGGCAAGGACAACACCGTCCGTTCCGTTGACATCGTCATCTCTCATTTCCGCGCCCAAGGTCAGCTGACTGCCCGTCCAGCCAAAAAGTTCACGCATTTGATATTCCAGGCGCACGCGCGGACCCTCGATTTTCACTGTTTCCTGACGGTCAAAATAAAAATATCCGCCATACAACCAAAGATCATGATTGGGCAGAGTTTCGATTCGAATCCCGGCCTCGACATCAAAACCGGGCAACGCCCATTCTTTAGTCACCACCTGAGAACCGCTGGTGTCACTCACGACGGTGGTGCCGCTCAAGGATAAACCTGATGTCGTCAGCACCGGCCCGCCGATTGAAATCACGTCCCCCGTTTTGTCCGGGAAATACCCGTTTACCCTGAACGCTGTCCGGTCTGTGAACAATTCGGCGCCTGTGGTCAACTGAGAAAAATAATTGTCCAGCGGGGTTTTCCGTCGATCAAAAAATGCATAGGTTCCGCCAATCCATTCCCCGCCGAAAAAAAGCAGGTCACTGCCGAGCCGCCGATATCCAAGCCCCAGATTGCCTTCCATGCCCGGACCCGACGTGTTGATGTAGCGAAGATCGGAAAACAACACACTGTTTTCTGTCTGCCATACCGGGACCAGCAAATCGAATCGTCCCAATGAACGCTCATGGTCTGGACGAAATTCCAGGGTCAACCGGGGGGACCACTTTTTTCCCTCCTGACCGGCATGCAATTGTGATTTCAGCGGAACAGAAAAAAATAGGATTAAAATCAAAATAATGAATTTTGTGTAATAAACCATTCTATTGATCATAAGAGAAGCCTCAATGGGTTGATTATGATCCGAACATTCAAAAGGGAAGCAAGAAGTAAGTCCTTGCCCGCGAATACTTACATTATTAAGGGATAAGTCTAAATCGAATAAACATCCGTAATCGTGCTCACATTTATAAAGAACTGAACGTGATTAAGTCAACATAAAACAACAAACTATTTTTTTATCATCATTTACAGGCGGGATTTCAAACGGCTTCAACAACTTGCAGGCTTGATTTTCATGGTCAAAGCGGAGGATACTTCCTCATTTTTCTTTGATATACTTATAAGTGTTTCATTTTCTTTGAACCTCAGGGACAAAAACCCGATGTCAACACAGTTTGATCTTCTCATTTTAGGTGGCGGACCGGGCGGTTATGTTTCAGCCATTCGTGCGGGTCAGCTCGGCCTTAAAGTGGCCGTTATTGAAAAAGAAGCCATCGGCGGCACCTGTCTGCACCACGGATGTATCCCTTCCAAAGCCCTGATTCGAAATGCCGATGTGCTGGATTTAATACAAAAATCAGACACCTTCGGGATTCGTGTTGAACAGATTCAGCCGGACTTCGGCGCCGCCGTCGACCGTAGCCAGCAGGTGTTACAAAAACTCTATCGCGGCGTCCTGCACCTGATGAAAAAAAATCAGGTCACCGTTTTTAAGGGCTTTGGAAAACTGGTCTCCCACAACCAGATTGAAGTCACCAGTGAAAATGATGTCCAAACCGTTTCCGGCGATCACATCATTATCGCAACCGGCAGTCGCGTGCGATCACTTCCAAACCTGCCCATTGACGGTGAACGCATCATCACAAGCGATGAGGCCCTGCTTCGCAAAACCCTGCCCAGGTCGGCGCTCATCGTTGGCGGCGGCGCGATTGGCGTCGAGTTTTCCTATGTTTATTCGGTCTACGGGGTCGAAGTATCGATTGCGGAGATGGCCCCCGTGCTGCTGCCGATGGAAGATCACGAAGTCTCCGCAGCCTTAATGCGCAGTTTAAAAAAACGCAAAATCAAGGGATATTTCGGCACACAAATAACCGGCATACAAGATGAAAACAATCGCTTTATTATCGCACTTGAAGACAAAGCGGGGACAACGATCAAAGTGGATGCTGAAATGATTCTGGTCGCCGTTGGCCGCGCGCCCAATGTGGAAAAGATTGGGCTGGAAACACTGGGCATCCAACAGGAGGCGGCGAGCGGCCTGATTCAAGTCGATGCAACGATGCGGACCAATATCAATCACATCTATGCCATTGGCGATGTCAGCAATCGTCCGGCGCTCGCGCACGGGGCGATGGCGCAGGGGGTTTCCGTCGTCGAAACCATTGCAGGCAAGACGGAGGCGCACCGCACACTGGATGTCATTCCGAGCGCTGTGTACTGCCACCCGCAAGTCGCCTCAGTGGGACTCACCGAACAGGCCGCCCGCGCACAGGGGCTCGATGTAAAGATCGCCAAATTTCCCTTCAGCGCGAACGGCAAAGCCATTGCCCTGGGAGAAACCGAGGGCTTTGTTAAAATTGTGGCTGATGCAAAATACGGCGAGGTTTTAGGCGCCCACCTGATCGGCGCGGACGTGACGGAACTTATTGGCGAATTCGTTCTGGGAAAAACATTGGAAGCCACGGCCGCCGAGCTGGGGCAATCCGTTCACCCGCACCCCACGCTGTCCGAAGCGGTGATGGAAGCGGGCGGCGCCATTTTTAATCAAGCCATCCATTTTTAGGATCATTGCCGATGCCAAAACAACACTTTCTCACCCCCCCCCAGGTCCGAAAAACACGGCTGCCGGATTGGTTCAAGGTCACCCGAAAAACCGGAGAAAACTACCTGAAACTTCGGGAGTTGACACAAACACTTGATTTGCACACCGTCTGCGAGGAGGCACGCTGTCCGAATATCTGGGAATGCTGGAACGCAGGCACGGCAACCTTCATGCTTTTGGGAGATATCTGTACACGAAGTTGCGGTTTTTGCAATGTGAAACTGGGCCGGCCGAGTCCTGTTGATTCCGCCGAACCCGCGCGTGTCGCCAACGCAGTCAGCCAAATGGGATTGGACCACGCCGTAATCACCTCGGTTAACCGGGACGAACTGGAAAACGGCGGCGCGGAAATCTTCGCCGAAACGATTCGCCGCATTCGAGAAATACGACCTGATTGTACGGTTGAAGTCTTGATTCCCGATTTTTTAGGCCAGAAAGCGGCCTTGGATCTGGTGCTTTCGGAACGGCCCGATGTCCTTGCGCACAATCTCGAAACCGTGCCCCGGCTGTACCGGCAAGTGCGTCCGCAGGCAGGTTATGCCCGTTCCCTTCAAATTTTGTCGTGGTCAAAGGCCCACGGTCTGAGAACCAAAACCGGGATCATGCTGGGCCTGGGGGAATCCCGTGGAGAAATCAAGGGGGTAATGAGAGATCTCGTTGAAATTGGCTGTGACATTTTGACTCTGGGACAATACTTGCAGCCGACGGCCAAACATCTGCCCATTAACCGCTTTGTCGATCCTGCTGAGTTTGATGAATTGAAACAGTTGGGTGAAGGCATGGGGCTTGCCCATGTCGAGTCCGGCCCGCTGGTTCGCAGTTCGTACCACGCAGAACGTCAGGCCCGGCGATTGCCAAACACATCCGCATCCTTCAGACTTCCGGTGGTGCACCCTTAATGGTTTTGCGGGTATCCCAACCGCTTATATTTTTTTGGTGGATTTCACTTCGATCCAGATCAGATTGGTAACGGCTTCACCCACCCAGGTGTCTCCCTCTTTTTGTTTTTCCTGGTTGCGATAGGTCAGACGGATGCCGTAGCGCCCTTCTTTTAAAGGCTCGGTCACAAGGGTCGCCAGATCATCAAATTGTTTTCCAAACTCTTCATTCACGTCAATCGGTATAAAATCGGCAGGGGTTACCGGAGCGGGCGGGACGGCCTTCATCCCGATGTGGCGGCCCAGGCCTTCCGCGAAAATCTCCCATTCCACATCCAGCAGGGGATTGAGGCGTTTATTGATGATCAGGGACTTTGTGGTGTGATTCGACAGGGTGATTGTAATGTGAATGGGCTCGCCGATTTCATAGCGGGGTTTGTTTGCCTTGACGATAAAAATCAGGCTGCCGGTCCGGCCAAACTCATCCCCATGCGCGACCTGCAATTGCATCGGCATCAATAGAAAAACAACCATTCCAAAGCAAAGACCGCATAAACGCACCATAGGAATATCCTCCATGTCTATGATTCATTATGAATGGAGACCGGGAAATGGTCAAGGGCGATGAAAAAGAGACGGCCTTATTTTTATGCTTGACAAAGAAAATGCTTTGTGGATATATTCCCCGAAATCATTCCAGTTTATTTGTATCATTTGAAGGGGTGTTCGCGTTCCTTCATTGAAGTACATTCTTTTTTCTCGTTTCATTGATCGACCCGGTACAGCTTTAGAAACTTTTTTAATCTGTAATATATACGACTATCTTTATCTAGGATTCGGATAATTTTCTCATGTATTCTCCGTTAATCTATAATTAAATGTAAAAAAACCCTAACAAATTAGGAGATACCACTCATGAAACGATTCCTTTTAATATTCCTTATTCCCCTAATATTCTGTGTTTCTAAAGCAAGTGCAAGTATTGATGTTGAGGCTCCAAGCTTAGGCAATCCTTACGATCCAACTATCAGTAGCTCGGAAATCTGGGATGCTTTTACAGAAGGAAGTTTTGAAGTAGCATGGAGCCTTCTTAAGGATCATGCCTATCAAAAAGCAAGACAAACATTAATGGATGAAAAGAAAATAACCGTTCTAGTTGCCAAGGCAGCAGACGCGTTGCGAGAGATCATAGAAGATCCGGATAAAACTGAAAAAGAAAAGGGGGCAGAAGTAGCCCAGATTATTGCAAAATCTATTGAACCGTACCATATAAATGAGACGAGTGCTTTGAATCTGTCCGTTCAACATTCTATAGAATTCGGAACATCCATGATTTCATGGGAGGATAAAACACAGTATAAAACATGCTCTACATCATTTTGTACGACCAAATGGACAACTGTTATAAGATGTGAAAATGGCACATGTTGGGATGAATTGGTGTCCTCAACAACTTGTACGTACAAAGAAGACTACCTCGCACAAGTCCCAGATTACTATATTTATCGGGTGGTTGACGGCCAGGACAAGTTGATCACCTTCATAAGTGGTTTTCAAAAAATCCAAGAAGGGGGTTCTTTTACTTTGGGTTCAGGCTTTAGTTGGGAAGGGCTGGCGAAAGAAACATTTAATTTTTGGAAGGATATGCCTAATATTACCAATGTGAGCAATCGCCCCTTTTGGTGGGATCTTCATTCTGATGTTCGTAATATCGGGGAGGTATTGGAATACAAAATTGTAGCAAAGAATGGCCGCTTTAAGTGGGGACACTGCGGGCATGACAACACTTGGGAGACTCGCATTATCGTAGATGGGGATGGAGATGGGAAGATGGACTATATCCCTGAAACTGAATATCAAAAACTTTTTGGGAAATATTATGGCTGGTTAATCCCTGTTATTACATTAAGTAATTAAGTGATAAAGCTACTCGCGATGACTACACCAATCTCGAGGAACCCGAAGTCGGAAGCGACCCCAACAATGCCGCATCGACACCGGATACCGTGCTCGCCGCGTGGCTGGTTCCCGTGACGAGCATGTTGCTTCAATAAAAAAGGGGGTCCTTCAAGTCGCGCAATCCCTGAATCGAAGCAAAACAAATGACACAAAAAAGTGAACCTACGCTGAGGCCAAAAAGAACATTTAAAAAGATCAATAAAATTAGAGAAGCCAAAAGGGGCGGGTCTTGCTTAAAAACCAATAACCAGAAAACCAACATTGAAAAACAAGGAGGAAAAATTATTAATACTAAACTTTTTATTATGGGACTGGTTTTTATATCTACCTTAATATTCTTTTCTACAAGTCATGCCGCTGACGAATCGGGGACAATTGATTCTGGGTGGAATATATATTCTGATGGGAACCTCTTTTTTTACTTGTCAGGATCACAATTAAATGGCCCCAATTGCCCAATCACCGAAAGATGGGCTTTTGATACAACAACTCCACTAGGTAAGTCTTTTTTTTCCGCATTTCTAACTGCATATACAACTGGAAAACAAATACGGGTTGTTGGAACTGGAACATGCACTCACGGAAATACAGAAACTGTCGCGGAATTTTCAGTAATTAACTAAGAAATATCCAACCTCATTTTAGGGAGAATAGATTCTTTTTCTTCTTCGAAGATAAAAAATACTGAAATTAGACGACAAAAGTATGCCTACTTATACCCCATCCGGTCCATGAGCTGGATGGCTTCTTTTTGTAATTCGCCGGCTTTGGCGAGGTTGGTTTGGTCTTGCTTGAAGTCGCCCCAGGCGGCGACTTCGGGGACGGGCTTGACCTTGGGGTTCACCGGATATTCAAGGTTGCCGTCGGCAAACAGGTTTTGGGCTTCTTCCGAGGAGAGCCATTCCAAAAAGGCCGTAGCGGCCTTGACCTGTTTGCTGTGCTTTGTGACGCCCGCGCCTGAAATATTTACGTGGACGCCGCGGCCGGCCTGATTTGGCCAAAACAGGGCCAGGGGCATATCCGGCTTGTTCCGCAATAGCCGTCCATAATAGTAAGTGTTCACGATGCCAACATCACACTGGCCCGCGGCTATGGCCTGAAGCACTTTGGTGTCGTTCGAAAACACGGGCGTCGCCAGATTGTTCACCCAGGATTGGACAACCGCTTCTGTTTTTTCCTTGCCCAACTGACTTATCATCATCGCAATGAGAGACTGATTGTAAACTTTTTTGGAGGTTCTGAGACACAAGCGTTTTTTCCATTTCGGATCGCCCAGGGCTTCATAAGTGAAAAGGTCCGATGGCTTGACCCGATTAGTATTGTAGACGATGGTCCGGGCCCGGATGGATAAGCCAACCCAGTGTCCTTTGGGATCCCGCAAGTGTAATGGAACATTTTCTTTTAGTATTTCGGAATTCACTTGCAACAATACATCCTGCTGGACCGCCTGCCACAAATTGCCCGCATCGACTGTCATGAGCAGATCCGCCGGGGTATTTTTCCCCTCCGCTTTCAAACGCACGAGCAAGGCGGCTTCCTTGTCGGTGAGCAGCTTGACCTGAATGCCGGTTTCCTTTGTATACTGGTCAATCACAGGTTTAATGAGATGCTCCTTGCGCGCCGAGTAAAGGACCAGGGGATCGGCCGCAAAAAGCAGTGGCAGCGGAACACCCATCCACAAGATCGAGAGAAGGGCGACAAACCAGCGGGGTTGAAATTTTACGGCCATGCCAGGCTCCTTTTTCTATCAAAAATCATAATGAGAATCAGTATCAACAATATTAATACAAGACACCCCGGTAAGTTGTCAAGTATTTTAGACTGTATTCTTTTCCAGAAATTAGCCGCGATTGTGTGAGATGAATTGGCTTTTACCGACCCTTTGCTTCGTCGTTTAACCCACTTGTTTGATTAAAACCGGCAGTTGTCCTTTCTTGAAAGGCAGGCGGGAATTATCGTATGATGACGTTTGACTCAGGAGCAGCGAATCGTGTCGCTTAACCGATTGACATGGACCACATCCGGGCCTTCGGACCACCCCAAAGGCTGCGTCATCACCTTGCATGGCCGAGGCACCAGCGGACAAGACCTGATTCCCATTTCAGAAGCCGTTGATTTGCCGGATTTATATTGGGTTTTTCCGGATGCCCCTTTTCCGTTTCCTGACCTTTTAGGCGGGATGATGTGGTATGGCTCAACGACGGGTAAATATTCCGATATTCAAACCAGCCGCAAACTCCTTTTTGATCTGCTCGATCACGTCATCAAAAAAAACCATATCCCGTCAGAAAGTATTGCGCGGCTCGGTTTTTCTCAAGGCGCGGTAATGTCCCTGGACGTTGGACTGCGCTATCCCAAAAAAATTGGCGCATTAATCGCCTTAAGCGGGTTTCTGGCCGCACCGGAAAAACTCAAGGAGGAAAAATCCCCCGCATCAAAAAATGTTCCCATCTTATTGGCCCATGGAACAATGGACGAAGTGGTCTCCGTAAAAGGGTCACGGGAAGCCCAAAACATACTTATTTCCGAAGGGTATTCCGCTGAACTCAAGGAATATCCAATGGGGCATCAAATTATCCCCGAAGAAATCACACTGATTCGGGATCATTTAAAAACACATCTTGGGCTGCCGTCATCCTCGAAATAAATTAAGGACCCCATTTTGAAAGCCATGGTTTTTGAAAAAACAGGCCATTCGCTCATCTCCCGCGAATGGCCCATCCCGGAACTTCGC
>CALZIJ010000068.1:18638-33054 GCA_945787655.1 Nitrospiria bacterium | reverse complement strand
GCAAAACACCTGTTCCTTATGTTGGATTCGCTCGCCGCCGAAAAACACGGCGGCAGTTTTTAAGGTAAAGCGTTTAAAAATACGCGGGCCGATGAGCACCGGCGCCGTGTTTTTTTTTCGAAAAGAAAGAAAATAATGTGAGTGTTGATCCGGGAATTCATCCTTTTATGACATAAAAAAGGGAAAAAAGTCAAAGCGTACCAAAACCTTTTTTGATGGCGGTGGGCTTTGTGTTGTCCGTCCCGCTTAAGGAGAACCCCGGTTACCGTAAAACCAAATCGGTAAAAACGGAGGTCGCGGCAATGGCGGCATTAATGAAGGGCTTGGGCCAGACCCCAAGAAAAATCACACCCGCGATGCTGACGTAAATGGCGAGTTTCAGGGGGGCGGGAATGTGAATCGGGGTGGTCTCTTTCGGCTCGATGGAATAGATTTTTTTAACGACGATCAAATAATAATAAAACGAAATGACCATGTTGATCAGCGCGACGGAGACGAGGAAAATCAACCCCTGATTCACGGCGGCCGCGACAACGTAGACCTTTCCGATAAATCCCGCCAGCGGCGGCACGCCCGCGAGCGAAAGCAAAAAGACCAGCATGGCGAAGGCCATAAGCGGGGAGCGGCGGTTGAGTCCGGCGAAGTCGTCGATTTCGTCTTTATCCGTCAAATTTTGAAAAATGATGACAACGATGAAGGCCCCGATGTTCGCAAACAAGTAGGTCAGGATGTAAAACAAAATCGATTCGATGCCCATTTTCGTACCGGCAGCCATGCCGATGAGGATGGTCCCGATCTGCGCGATACCGGAATAGGCGAGCAGGCGCTTCATATTTTTCTGCGCAATGGCGGTGAGGTTGCCGTAAGTCATCGACAAGATGGAAATGGTCACGATCATCCACTGCCAGTCCGCTTTTAATCCCAAAAAGGCCCCGAAAACGACCCGTAAAAATACGCCAAAGGTGGCCGCTTTGGGTACGACGGAAAGGTAGGCCGTGACTGTGGTCGGGGCTCCCTGATACACGTCCGGCACCCAGGTATGAAAGGGCACCGCGCCGAGTTTGTAACCAATGCCGATAAATACAAAAAGGAGACCAATGACCAGACCCAATGTGGCCTCCGGTGGATTTTGTGCGATTTGCTCGAACAGAATGGTTCCTGTCGAGCCGTAAACGAGGCTGACCCCGTAAGTAATCAGTCCGGCTGAAAGCGCACCCAGAATAAAGAATTTAATCGCGGCTTCGTTGGATTTGAGATCGTCACGCAGGTAGGCCACGAGAATATAAAACCCGAAGGTCGAAAATTCGAGTGTGATAAAGAGCGAGAGAAAGTCATTTGCCGACACCATGAACATCATGCCCAGTGCCGCAAAAAGCAGCAGGAAGTAGTATTCCCCTTTAAAATAGGGGATTTTATCCACGGCGTTGATTGAGGCCAAGGTCATTAAAATTGTTGAAAGCAAAATAAATATCTTGAAAAAGAGTGCGAGCGGATCGAGGATAAACATGCTCCCGAAGGAGGTCCCCGCCACACCGTCAATGACATAACCGATTAGTTGAGCAGTTATGAGCGCCATCCCTGCGATGGAAAAGTAAGCGAGTTTGTCCTTGGGGATCTTGGGAAAGGCAAAGTCGAGGATGAGCACGACGCAGGTCAGCAATATCATCCACAGTTCGGGTGCGATGAGTTTAAGGTTTAAATCGGCGAGTGTGAGTACGGGCGGCGTCATGGTCAGGAGTCGTCTCCTTGTACGGGGGCGATGGGGTTTTGCCTGGCGACGGCCGCTTCGGGCACGCTGTCAATCCGGGCCAAAATGGGCTGAATCCCTTTTTCAATCACGCTGATAAACTTGCCGGGAAAGATGCCGAAAAAGAGGGTAAAGAAAACCAGCAATACAAGAGGCAGGCGTTCATACCAGGTTCTCGCATCGTTGACATGGGCCACTTTCGGATTCAGGTCGCCAAAAAACATGGCCCGGGTCATTCTGAAATAATAAGCCCAGGTAATGGTGACGGCCAAGGCGGCGATGATGGTTTGTACGGGATAGACCCGCCATGCCCCCATGAAGACCATGAGTTCTCCCACAAAGTTCATCCCGCCGGGCAGCCCGAAAGAAGCCGCCGCGCCGACGACAAAACAAGCGGTCACGAAGGGCATTTTATGCACCAGCCCGCCCAGCGAAGGAATGTCCAGCGTATCGGCCTGATAATAAATAAAACCCGCCAGGGCAAAGAGCAGGCCCATGGCCATTGCGTCTGCGTATAAAAAGAAGACCGCCCCGGTGAGGCTGATATGATTGAGGGAGGCCAAACCGAGAAAGATGTACCCCATGTGACCGACGGAGGAATAGCCAATGACAAACTTGGTGTCTTTCTGTAAAAAAGCCACAAGCCCGCCATACACGATGTTGACGATGCAAAGAATGGCGATGAGCGGCATCCACTCGGCCGTCGCTTCCGGAAAAAGATAAAAGCAAATGCGGATGATCGTAAAATGCCCCAGTTTTTTCAGCACCCCGGCGTGCATCATGCTGGCGGCGGGCGGCGCTGCGGCGTAGCCCACGGGCGACCAGGAATGAAAGGGGAAGATGGCCGCGATGGGGGCAAACCCGACAAAAATGAGCAAGAATGCAATTTCCTTGATCCCGGTGGAGAGGTTTCCTTTTTCGGCGATGTCGATGATGTTGAAGGTATTCAGCCCCGTTTTGACATAGACGAGTAAGATCCCCAAGAGTGCGATGACGGCCCCCAAAGAAAGATAGAGGGTTAATTTCATAGCGGCGTAATCTTTGCTGTTTTTGTTGAAATTGAAGATGAAGGAAACGGCCTCCCTTTTTTCCTCCCCCTTCATGTTCACGTGCCCCGCCATGTCCTTGTAACCCTTGGTGTGCCGGCCCCACATGGTTAAAAAGAGGTACATTGGAATGACCGATAGTTCGTAGAAAAAGAACAGGAAGAATAGGTCGAGCGACATGTAAACGCCCATGGTGGCCGAACCCAGAATCAAGAGGTTGATATAAAATTCTTTTAATCGGTCCTTGATGTCCCAGGAAACAAAGATACCGCAGAACATCAACAGGGCCGAGGCCAGAACCATCGGTGTGCCGATGCCGTCCACACCTAAAAAGAAGGAGATCCCGAGGTTCTCTGACCAGACGGTCTGCTCTATAAATTGAAAACCGCCTTTATTAATATCAAAGGTGTAAAAAAGATAAAGCGAAAAAAGGAAGGAGAGGCCCCCAAAAAATGCGGCAATTCCCTGAACAAGCGCACGCTGTGTATTGGGAATAAAGAACAGCACCGTGGCGCCTAAAAACGGGGAAAAGAGAATAATGGATAAAAGGTGCTCCTGTATCATTCCTGTTCCTTGAATTGAAGGTCCAATTGATCGAATGATTCCTGCCGATTAAAAGTCAGTGTTTGCTTCAGCATGAGCAGCAGGCTGTTTTGAAGGGCTTCACGGGAATTTTCCTGGCAATTGATACCCGGGACTTCTTCAATCCATCCAATCCAGTAGTCGGCGTCCTTGATGATTGCAGCGGTATATTTTAGAGTCAAGTGATATCCTTATTTTTCAATTGAATCTGGTGTTGTTTGCATGGCGATCGTGTCGTTGGGTTGATGGCCTTCGGCCATTTTTTGGGCTGAGGTCATGCGATCTGTAATAAAACCGACTGAACCGTCCATCATGCGTAAAAAAGGAAAAGGATAAATGCCCATCCAGAGAATCACCACAACCAGTGCGGTACAGATTCCGATTTCAATCCGGTCGAGGTCCACCAGCTTTTTATTTTTTGGATTATTGAGTTCCCCCATCATGGTTCGCTGATAAAGCCAGAGCAGGTAGGCCCCGGCCAGCAAGACCCCGATGAAAGCGGGGCTGGCAATTTGCCAGTTACTTTTCATCGCCCCGATCAATATGAGCAGCTCTCCCACAAATCCGTTTGTACCCGGAAAGGCCAGCGAAGAGAGACTGATAATAAGGTAGAACCCGGCCAAAATGGGCACTTGTTTTGCCAAACCGCCATATTCGCTGATCTCCCGCGTGTGCCGACGGTTGTAGAGAAACCCGACAATAAAGAAAAGCCCGGAGGTTGATATCCCGTGATTGATCATTTGGATGATGCCGCCCTGAATACCCTGTGCGTTGAGTGCAAAGATGCCCAGAATGACAAAACCCAAATGGCTGATGGAGGAATACGCAATCAGTTTTTTAATGTCATCCTGTGCCAGGGCCAAAAGCGCGCCGTAAACAATGCCGATCACACCCAGGATAGACATAAGCGGTACAAAATAGACTGATGCTTCCGGCAGAAGCGGTAATGAAAACCGCACAAAACCATAAGTCCCCATTTTCAAGAGCACACCGGCCAGAAGGACGCTGCCGGTGGTCGGGGCTTCCACATGAGCGTCGGGAAGCCAGGTATGAAAAGGAAACATCGGGACTTTGAAGGCAAAACCAAAAAAGAGCAGGGTAAAGACCCACATTTGGGTGGTCCGTGAAAGCGGTGCTTTAAGCAGATCTAAAAAGTCAAAAGAGTAAGTGCCTGTCACCGTTTGATGGTTGAGATAAAGGATGACAAAGCCGACCAGCATCATCACACTTCCGAGAAGTGTGTAAAGGACAAATTTGAGGGAAGCATAATTCCGTCGCGCGCCGCCCCATGTTTTGATAAGAAAATACATGGGCAGCAGCATGATTTCCCAAAGCAAAAAGAAAAGAAAAAGGTCCAGCGCACAAAATACGCCGATGACTGTGGTTTCCAGCACGAGCAGGCAGATGACATATTCCTTAAAATACTGGTTGATCCCTTTCCATGAAAAAAGCAGGGTAAGTACGGAAAGAAAAGTGGTCAGCACGACCAGCAGGACACTCACGCCGTCGACCCCGACATGATAGGTTATCCCTAATGGGGCAATCCAGCTTAAGCGTTCGACAAATTGCATGTCCGGCGTCCCCTCTTTAAAGAAGAGAAGAAGCAGGGTAGAGAGTAAAAAGGAGAAGACGGTGGCCATTAAGGCGACTTGCTTGATCTGCCGTTCTTCTTTAAGAAAAACGAGTAAAACAGCTGCAAGAAGCGGGATGAAGATCGTGTAGGATAAAACCGGGAATCCAAGCTGATCGACAGCAAATATTTCACCAAGCGTACTGAGCATTAACAAATCACTTTCTACTTCACCGCGACCATAAAGCGGGCGAGTTGTTCTCCAAGCAGCATATACAGATTCACCAATATAAAAATACCGACAATAATGACCATGGCGTAATTGTGAACCGAACCGGTTTGAAGTCGTTTTAAAATGTGTGCGGCGACGTGATTAACATAGCCGATGACATTAATCAAGGCATAGACGACGTATTTTTCAAACCAGTTAGAAAACCAGCCTCCGCCAAAAACGCTGCGGCCGATCTCGTTCACTAGTCGGTCAATGACTCCGACATCAAATTTGCGGCAAATCACAATGATGGTCTTTGTTGGGCGGATAATGGCTTTTTGGTAAACTTCGATAATAAACGCTTCCCAAATGGAAACCGGACCGCGCGCCAGTTTCATAAAGTAATGACCCCCTTTTCGGTAGAGCCAGTCCGAGTCCAGGCTGATCGTTTCATGGGGACGGAGTTTTTCAACAAACATCAAAAACACAACCAGGGCGGTCAACAGGATCTGAAGCTGGATGACCACGTGGCTGGTGGTAAACGCGTGGTACTCTATTTCTGGAAAAGGGAGATAGTTCGTTAAATAATGCGGCTGAACGCCCAGCATAAAACAGAGAATTGCCGCCAGGGACATCCCGATGATCATATTGGGTGGAGGATCAGTGACCTTGAGCTGTTTGTCCCTGCCCACAAAAACATTAAAAGGCAGCTTGAGCGTGGTGGAAAGAAAGGTCCCTGAGGCAGCCAAAGTCAATAAAAGGGTTGTTATGGGCCGGTGGGCTTCCGCTGCTGATGAGATAATCATGCCTTTGCTGATAAAACCGTTAAACAGGGGCACCCCGGAGATTGAAAATCCACCGATCATGTAAAGCGCGGCCGTAAAGGGCATGACTTTCCCCAGTCCGCCCAGGTCCGTGGCTTTGCGTTTTCCGGTCATGTAAATCACCGCCCCCATACCCATCATCAATAAGCCTTTAAAGAGGATATTGTTAATCGCGTGGGCAACCGCCCCGTTGAGCGCCAGTTCCGTGCCGACGCCGATGGCCGTGACCATGTAGCCGACCTGACTAATAATGTGATAGGAGAGCAGACGCCGAATATCGTTTTCCAGGATGGTCATACCGAGGCCAAAAAGGGTCATGAAAAGACCGGTATAAATCAGGATTTCCGCACCGGGAAACCCCCGGACCAAGGTATACACTGCGACTTTGGTGGTAAAGGTCGCAAGCCAGATGGTTCCGGTGACGCTGCCTTCAGGATAGGCATCCGGAAGCCAGGCCTGAAGGGGTGGTCCACCTGCATTCACCAGAAACCCGAAAAGCATCAGCCCGCCTGCCCAGCCTTCGGGAGAAATAGCGCCAAAGCTGATGTCCCCGGTATTCACCACATGGACGATAATGCCGCCCAATAACATGACGCCGCCAAAAGTGTGCACAAGCAGATAACGGAATCCGGCTTGAATGGAACGAGGATGTCCTCCGAACCAGATGATGAAAACCGAAGAGAAGGACATGATCTCCCAAAACAAAAACAGGGTAAAGAGGTCACCGGCAAAGACCGCGCCCATTGCGCCGCCCGCGTAGACAAACGCTGCGACGTGTTCACGAATGGTTTTTAAATGGAAACCGTAAACCATGCCGATTAATCCGATCACGCTGAAAATCACTCCAAAGACCAGACTTAAATTGTCGACACGGCCAAAAACCAGTTCCTGACCCATTAAACGAACCACTCCGTGCGTTCCTTTTGAGACGTAATATAAGGGCAATAAAGAAAGCAGGGGAGTGGCCAGCTGTACTATTTTTCGTTTCGTTTCATCTAAAAACGGGAGGATGGCTGCTCCGATAAAGAAAAATAACGCCGGGTGGATCCAGTGAATCATTGAATCACCCCCTGTGTTAAAGCCATGAAATAACTGGGGAAAAGGCCGATGATGAGAGACATGGCCGCGGTAAATACCAGCGGCACCACCACGAAATACGGGGCCTCTTTAATATCGTCGTGGTGAATGCCGTAATTCCCTTCCGCGTCGGCGGCCACTGCGACGGGTTGATGGAAAAAAGCCTTGTAAACAATGGGGACGAAATAAGCCGCGTTTAACACGGTACTGGACAGCAGGACAAAAAGAATCGGAATCTGGTTGGCTTCTATTGAACCCAGTGCCAAATACCATTTTGTGATAAAGCCTGCGGCAGGAGGGACTCCGATCATGCTGAGCGTTCCGATGGCAAAGGCGGTCATGGTCCAGGGCATCTTTCGTCCGATACCGTTGAGTTCACTGATATTAATTTTATGGGTTGCGACATAGATGGAACCGGCGCAAAAAAATAAAGTGATTTTGGAAAAGGCATGATTGGCAATGTGCATCACGCTTCCGGTCATGCTGTTTGGCGTCAAAAGGGCCGCGCCCAAAATGATGTATGAAAGTTGACTGACCGTGGAATAGGCCAAACGAGCTTTTAAATTGTCACGCGTCAGGGCATATATAGAGGCCATGATGATCGTGAAGGACACAAAAAAAGCGGTCGGCATACCTAAATTTAATGACGCCATCAAGTCCACGCCAAACACGTGGAAGATCACTCTGAGTACAGAAAAAACACCGACTTTCACAACGGCCACGGCGTGCAAGAGCGCACTGACGGGTGTGGGGGCAACCATGGCTGCAGGCAGCCAGGCATGAAAAGGCATGATTCCGGCTTTGGCGATGCCCGCGATAAAAAGCACATAAATGACCGTGAGCATCAAGGGGGAGCCTTGTCCGTTGAAAAGTCCTCCTTTGGCAAAATCAAGGGTGCCCGCGACATTGTAGGTGAGAATAAGCGCCGCTAAAAAGAAGGTTTTGGAGGTCCCAAAGAGATAAATCATGTATTTCTTTGCGCCTTCAAAGGCGGTCTGGTTGCCTTTGTGGGCAACAAGCGGAAAAGTCGAAAAACTCAAGATCTCGTAAAAAATAAACAGGGTGAGCAAGTTTGCCGAAAAAGCGATGGCCAAGGCCGAGGAGACACTGACGGCAAAACAGGAAAAATACCGGGTTTGGTTTTTTTCTTTGGCCGTGCGCATGTAACCAATGGAGTAACAGGAGGTGACAATCCACAGAAAAGAAGCCACCGTCGCAAAAAAGAGCCCCAGCGGATCGACACGAAAGGCGATATCCAAGCCGGGAACAAAGGTGAACAAGGTGTAGTGAAAAGTTTCTCCCGCAAGTACGGCAGGTGCCATTGAAATGACAATCAGGAATTTTACAATTCCTGCGACGATGGAAATAGCTTCCCGCTGGTTGGGTTCATGGTCGAATCTTAAAACCGCTCCGGCGGCGGCTAAAGATACCAGTACGGCTAAAAAGGGCCGGATCGACTCGATAGATTCCATGCTATATTTTTCCTGCAGCTAGACTCAACATTACCATTTCATCAGGTTTAATTCGTCAACATTTGTTGTTGCTTTACGCCGAAAGAGGACAATAATAATCGCCAGACCGACCGCAGCTTCAGCTGCCGCGACGGTAATAATAAACAGGGAGATGACCTGACCATCTATTTCACCAAAATGGTGTGAAAAGGCGACGAGGTTGATATTGGCGGCATTCAGCATTAATTCAATGGAGAACAGAATGATCAAAAAGTTTTTACGGATTAAAATACCGATTAACCCAATCACAAACATCATGGTCGAAACAGTGACATAGTAGGATAAGGGGATCATCGTTTACTTCTTCCAGAATTATGCATCGGCCTGCCGGTATTTTTTAGCCAGAACCAATGCACCAATAACAGCACCCAGCAGGATGATCCCTACAATTTCAAAAGGGAGCAGGTATTTATTAAATAGAGCCAATCCGATTTCCGCGGTATTGCCCAATGCGGCAAGTTCCTCGGATTTGGGTACGGGTGTTTTTGTAAAAAAAGGGGCCTTGAAAAGACCAATTAAAATCTCCGCCAGCAGGACCAGACCGAAAAACAAGGCAACCCAGACCTGCTTATGAAGAAAGTCTTCGGTCTTTTTCAAATTCAGGAGCATCAAGACGAACAGGTAGAGGACAAGTACTGCGCCAGCGTATACAATGACCTGGATTGCCGCAATAAATTCGGCGTTTAACAGAATGAATAATCCAGCGACGTGCAGGAGAGTGGATAGAAGCGCCAGCGTACAATAGATTGGGCTTCGAAATCCGATCGTCATGATGGAGGACAAAATCGTGATTGTTGCAAAATAAATGAAAAAGGCGGTTTCAGCCATCTACTTATACTTCAACCTCTTCTTCTTTTCTTGAAGAGGGGAAGCGGTAGCGGTATTCACTCACCGTTTCATCCTCGCCTTCCTGGTTGTGGGCGATGAGGTATCCCTTTGCTTGCCCGTACCAGGTTTCTCCAATTTCGTAGAGATTGGCCTTGTTAAAATCAAGTTCCCGTTTATTGCTGGTGGAGTATTCATACATTTTGGTCATGCCGAGCGCATTGACCGGGCAGGCTTCAACACAAAACCCGCAGAAGACACACTTGGTCATGTCGATATCGAATGATGTGGCGTAACGCCTTTGGATGTGGTCTTTTTCCTCGACGGCACTCACAACAGTAATACAATATGAAGGACATGCCGCATTACACAGGTCGCAGCCGACACAGCGTTCTTCTCCGCTTTCGTACCGCAACAGGCAGAGTGCGCCGCGGTGGGTATCTGGCAAGGTGTTCTTTTCATGCGGATATTGAAGTGTCACTTCTTTTACAAAGTAATGGCTGAAAACCAACTTTAATGCTTTAATGATTTCCGTAAAAAATGCACTCTGAAGCAATTTTTTCATGAGGGCTTCTCTTCTTTTCCTTGAGCGTCTGCTTCCTGGTTTTCATGGGTTTCGGGAGTCGTTTCCTTAGAAACGACTCGTAAATCCAGGGAAGCCGGACGCATTAGTGTGACCGGACCGGTTTTAAAGGTAATGACTTTTGTCCGGGAATCAATCTCGGTCTTTAACAAATCTTTCATTGGGGGGTCATTAAAATGCAGCGGAAACTGAACCAGGCCTTTGGGAAGGTCTGGGGAGATCTCTACGGTCGTTTCAAGTTGTCCCAAATCGGATTTGATGTGAACGGGATCACCGGTGATTAATCCACCCAAAGCGTCAGCGTCAGGTTCACTGATCAATAAAACAGCCTTGTTATAAATCTTCATTAAGCCCTGATCACGCGTGGTCAGTTTTCCGGAATGATAAAGAACAGGTTCCAGTGAAAGCCGGGTTGTTTCAGAGGGGGTTCTACTCTCTGAAGGGGTATATCGCCCGGCAATGTGACCAATAAATTCGCTTTCGAGGTACGCATCCGGTTTCGGGGTTGCTGCCTCGGACTGATAATACCCGGGGATCATTTTGGCGATTTCGTTATGAATTTCTTCGACCGAGCGATATTGCATCGGATGGCCCAGATGTTTGGACAAATCTGTGAAAACTTTCCAGTCGGGCCGGGCTTCTCCGCGGGGATCAAAGGCTTCCACCACACGATTGACCTGCCCCAGTGTATTGGTGTACGTCCCTTCATTTTCTGCAAAGACGGCAGATGGCAGGACATAATCGGCCATTTGACCGGTCTCTGTGAGAAAGGG
Organism: Nitrospiria bacterium; assembly: GCA_945787655.1. Taxonomy (GTDB): domain Bacteria; phylum Nitrospirota; class Nitrospiria; order SBBL01; family JAADHI01; genus JAADHI01. The sequence continues at coordinate 22,305 of CALZIJ010000068.1, read as the reverse complement.
GTCCTGACAGATGATTAAATCTACTTTTTCAAGGGCTTCCCGGACTTTCATTGAGGCGGGAAGGGTTCCCAAGGGATTTTCACCCACAAGATAAAGGGCTTTAATTTCACCACGATGTGCGGCTTCAATCATTTCGGGCAAGGTTAAACCGGGTGCGTCTGTGCCGGGTGTGGGAAGTGTTGTATGCCATATGTTTGAAAACCGATCCCGTTCCGATGGGGAGTTATAGTCGAGTTGGCCCGGCAGAAATTCAGGAACTCCTCCCATGTCTACGGCGCCTTGCTCGTTGTTTTCTTCACAAATCGGCAAGATCCCCCCCCCTTTTTTCCGGAGCAGGCCGCATAAAAGCGCAAGGTCAATTAAACGGAGGATATGGTCAACGGCATCGGGTTTGGCAATAATGCCTTCTCCCCAAAGCAAAATTCCTCGCTTGGACTTTGCCAGCGTTTCGGCGGTTTCTTCGATTTTTTCCCACTCAAGTCCTGTTTTTTCAGAAAGCGCGGTTTCGGAAAGAGGACCGACCGAGGCCTTAAGCGCTGCATAGGCTTCAGGATACGTTTCAATGAAATCAGGGTCTGCCGCTTCTTTGTTGATGACGGCTTTGACCAGGGCTTGAATAAAGTCCGCTTCAGAATCCAGTGCAATGTGCAGGGGATGGGTCGCGAGATTTAAAATTTTGGTTTTGGTCGTGTCGGCGACAAAAAGTTGCCCGCCAAATTCCGTCATGGACGCTTTGGGCCGAAGTGCCGTGATCGGGTTGGTTTCGGTGAGGTTTGAGCCGACCATTAAAATGGCGTCGGAAAGTGCGAGTTGTTCAGCAGTGACCGTGGCTTTTCCGATTTTTAAAGTCTTTTGTAAGACATGGACCGAGTTCATATGGCCGTAGCGTGCCGCAGTATCAATATTATTAGTGTTTAATACGGAACGCATCAGGCGTTGAAAGAGGTAGACGGATTCATTGGTACAACGACCGCTGATCAGCCCTGCAATAGATTGTGGGCCGTAGGTTGATTTGATGTCGTTGAGCCGTTTCCCGATTTCCATGAGTGAGCTAAACCAGGCAATCGGTTGAAAGCCGTTTTCTCCTTTGGCCAAGGGTTTGGAAAGCCGGTCGCTGCTCATGACGTATTCAAAACCGAAGCGTCCGCGAACACAGATGCCGCCATGACCTTCACCCGGATCCACTTCATAACCGAATTTGGAGGTATAGGAAAGTTCGGAAGTGACCACCTGAATGTCACGGTCGTTGGTTTCCAGTGTAATGGTGCAGCCGTCCGAGCAAAAACCACAGGTGGTTTCTGTTTTTTTCAGTTGCCAGGGTTTGAAGGTGTATTTTGAAAATTTGCTGACAATGGCCCCCACAGGACAAACGGCGAGACAATCTCCGCAAAATTCGCAATAAAGCGTTTCTCCGCCATGGGCGCCAACGTGTTTTTGTTTGTCTTTTTTGTAAAAACAACAAAGGATGCACCGCTCCATATTAAAATCGAGTACGATACTTCTTGTGTCTTCGGGGATGTCTTTCCGCTTGGGGTCTTTTATGTCGTAGACTTCAAGGTCATAAGCCATATCCTGAAGTTCACACTGGCCGTCCTTGTCGCAAACGGGGCAGTCGAGCGGGTGAGTCGTCAAATGTTTTTCGACGGCCCCTTTTCGTGCCTCGACCATTTTTTCCGTCCCGGTGCTGACGACCATGCCTTCGACAACTTTTGCGGTACAGGCGCGTACGTTATTCTTTTTGCCTTCCACTTCAACCAGACAAAGTCCACAGGAACCAAAAGGTGAAAAGCTGTAGTGATAGCACATGGCGGGCAGTTCGACGCCCGTCCATTTCACCGCGTTAAAAAGGGAAGACCCTTCTTCGGCAGTGACGACTTTGCCATCGATGGTAATTTCAACCATGTTTTTGACTGCATCCGGTGCAGCACTTTGTTTGCCTACGCTACTCATTTAACGGTCACACTCTCCCATCACAATATCGTATGTTCCAAAAATAGTGATAATATCTGCAATCATGTATCCCTTGGCCATATAATCAAAGGCCCCCATATGAATAAAGGAAGGGGCGCGGATTTTAAGACGGTAGGGTTTCCCGCCGCCCTGGCTGACAATATAAAAGCCAAGTTCTCCTTTATGGGCTTCCGTCCCGCAGTAAATATCACCTTCCGGAACCTTGAAGCCGTCTGTATAGAGCTTAAATTGATAAATCATGCTTTCCATATCGGTAAAAACCCGCTCTTTTGGCGGGGCGACCACTTGTGGCAGATAGGCTTTGTATTCGCCTTCTGGAAGCTGGTCAAGACACTGTTTGATGATTTTGGTGCTTTCTTTCATTTCTTCCATTCGAACCCAGTAACGGTCATAGGTGTCGCCTTTTGTGCCGAGGGGAACGGTCCACTCGACCTTGTCGTATGCCCCGTACGGGCTGATTTTCCGAAGGTCGTAATTCACGCCGGACCCGCGCAGGACTGAACCTGAAAGTCCGTAGGCGACTGCATCTTCCCCGGAAATGACAGCGATGTCTTTTGTTCGTGCAAGCCAGATCCGGTTATTCACAAGCAGGGTATCGTATTCTTCAATCTTGGATTGGAAGTTTTCAATAAAGTGATGAAGGCCATCGATGAATTTTTGTGTGAAATCCCGCTCGACTCCGCCCACACGGTACCAGCTTGTCGTCAGCCGGGCACCGCAGAGTTCCTCGAATAGATCCAGTAGGTATTCGCGGTCCCTGAATGTGAAGAAAAAGACTGTCATTGCACCAATATCCAGTGCCTGTGTGCCCAGCCAGAAGAGATGTCCAATGATCCGTTGAACTTCCGCCACGATTGTTCTGAGGTATTCCGCCCGCTCCGGAACGGAGATATCCAGGATTTTCTCAACGGCGCGAACATAGGCAAAGTTGTTGTACATGGCGCAAACATAATCAAGCCGGTCTGTGTGCGGTATAAACTGGTTGTAAGTCACCGTTTCCGCAATTTTTTCGACGCCGCGATGTAAAAAGCCCAAGACGGGTTCTGATTTGACCACTTTTTCCCCTTCAAGGGTTATAATCACTTTCAAGACCCCATGCGTTGAGGGATGTTGCGGGCCCAGATTCAGCAGAAGCTCTTCTGTCCTTAACAGGGGAAGTGTCTTTTTTTGGTCGCTGGTTTGGGGTGTTTCTACAGCCATTTTATATTGCTTTCTTCAATTTATTATTAGCGTTGAAAATCAAAAGTATCCCGCCATCCCCGGCCCTGAATGGGAAAATTCTTCCGAAGTGGATAACCTTCGTCATAATCATCCGGCAGTAAAATTCTCTTTAAGTCAGGGTGATTGTTAAAGCGGATACCCATCATATCATAAACTTCCCGCTCTAAAAAATTGGCTCCAGGCCAAAAAGCCGTCACAGAATCAATGGTGCAGTCATCTTCAGGTACCCGTGCTTTCAATCTAACCCGGTGGTTTTTAGCAATTGAATAAAATTCGTAAACGACTTCAAAACGTTCTGGTTCATTGGGGTAATCCACTGAAGTAATATGAACCGGATAATCAAAATCAAGCGAAGGATCATTTTTTAACAGGGTACACACCGCAGTCAGCCCGTCTCTTTGAATATGGATGGAAAGGTCTCCCCGAAAAAGCGTTGCCCCAATATAGGCATTGGGGATCTCTTCCCTGATTTTTT
>CALZIJ010000068.1:0-18610 GCA_945787655.1 Nitrospiria bacterium | reverse complement strand
GGACTCTGAAAGGCCGCTGTTTTCTCATGTTTTTACAAATACCTTTTTCTTCATGATTTGATCTTGCAAACGCATCAATCCTTCAAGCAACGCCTCCGGAGTGGGAGGGCAGCCCGGTACATAGACATCGACCGGCACAAAGCGATCCACTCCCTGAACAACGCTGTATGTATCGTAAAAGTTTCCCGAAGTCGCACAAGAGCCCATGGCGATGACATACCGGGGTTCGGGCATTTGGTCATAGACCTTGCGAATCACTGGGGCCATGCGCCGGCAAACGGTTCCAGAGACAATCATGAGATCAGACTGGCGGGGAGAACCCCTGAAAATGCCGGCGCCAAAGCGGTCCATATCGTAGCGGGACGCCACTGCGGCGATCATTTCGATGGCACAGCAGGCCAGGCCAAAAACCATCGGCCAGAGAGAACCTTTTCTGGCCCAGTTCACGGCCTGATCCAGTTTTAAGGTGACATAATTCGCTTCAAATTTTCCGGTCAGTCCCATTCAAGGCCTCCTTTTTTCCAAGCATAGACATAGGCAACAAGAAAAAGGGCAATAAAGATAAGCATTTCAATCAACCCAAAAAGCCCGATTTTATTAAAGACAACTGCCCAGGGGTAGAGAAAGGCCACCTCGACATCAAAAATAACAAAAAGCATTGCGATAATGTAATACCGCGCTGGAAACGGGCCACGGGCGTCGGAAATGGGTTCACTGCCGCATTCATAGGTGGACAGTTTTTCCGGATCGTCTATGCGAACCTGGACAAAATAACTGATGACGAGCGTGCCGATGCCAAAAATAAGAGAAATAACGATGAAAATGAAGATAGGGATGTAGTTAATTGGAGTCGCGCTGCCAATCATCTAAAAAAACCCGATTTCCCGTGATAAATAAGCGAAACAAGAAAATTGATCTATTTTAGCGCGATCCTTACGTATTCTTCAATGAAGGAAAAGACCTAGTGCTTTGGGGGTGAATAGGTCTTTTGGACTAATAAAATACTATATATTGCGTTTAAATGAGATTCCTTTTCCCAGGAAAAGGAATCTCATTTAAGTTAAAACTACAAGTTAAGATGTTTTTTTAATATGGTGCTTTCGACAATTTTTTGATTGTTTCCGCCAAATTCCTTTGCTTTTTTAAAGGCATTGGTCGCCTCGGCGTGTTTTCCCATACCGTCCAGGGAAACGGCCATATTAAAATGGGCTTCTGCAAAGTTCGGTTTTGCGGCAAGCGCTTCTTTAAAGAAATCCAGCGCGACATCGTAGTGCCCCTGCACAAGATGATCGACACCTTCATTGTTTTTGCTTGCCGCGTCTCCAGTGACAGAGCCGGGGGACATGAGGGCAGGAATTTGTGCGCGGGAGTTACTGGTGCCGCTACCTGTGCAAGCGGATATGAACATGACGGATATGATCCCTAAAACAGAGTATCTTAAAAAAATAAGGCTTTTCTGTTTCATCTTGAGACCTCCAGTTGGGGGTGATATTTCTGATAATGCGGTTAATATATCGTTTTAAAGTAGCCCCTTCAATACCACGAAAGAGGTATTTGCTGGAGAAGGAAGGGTCCATGCCTTTGATGTTTTTAGGTTAAAAATAGATAGGATTGAACAGCCGAAACAGTCAATGAACTCCACGCATTGGTTGTAAGCGGGGGGTTATGCGTTAGGATTTGTGAAAGCAAAAAAACGGAAAGACTTCTCTGTTCATTTTAAGGCGCAGGGGGCTTTTTTAGGCTCCCCACACAAATGTGACCATTTTATAATAAAGGGGAATGCCAAAAACAATGTTAAAAGGGAAGGTAATCGCAAGCGCCATCGTAAAATAGAGACTCGGATTTGCTTCGGGGATGGCGTGCCTGACCACAGCAGGCACCGCAATGTAAGAAGCACTCGCAACCAAGATCATGAACATATAAGCGTCGCCCATGGCGAATCCGAGAAAATGACCAATGGCCAATGCCACCCCTGAATTGATTACGGGCATGATCACACCGAAGCCAAGAAGAAAGACACCAACTTCTTTCATTTCCCTCAGTCGACTGCCCACGGATAGCCCCATTTCCAAAAGAAAAAAAGCGAGCATGCCTTTGAAAATATCGGCAGTGAAGGGCGACATCGTCTTTTTCCCCTCCATCCCGGTCGCGACGCCGATGAGTAAACTGGCGATCAACATCAGGTGGGTTCCGTCGGTAAAGGCTTCATGCAGAATTTTTTTCATGGGTAAGGACCGGTTGCTTTTCGAACCCGTGGCCTTGGCTTCCAGGGCCAGTTTGCTGCGGACCATGCCTGCGAGTAATACCGCCATTACAATGGCGGGAGATTCCATGACGACCAGGGCCACTGCCATATACCCGCCATGAGGAATTCCCAGCTTGCTGATAAACTCGCTCGATGCAATAAAGGTGATGGCACTGACTGAACCGTATGTGGCCGAAATGGCCGCGGCATCATAAAGGTTCTTTAATCGCATGCGTAAAATATAATAGCTGTAAATGGGGACCACTGTAGCCATGACGATTGCAGAAATGATAATCAGCACGGCTTCACGGCTAACACCGCTTTCAGCCAAGCCGGACCCTCCCTTAATACCGATGGCCATCAGCATGTAGAGGGAAAAAAACTTGGTGAGTGCGGGGGGAATCTCAAGGTCTGACTTAATTAATCGGGCAAAGATGCCAAAGAAAAAGAATAAAATCGGTGGGTCTACTAAATTGGTTAAAAGATTTCCATCCATATTTTTATCTATCCTTCTGGTAGTCTGGCCATACGACGTCGGCATCTGTAATAATAATGACCCCTGCATAGTCTTGGATAAGCTTTTTGACTTCCTGGCTGATGATTAACGCTTTTTCCTCGTCCACAAGTGTAAAGACCATCGCGTTCTGAAAAACGTTTGTTAACTCAAATCCGCTGCGATAACCTCGGTATCCTCGTCCGGTCACAGTCGGAAGGATGGTGTACCCGCCGGCACCTGCCTGATCTATAATGGAAATAATTTCCTCTAGCATGACCGCTTCAATCACGATTTCGACTTTTTTCATTTTTTGTCCGTCTGAGGTCATTTCTTACTCCATTATGCCGTGGTTTATTTGCTTCGGTGCCCGGCCTAAAAAGACTGTCTAGCACTGAAACAAAGTATTTCGGTCGAAAAAGCCAATTCAATTCCTGAAAATTTCATTGCTGTCTTCGTCCTGTGACGATGCTTGTAAGGGTTCAACAGCCTGAATCGTTGCCCATAAAAAAGCCAACCCTGGATTAAAAAAACATTCAAGGCAGGCTTGCAGCCCAAGGGGTTTTATCCCTTCTGTTCAATTTCGTTCGGGACATTACACCTCAGCACAAATCACCACGTCAACAAAAAAATGACTAAGAATAGCGCGCAGCGGCCTTTTATACCTATAGTATTCATATCGGTGGAGCATAAGGAATTTGTTCTCTCTTGGTGATAAAAGCGTTGAGAACTGAACTGAAACTGAAAAGGATAAAAAACCTAAAAACCGAGATACTGCAGGATTTTTCCAAGCCAATGCTGTTATTGTGAGGTTTCTCTGGAATATGGGCGGATATCCCTGCCTTCAATATTACTCTTGATTTCTCTTGTTGAGACTGAAAGGTTAAGTGCGAGGAGATTAAGCGCCTGGAGGTCCATTTTCAGCGTCTCTCGGATCTTGTTCCATTTATTCGGGCGGAACCAGTCCTGTTAAACAGAAGTTCGTAAGTCTCTCGGGGGGCGGCCTTTCGATTTTTATTTTATTCCTTGAGCTGTGCCGGATGAGAACGGCTGCATGTATTTTTGAGATACTTTGCTTTATTTTTATAGCGAATCAAAATATGAAGTTTACACTTTTTTTTGAATTGACAAGCCTTTAGCCCCTGCCTTATCATGAAAAAAATTTGACGCCCCTTTCCTCAATGGTTAGGTTAGGATAGAATATTAAGTGGTTTTTAAAGATCATATACATGTGAAGGAGTCAGAATGACACAAGGAAATGAAGTGGCCTATCCTGTTGTAGCGGGGCCAGAAGGAATACTTCCACCTGCTGCGACTGTTATGGGTGTTCCGCTTCCTGAGGAAGGGGAGGGATTGGTAGAGGGACGGATTGTCAGCGAGCAGGAGGCGCTCGAAGATGCGGCGATCGCCTTGTTGACGCGTAAAAATGCGACCCTGTTTCCCGGTCCTTTGGTTTTATGGGGCTGGAATGACCATACAAACGAAAAAGCCAAGTATTTTTTCGACGTGGCCAATGAACTTCCGGGGATTAGGATTATTCCCATGCCGGACTATCGTCCTATTTATCCGAAGATTGATCCGGAGGCGGTGATTAATCCATGTCATCCCAATCTTACGATCTGGCATAATAAGATTGAAGCGTGTGTTTTTATCGGTGTGCATTGTCACTTTGCAAATATCACCCTTAAGATGGTTCGGGCAGGGACAAACTGTTATACCATCGCCCTTTGTGCAGAAGCGGGGCATGAAGACGCAATGTGTTCTGTTCCTAATTTTGATATTGAAAAGCTGGTGCGTTTTCGTGATGCCATTATTAAAGTGAAGAAAAACGGGATTAAGCCTCTCTATGAAGGAAAAGGCATTGTTCCTACCGGGTGGGCTCAGATTTCCAGACTTTCCGGGAAAACAGCCGAAAAACCCAAAGATGAGTTACTCGAAGCAGGTGTGACGGGTGCGTTTTCTCATGAGCTTGAGACTGGATTAGACGATACGGCAGAATAACGAAGGAGGTTATGTAATGAGTGAAGGAACCAAAGAAGCGGCCGAACCTCATTTGAGAGGGGATGATCCACGTACTGATGTCATCAGATTATTTAATGTTGGAGGCCCCCCGTGAAAAAGAATTTATTACGGGCAGCGAGGCAGCAAAAGAAGCCATTCGGCGTGCGAATGTAGACATTGCGATTGCTTATCCCATTACGCCTCAAAGTGAAACCATGCAACAGGTGGGGTATCTTTATGCCGAAGGCTATATAAAAGACTATTATCGAGGAGAAGAGGAAATTGGTGTCATGTCTGCTGTCGCAGGGGCTTCTCGTGCGGGGGTCCGGGTCTTAACAGCGACTGCCGGTCCGGGTTTGATGCGCGGGATGGAAGCCATTGTCTCTTGGCCGGGTGCTCGTCTCCCTTCCGTTTTGCTTGTCATGTGCCGGGTGGTGAATACCCCTCTTGCAATTCAGCCGGATAACGTCGAAATTTCATACCTCCTTAATGCCGGAGGGATTGTTCTGCATGGAGAAAATCAGCAGGATTTTTATGATTTTCCGCTGGCAGGGTTTATGACAGGAGAAAAGCCTGAAGTCACATTGCCTGTTGCCGTTGCAGTGGATGGGTTTTTTGTGACGCATGCACGGGGATGGGTGAATATGCCTTCTGAGGATCTGAAGCTCCCGCCACGGAATTGTTATCATGAAGCAGTGCCAATGATGGATAATGAAAACCCGCCAATTAGAATTTCACGGGATGCGCCGATTCAGAAATCCAATTTTATTTCTTATCAAATGCATGCCTCTTGGCAGCAGGAAATATGGGCTGCACAGGAACGTGCTAAAAAATGGCTTGATCGTTGGCTGGGCGGTTTAATTGAAATTGTAAACCCAAAAGCTAAAACTATGATTGTTGCTTCGGGTGCGGCGGTCTCGCAGTCGCGGGAGGCTGTGCGGCAGGGTGAAGAGCAGGGACTTGATATCGGTTTGATTAAGGTCAAATCTTTACGGCCTTTTCCAGGAAAGGAACTTGACGAAGCCCTGGATCATGCTGATAGAATTATTGTCCCCGAATTTAACTATATCGGCTGGTTGTCAAAAGAGGTCAAATCTGCAATTAAGAGAAGTGATCGTGTGGTTGCAGGACCCAGGGTTTTTGGTGGAATGACAATGCCAACTGAATTAATTTTGGAAACCATTACAGGGATTAAAAAATAAAGGGAGAGGGTTAACTATGTCATTAAAAACGATTCAAGCGGCACCGGGTTTTCAGGATTATTTGCCAAAGGAATATCAGGATTTACTCGAAGACGGGCCATTTTTTCAACAAAGGAAGGTCTCTGAACTTGGTTCTTTCAAGGAGGCTCTTGAAGAACATCCCATGTGCGCCGGATGTGCGATGACCTTGTTTATCCGACTGTGTTACATCGGTTTCCCAAGCCTCGAGCACACTGTGATTTGTGGGACAGCCGGTTGTGGCCGTTTAGCCATTACACAAGGGGCGGTACCGTTTGTGTATGGAAATTATGGAGATACCAACGCGGTCGCTACAGGCCTTAAAAGAGGTCTTGAAATTCGTTTTAAAGATCAGCCAAAGGATGTTGTGGTGATGGCAGGGGACGGCGGTTTGGCCGATATCGGATTTCATGCCGTTATGCACAGTTGGTTCCGTAAAGAAAAATTTACGACGATTATGCTTGATAACGAAGTGTACGGGAATACCGGCGGTCAGGATAGCGGAATGACCCAGAAGGGTATGGTCATGAAAATGGCGCCCACCGGAAAGAAATTTGAAAAAATGGATATGCTGGGTCTTGCAAAAACAGCCGGTGTGGCTTACACCGCCAGAATTGCTCCGACAAATCCTACCCGAGTGGCCAATACGGTTCGAAAGGCCGTCTTGATCGCACGAGAAGTGGGACCAACCTTTATTCAGGCATATACATCCTGCAATATTGAGTACGCAATCCCGACACCCAAGGTGATGGACGATGCTCGAGATGTCGAAAAAGATCGCTATGGTTTCCAGGAGTATTTTAGTGATGATGCAAAAACCTACTGGGAAGAAAGCGAAAAAGAAAGAAAACGACTTCGCAGGGCCGCAAAAAAATAATTCGGTAAATTTGTTCTAAGAAGGGGGAGTTTATGTCAAAACCAAGAGCGAGGCGGTATAGTGTCCGGATGGCAGGAATCGGCGGGCAAGGCGTTGTTACCGCTTCACATGTACTCAGTAATGGTGTGATCATTGACAAAGGGGAAAGTACAATGGTTCCCTTTTTCGGCTCTGAAAAGCGGATGGCTCCGGTTGAGAGTTATGTGCGGATTTCGGAGGATTCAATTTATGAAATTGGGGAAATTATTTACCCTAACGTGATTGTTATTTTTCATACCCAGGTCATTACGCATGGAAAGTCATATACAATGCCTTTCTATTGGGGCCTGAAACCAAATGGTGTTGTGATCATCAACAGTGAAACAGATCTTCAGCTTAACCCTGATGAAGAACGAGAACTTCGTGATATGAACGCGAAGGTTTTTCATGTACCGGCCTCAAAACTTGCTGTTGAAGTGGGCGGCACGGAGCTCGCGACAAACATGGGTATGGTGGGTGCTATTGCGGGTATTTTAGGCATGCCGAGTGCTGAAGCAATTGCGCAATCAATCAAAGAACGTTTTATCGGAAAAGGGATTGTCGTTTCTGGTGGGACTGCGGCACTGGACAATGTGATTGAAAGAAAGTTTGCAAAAAAAGCAGAGCTTGTTGCCAAAAATAATGACGTAGCTGTTGCAGCAAGGGAATATGCGCTTGAAAGAGGTTGGGACAGTTGGTGGATGGATGGTTACAAAGATTCGAGTGACCTCCGGCGTGAACAGGCTGCAGCGACCGGCGCGAATTAAATTGACTCAAGAGGAGAATTGAATGTACTCAGTAGCAGAAATTGATGTTGAAATTTGTTCTGCAACCAAATGTCGCCTTTGCACGCAATTTTGTCCCGAAGGCAATACCATTTTATATGATGAAGTACGCGGTACGGCATATGTAGCTGTGGACCGCTGTAAGGGTTGTGAGATTTGTGTGGGAATTTGTGATGACCTCGCAAAGCATCACGCGATTAAAATGCTTCCAATTGATCAAGTTAAAGATGGTTTTGAAATCAGTAAGGTCGGGTTTTTAAGAACACTTGTAGAACCGGAATAGGTTTTTCGGGGGATAAATGGCCTAATACAGGCAAGCCATGAAATGTCAGAAATGCGGCCATGAAAATCCCCCTGAACTGCCTTGGTGTGATAAATGTCTGACCCCCTTCCCTTCCTCAAAAAGACGGACTTTATATTGTCCTGAATGCCGTCATGAAAATGATTTAGATGCGTTTTACTGCGAAATTTGTCATGAGCATCTTCGCCCAGGGCAAATGGAGTGACCCCTTCTTTGCCTGATATTTTGGAAGGCGGCCTGGATATTGTTTTTGTCGGAATCAATCCAGGAACCTTTTCTGCTCAAGCCGGACATTATTACGCTCAGCCCACCAATCGCTTTTGGCGTTTACTTTATAAAAGCGGTTGTGTCCCTCTTTCTTTATCACCTGAAGATGATTGGAAACTGCCCCGGTTTGGAATAGGGCTTACGGATGTTGTCAAGCGTGTGACTTCCGGTGCGCATCAATTATCCAAATCAGAGCTTAAAAGAGGCGGAGAGGTACTGTTCAGAAAGGTCTGCTTTTATCAGCCTCGGATTGTTTGTTTTAATGGTTTGACTGCATATTCCATGATGCATGGTCAAGAAAAAGGTCCTGGAGTAAAAACCCAGAAGATAAATCACTCCCATGTTTTTGTGATACCGTCTACAAGCGCGCGAAATGCTCAATATACTGAGAATCGGCTTTTATCTTATTTTACACAACTTCTTAAATTTCGAGATGACTCGCACTGATATTAATTCGGGTATGCTGTATCAGTATTTTAAGCACGTGTATAATCAGTGTGATTTAATGTGAGTTTTCTGGTGTTTGGGTGAGCGGAGAAAAAAGACCGGCTTCTTTTTTAACCTGTAAAATCGCAATTTCCCGATCATAGATTGTATTGGAGTATCTCCGCTCAGCGTCAAGCAGGGCGGTGTTTGCATCAAGCACCTCAATATTTGTCCCTAGTCCCACTTCAAATTGGCGTGAAGCCAACGAAAAAGCTTCTTCAGCAAATCGAACTTGGTCTATTAAATGTTTTAATTCACTGGTCAGAGAAGAAAGGGCCAGGCGCGCACGTCGTATTTGATTGGCGATTTCATCTTGCCGTTGTTTTTTTTGCAAGCGGGATTGGCGAAGCCGAGATCTGGCCTGCGCCAATTCCGAGGTATGCAGCATGCCTTCAAAAATGGGCATTTCCAGTTTTAAAATGGCCAGACGATCATCTTTGATCAAAAAGGAGGTTGATGGGTTCTGATCGGCCCAGCGGTATTGCAGTTCGAGCGAAAGTGAAGGCAGGAAATTTCCCCGCGAAAAGGTAATTCCTTCATTCGCTTGTTTGAGCACAAGGTCATCTTGCTTTAACTCGATTCGGTGTTCATGGGCAAGGTTCACCCATTCTAAATCAGGCCGTTCTGGCAGTGAAACGGGGACCGGGTCAACCAAGGTAAAGTCCCCTTCGATCTTTGCCAACAGCGCCAGCTGGTCTTTGAGTTCCATCACGTTATTTCGTGCTCGAATCAGGTCCGCCTGCGCATCTGATAATTCCGCTTCAGCACGTAAAACCGCTGTTTTGGTGGATTCTCCCACTTCAAGTTGTTTTTGTGCACTGCGTCGATGCGCAGTGAGGCGTTCGACTTCCTTGGTTTCTATGTTTACATTGTTTTGGGCTTTGAGGGTTTCGTAATAGGCCTTTGCGATTTCAAAAAGCAGGTCTTCTTGAGTTCGGTTGAGTTGTAACTGTTCTTTTTGTTGTACAAGCTTGGCCTCTCGATAGGTCGATCGGGCCCGTCCTCCGGTAAAAAGAGGCTGGGAGAGAATGAGATTAAAATCGGTTTCAGATTTGGATCGCAGTAGAAAAGACCCGCTTTCAAGCGACCTGCGCCGGCGTTGGTAATCTAGGTTGGCTTTCAGGTTTGGAAAGAGAAAGCTTCTCATGCGCTTCACATCCCCCTCTGATTGAATCAGGGTTTCCCGCGCAATGGCAATGGATTCACTGCGGACAACAGCAGAGCGATAAGCATCCTCTAAAGTAATGACGGGTTGGGCGAATGTGCTAGAAACGTGCACGCCGGTGTATAGAATAAGACCCAGTAAGAAAGATAAAAATTGAGTGCATTGTCGTATCATAGATTCTCCGCGAAACGGTATTCTAATCATTTGATTACCTAATTTAAAGTGTGCGTTTGTAAATACGTGTAGAAATTAACATCATCAATATCATAAAACCGGAAAGAAAAAGCAGGTCTTCTTTCAGTGCGGGCCATGACATGCCTTTGAATAAAATGGTTTTTAAGGCATGAACAGCGTAACTTTCCGGATTGATCCTTGAAAACGCATGCAGCCAGTCGGGAAAACTTTCAACGGGATAAACTGCACCGCTGGGAAAAAAGAAGATAATATTTAAAAAACCACCGAAGAGGCCTACGATTCTGGGGTGATCCACACGCGCAAGAAAGATGCACATCATACTTAACAGGCCGGTCGCGGTGAGGATAATGATGAGCAGGGCCGCCAAAAAAGACGAAAGCCCGCCTGCCACCTGAAGCCCTGTGAGCAGAACCCCGGCACCCAGTACAACGAGTGCGACCAGGGTTGTGACCAGTACTCCGCTGATTAATATTCCCAGCACCAGTTCTCCCTTGGTCAGCGGTGTGGACAGGTAGGACTCATGGACCCCTAAAAAACGGTCCATAACCAAATTAAATGCGCCTGTCGTCATTGTTCCCATAAAGATTGCCATGACCACCGCACCAGGGACGATAGAGGCGTCATAATCCAATTTACGGTAAAGTTCGAGTAGTCGAAGTTGGGGCTGCTCACGGTCAGGCCGAATACTAATCGTATCAACATGCAGATAGGAGAACGCTTCGCCGATCGCTTGTTCCAGGGCGGCTGCAGAAACTGCATCGGTGTTATCCAGGATAAGACCGATTTCGGGCATTGTCCCGCGTGAGACATCTTTTGAAAAGTGGGGCGGAATCATAACGGCCCCTTTTAATCCGCCTTCCCGGACCGCATTTTCTGCATCTTTTGCATCGGAATATAAGGACAGATGAATCGTATTGGGGCCAGACTCAAGTGCGTTTAGCCGATTAAGGACTTTCTTGGAAAAGGGCCCCTGGTCCTGATTGACGACGCCCAAAGGCAGTTTTTTAAGCGTGCCTTGAAAGGAATTACCGATGACAAGCAAATAGACGATCGGGAGTAAGACATTGGATAGAATTGAAAGGGGGTTACGCATAAACTTTCTTAAATCACGTTCCACAAAAGCCAAAATATGCGTAAAGCTGAAAAAATTACCCATGTATTTCTCCGAAGCGGGGGCAACATACACTGTGCCTTCCCGTTGTTTTTGGAGTGCACAAATTGGAAATACAGAACAGTGGATTAAAGTGAATGACTTGAAATCGACTCAATGTTATCCCATTTTACGAGGTACACCCGCACCTATAAAAAAGTTGACTTTCTGTCCTTCCTCTTTTCGGATGGATTTTCCTGTGTAATGAATAAAGACATCTTCCAGAGACGCCTGCTTAAGCCCGATTGTATGTACCTGATAGCCCCATGTCTGAAATTGATTCATTAAAACGGGAATGGACGCCACACCGTTGGTCACATAGATTTGAAGGGCAATTAGCGAGGAACGGGTTTCCAGCTTTTTTTGAGAAACATCTTGTACAAAGGTGAAGCCTGAAAGTTTAGAGGTCAGCATGTCGATGTGAGGCAACTCGGTTTGATTTTCAGTAGAGAGGATCTCCTTTTTATGTTCAATAGTGACATCTATAATATTTTCTCCCGGGATGTTTTTTTTGAGTCCTTCCGGCGTGTCAAGAACCACGACTTTCCCGTGATCAATAATGGCGATTTGCTCACAGAGGATGTCTGCTTCATCCATATAATGGGTTGTTAAAAAAATGGTCAGCTCCTCATCCTGCCGAAATTCCTGAAGCAATTCCCATACGACACGGCGGGATTGGGGGTCGAGCCCGATGGTTGGTTCATCTAGAAACAGGATACTGGGCCGATGAATCAAGCCGCGCGCGATTTCAAGCCGCCTGCGCATGCCGCCGGAATAAGTGGCCACCAGATCATCTGCACGATCGGTAAGTCCAATCCGTTCAAGCAGTTCCACGATGCGGCGGGTGCGCATTTTTTTCTCTGTATTAAAATATCGCGCATAAATATCAAGATTTTCCCGTCCGGTCAGATCCAGGTCCGTCGTCATAGCTTGGGAGACCACTCCGATATGCCGCCGGACAATTTCAGGGTACTTTGAAATGTCGATGCCTTTTACCCAGGCTTGTCCCGATGAGGGTTTGATCAAGCCGCTTAAAATTCGTATTAAGGTCGTTTTTCCGGCGCCATTCGGTCCAAGTGATCCAAAACAGGTCCCCGCCGAAACATCAAAACTCATATGGTCCACGGCGGATAAGTTCCCGTATTGTTTAACCAGGTTTTGAACAGAAACGGCGGAAGCGGGCGTGATTTTCTCCATGTTTATCCCTGGTTCTTCGAAGTGGATTTGGGGGTGTCATCCTGTTCAAAATAAATTCGAGCGCGGACGGTCATACCGGGTTTTAGCACACCTTCTTGCGATGAAACCCCGATTTTAATACGAAATGTTTTGATATCCTGCCGTCCGCGGGTGGTATCACGCTGGGTGGCAAAGGCCCCTTCAGTGCCTATTTCAAGAATTTCTCCCGGAAATGATTTTTCAGGCAATGTGTCGATAAAGAGATCGGCCTGTCCACCCACGCGGATTTTCCCGACATCGCTCTCTTCGAGATCCACTCGCGCCCAGATTGAAGCCGGGTCGACCAATGTAAGAATTGTTCTGCCAGGTGCGACCATTTCTCCGACTTCGTAGGCTTTCATAGTGACGATTCCTGAAATCGGGGAGTGAATTTCACCTTCTTTCAGCCGGACTTCATAAAGGCCAAAGCGCGCGCGGTATTGTTCCAGCTGAGCTTCTGCAGATTGGATGTGGGCCTTGGCCACCATAACCTCGGCTTTTGCCAGATCATAATCTGTAGTGGCCTGATCGAGTTGGGCAGTGGAAACCAGATCGTCCTGATAGAGTTTTGAAATGCGGTCTAAATGGCGCTTGGCTTTGGCCAGCGCTGCTTTTTCTCTTGCAAACATGGCTTTTGCTGTAGAGACTTCGGCAGCGCCCCGTTTTATATCCGCCTTCACCTGTGCCGCTTCTGCTTGCATTTCTTCCAGTTTCAAGCGGATCACCACCGCGTCTTTTGGAACAAAGTCTCCTTCATTGTAGGGAAGTGATGCGATCCGTTCACTGATTTTGGAACTTAAATACACTTCGGTGGCTTCAATGATACCGACCTGGTCGATGGCTGTTGGATTTTCGTTTTTTTGAATAAAAGGGAAACCTGCAAACGAAACCACAATGCCGCTGGAAATAAAGAGTACTGCGAATAAACGTCCTGTCATTGAAAACAAACACTCCTATTATTGAAAACGATATTCTAGGGAATGTTGAATTATACACAACTTGGGCTGATTTTGTCTGTCTGAACGGTGTCCTGGACTCAGCGGGATTCTGATCATTATTGAGCGGGTGAGGTGTCTATTAAATTGTCAGGATAGAATATTATATTTCCGGACGAGTGCCCTGACATCGGTGGCCACTTCTTCGACAGCGCGCCCGGTCACATCAATCACACTCCATTCCGGATGTTGGCGGTAAATCTTTTTGCAGTAGTTTAATTCTTGAATAATGGCGTTTAGGTCTGCGTAGTCCGAACCCTCTTGTTTCAGTTTTTTTAAACGTGAAGTCCGAATTTCCATTAATCGATGGGGGTCAATCATGAGAGCCACCACATGGTTTTGCTCAACTTCGTCCAGGACTTTTGGGATGGGGATGTTCAGTACCAGGGGGATATTCGAAACTTTAATGCCAAAGCGTGCGAGATAGATAGACAGAGGCGTCTTTGCGGTCCGGGACGGGCCGACCAAAACAATGTCCGAATTTTTAACACCATGGAGGTTTTGTCCGTCGTCATGTTTGACTGCAAACTGTACGGCTTCGACACGGCTGAAATATTCTGTATCAATGCGATGCAGACGTCCCGGTTCGGAGCGGGGAGAGCGGTCAAAAAAATGGCTCATGGCGGTTAACAGCGGCCCCAGAATATCGACGGCAAGCAGTCCTGAATTAAGCGCGGCTTCCCGCATTTTCATCCGCAGGTTTTCGGATACGAATGTGAAAATCAGTAATCCGTGCCGAGGCTTCGCTTCTTTGATGACGTTTTCGATCTGTTCTTCGGTGCGAATATAGCGTCTTCTGACGATAAAGGTCTCAGCTTTTGAAAATTGGGATAACGCTGCGGTGGTAATATATTCCGCCGTTTCCCCGGTCGAATCTGAAATTAGGAAAATGGTGGAGGGTTCCGGTCCCTGTTTTTCAGTCATGCCCCCGCCTGTTATGATTTTGGACTGAGTTCTCCCAGTCCTTTAAGGGAAATAACAAAAGAAAATTCGTTACGGTCATGAAATTCGACATAAGACAGCCCAATCGCCCAACATTGGGCATGGTACTCCACAAGGTGTGCGATCTCAACCATTTCATTTTCTTTCGATTCATAATACATGCGATTAATATATCGGACTCCCCAGGGGGTATTCACGGTGATTACGCCGGACCAAAAATCCATTTCGGGGGTTACGGTTTCCCGGTCACCCAGATAATAGGGGTTAAACAGGTCGCCTTTGATCGGGATGCTGTCCCCCTGGGTCGTGCGTTGACCAATATTGAGATTTAAATATGAGGACAGCGAGAGTCCGAGGTCTGTGCTGATGGATGTCCATTGTCCGCGATAAAGATGGTAAGCCGTATCGACTTTTAAAGAAACAGAGGAAACGGGCCGAAGAAATATTTCAGTGCGCAGATCCGAAAAACGACGGGATTGCTGTGATAAGGGTGAAATCGCGTCAAGGTGGTAGGTTTCTGTAAACCGGATCGCGGCTTTTTCTTCGGGCAGGCCCTGATTGTTGTTTTGGATCAAACGCTGCATGAGGGTTGCCGTAATATTTTGACGGTCGTGAACACGGTCAAGTTCATCAATTTGAACGAGATCTTCGCCGTCAGTAACCTCTATATTTTCATAAAACAGGGCGGCTTGAAGGGTTTGCCGGGTATTCTTTCCCCAATTGAAGTGTCCGTTCCCTTCGAGCGTTATTCCGGCTGGAATAATTTCCCGCCCGATGCTGTTGTTGCTCAATTCCCCGTGCCTGTACCATGTCTCACGAAAACCCGCCCAGGGGGTGAGTGTGACATTCTGGAAAATAGGGATGGGCAAGGCCAGCTTCGGATAGAGATCCACACGTTGCAGATTGAGACCCGCCTTACTCCAAAAATTGACCGCCGAGGTCTCGAAATTAAGATAAAAAGGGGCGTCCCCCGGCCGGTATTCGATGAGGCTGTATCCGATTTCCGGCAGCCGCTGCGGGGTGTCGTCGTTATTCACCTGGTTCAGATCCTGTGTGTATCGGGCCAAAAGATAAGCGTATGAGGCATCACCCTGATAGGTGAGTGACAGGTTCGATTCGATATTTTGCTGGGCCCGTTCAGTTGTGCGGTCTGAAAGTTCACGCAAATTGGAGGTTTCACTCTGATATTTTAAATCCAGCTTGCCCTGGACACGCGATGAGAATCGTTGCTGATGGTTTAGGCTGACTTGCCATCGGTCGACCTGATCTTCCTTGTCACGAAAAAATTCGGCATTCAGTTCCCCCCGGCCTTTTTTTGAAAGGATGTAGCGGTATTGAAGTCCGACCCCCTCTCCTTTGTCCCCGCGGTGTTCGAGGGCAATCGTTGTGTCCTGGTGATCGTTTAAGGCGATGAAGAGAGCTTGTTTGTAACGAAAACCATGCTGGGAGCTGTAACCCACACGCGGAACGAGAAGTCCCGTTTGCCGGTCTCTTTTGGCGGGGTAAATAAAATACGGCAAGTAAAAAAATGGCACGTCTTTTATATAAAACCGCGTGTGTTTTGCGATTAGATATTCATCTACAGTTAAATCCAGGTGCTGTGCCCGTATCCGCCACGCGGGACTTTCCTGGCAGTCACAGGCCGTAAAAGAGCCTTCGTTGAGTTCAAATTCTGTTTCACTGTGTCTGACAATGTTTTTCCCCTCAATATAATAATTGTTCTCTTTTAAAAAGAGTTTTCCGTTATAAATGAATCCAAACTTCGTGTCGATATGATTTGCACCGTCAAAAAAAAATACACGCCCCATGCCTGAGAGTCGGCGTGTGGTTTCATTGAGGCGCACCATGTCTGCCTGAAGCCGCATCTTCCCCTGCTCAACTACGGTGTCTCCTTGTGCGATGTAGGTATTTTTTCCCTTGAAATATTGGAGTGATCGGGCTTTCAGGTGGATGGGCGCGTCGGGGTTTTGAATGACTTCAGCGGCCAGTGATGTGTTGGCCTTAAAAAAAAAGAGCGAAAAACAGAGACAAAAGCAAAGGAGCCTGATCATAATCTTGTATTGATGGAGAAAGGAAAAACCTTGCAGGGGGTTCTCTGTTTTTGAGGCGAGCCCCACAGCTTCATGTGCAGAAAAACTGCGGGACATTTATCCTCGAATGAGTGACGGGGGCGTTCCCAGGAGCGCCCCTTTCGCTTCACCGACCGTATAAAAAGACCCGGTGATGACGAGCGTGTCTTCCGGGGCGATTTTTGAGAGCGTGTAGGCAATGGCCTCCTTGACCTTGTCTTTTGTCGTGACGAGGGGGACTTCCGCTTTTGAAGGAGACTTTATGAGTTTGTAGAGGGTACTGCTGATTTCTTCCGGAAGCGCGGCGCGTTTGATTTCGGGTCGGGTTACGATAAATTCATCCGTCCATCCCAGGAGGGGATAGAGCATCTGATCGATTTGCTTGTCCTTCATAATCCCCGTAATCAGCCAATGTTTCCCTTTACGGTTCGGATCGATATCCTGTAAAAAAGCGCCCAGCGCTCTGGCGCCCGCCGGATTATGTGCGCCATCGAGAAGAATCGTTGAATTATGCTGGATGATTTCAAGCCGTCCGGCAAGACGCATATTTTTAAGGCCTTCGACAATGTCTTTTTCTGAAATCTGGAGTCCCTGGCCCTGAAGGGATTCGATGATGCCGATGGAGGTGGCCGTGTTGTCAACCTGATGCTGCCCGAGCAGGGGAAGTTCGATAAAATATTCCCGCAGGCCGGTGTAGTGGATTTTCATGGGGTCAATGAGGGAGGTGGCGCCCTGCGGTGAAATCAGCGTTGCGGATATTTCTTTTCCCACTTCGATCAAAGGCGCTTTTCTTAATCGTGCGGTTTCTTCAATGATGGAGATCACCTCCGGTTGTGAGGCCGCCGAAACCACGGGAACGGATGTTTTGATAATGCCGGCTTTTTCAGTGGCGACTTCAGAGAGGGTTGACCCCAGGTATTGTTCATGGTCGAGGTCAATACTGGTGATTGAAGAGACCATCGGATTGACCAGGTTGGTGGCGTCAAACTGTCCGCCGAGCCCTACTTCAACGACCGCATATTCCACCCCTTGTTCGGCAAAATAAAGAAAGGCCAAACCGGTTGTAAATTCAAAAAAGGAGATTTTTTCCGCTAATCGCGGAGATCTTTCCTGGAGCTTTGTCTGGATGCGTTTGGTGAGTTGTATGATTTCATCATGGGCAATCGGGTCATCATTAATCCGAATCCGCTCTGAAAAATCGATTAAATGGGGTGAGGTGTATAATCCCGTCCTGTATCCGGCCTGCTGAAGGACGGAGGCCACCATCGAAGCGGTGGACCCTTTTCCATTGGTTCCGGCAATGTGGATGGCTTTAAACGCTTGTTCCGGGTGCCCAAAATGGGCAAGCAAAGACGTGATCCGGGCGAGTCCGGGCCGGATCCCATGCCACTGCATTTGATAAAGGTAGTCAATGGTTTCAGAATAAGTCATAATTGCCGGTTATTTAATCATAAGGGAACAAATATTTCAAGAAAGACGTATTCCATGCCTGTATGAACAGGCTGAAGATGCGTTTCCGGGTTTTTCAGGTCCAATGACCCATGTGCGGCCTGCACCGGAAAACCATTTATCGATAGAAGTGGAGAGTTTGATGTTTCACGTGGTTCTGTATCAGCCGAAGATTCCGCCCAATACCGGGAATATTATTCGTTTATGCGCCAATAGCGGGGCCGACTTGCATTTAATCGCACCATTGGGCTTTGAACTGGAGGATAAAAAACTGGTCCGCGCCGGGCTGGACTATCGCGAGTTCGCGCGGGTACGTGTTCATGCGAGCCTGGCGGATTTTATGTCTGATGAAAAACCGGCGCGCATTTTCGCCTGTTCAAAATTCGCGCAACGTCCATATCATTCAGTCGATTTCAAGCGGGGAGATGCCCTTCTTTTTGGCTCTGAAACAGACGGTTTACCCGAAGACGTCCGAAAAACCTTTCCAGACGAGCACTTGCTGCGTATCCCCATGTTACCGGAAAACCGCAGCCTGAATCTTTCCAATGCCGTCGCGGTCGTGCTTTATGAAGCCTGGCGGCAGCACGGTTTTAAAGGCGCGGAATAAAAATATCAGGATAGAGCGGCTTCGGCCTTCAGCACGGTGACGGTCAGTGAATCGGCGGTGGATGATGACACCACGGCAGGGGTGCCGTTGAAGGTCACGGTGTTCTCCGAAGGCGTTGGACGAAAGCCGA
>CALZIJ010000067.1 GCA_945787655.1 Nitrospiria bacterium | reverse complement strand
TACGGTTTGGCGGTACTTTGCCTGGACAACGAAGCCATACAGGATCTTATTCCCAAAATTCAAAAAAGGTATACAACCTATGGGATGAGTACACAGGCGGATTTTCAAGCAGAAAATGTCGCGTTTGAGTATTATAAAAGCCGGTACACGCTGCAGCAACAGGGCCGGCCGCTGGGAGAAATTCATTTAAACCTGCCGGGTCTGCATAACGTTTATAACTCGATGGCCAGTGTGGTGGTGGGTATCGAGCTTGGGATCCCGTTTGAAACCATCAAAAAAGCACTGGAAACACTGCAAGGGGTTCAGCGCCGGTTGGAAATCAAGGGGGAAATAAATGGCATCACGGTTGTAGATGACTATGGTCACCATCCGACCGAGATCAAAACCACCCTTCAGGCTGCCAAGGAGTGCTGGCCGGATAGGCGCAAAGTGGTTGTTTTCCAACCCCATCGCTATACCAGAACCAAAGCGCTGTTTGATGATTTCACACGGGCTTTTTACCAATCGGATGTCCTGGTTGTGTTACCGATATATGCCGCCAGCGAAAAAAAAATAAACGGGGTGAACAGCGGGTCCATGTGTGACGGAATCAGAGAACACGGCCACAAGGAAGTCATTTGCAAAGACAGCCTCCCGGCGGCAGTTTCTGATTTAATGGAGATATTAAAACCCGGTGATGTCTTGCTCACCCTGGGTGCCGGCGATATTTGGAAAGTCGGAGAAGAGATACTCAAAAAGTTGAAAACTGAAGGATCCAAACCGTAAATATTTTAGGATCATCTTGCGATCAGTTGTAGCGAATTAAGGCAAGTCAGGTGAATAATCTTCAAGTCAGCAGGTGTGGTCCCAGAGGGTCCAAGGGGTCAAGGATTCAAGGGTTCGAGTGAAAGGCTAAAGGCGCTGATAAGATCTTTAGAAAAAAAACACTTGAATCTTTATCCGCTGTCTCTTTGGCGGGCTTGACCCCTGGAATCTTTATCCGCCGTTTCTGGGGCGGGCTTGAACCCCCCTCTCCAACTAAATTGGAGAAGAACCAAATTTTCGGCTTCGGCTGTGTGCCCTGAGCCAAGGATGCGGGGATCAACTCGAAGGGTATCTGATGTCCCTTGAGCATGAGGCAAATAATTGGTTACGGCATCGATTTGGCCGCAACGTGAAATTTGATGAGCCAATGTCCAAGCATACCTATTTCAGAATTGGTGGGCCGGTTGACGCCTTTGTAGTGCCGCAAAGTCAGAAAGATCTTATTGATCTCATCATTTGGGCCGGGCAAATGCAGCAACCGTATATCGTCATCGGCGATGGAACCAATCTGCTGGTGAGAGACGCCGGCATTCGGGGACTGGTGATCATGTTAACGAAATGCCTTAATAAAATATCGCGTCTGAACAGGGGCGATGACACAACCATCATCTCGGCCATGGCCGGCGCCCGGTTGCAAGCATTATGTAAATTTGCGATCGAATCCGGTCTTGAAGGCATGAATTTTGCCATCGGAATTCCGGGTACCGTCGGCGGGGGGATAGTAATGAATGCCGGTAGTGCTGCGGGGTCAGTGGAAGGTGTTCTGGATTCAATCGAGGTTCTGCTGTCGGGCGGAGAACGCTTAACGCTGGAGCGCAGCCAGCTGGTTTTTAAATACAGGAACCTATCTTTAAAAAAAGTGGCGCCCAATGGGGATCTGGAAAAGACTATTGTCCTCGAAGGCCATTTTCAACTGCGACCGTCAGATGCCCGCTACCTGAAAAAAGAGGCACGCGAGATGTTGAATAAACGAAGAACGGCCCAGCCGTCAAATTATGCCAGCGCCGGATGTTTTTTTAAAAATCCGGCTTCCGGCAAAACAGCCGGCGAACTCATCGAGCTAGCCGGTCTAAAGGGGAAAAGAGTCGGCGGAGCCGAGGTTTCCGCCAAACATGCCAATTTCATCATCAATACCGATAATGCAAGCGCCGCCGATGTGACGGCCCTGATGGAAATCGTGCAAGAGACCGTATCACAGACTTTCAACATTGAGTTAACACCCGAGGTGAAAATTGTTGGGACCCAGGCCTAAAACAAATAACTTTTATCGCCGGAGCAACTCGAAAAAACGGCACCCATCCGTTAAGCTTTCCGGATCTTTTATTAAAATGGTGATCGTCGTTGTCCTGGTGATATCCATGAGCCTCGGGTTTATCCTGATCCATGATGTCATCATAAACGGAAAATACTTTCTTATTTCTGACCACAAAAGCCCGACTTATCCCTTAATAAAGCCCCCATTGTCAAGTGGCGGCTTGCGCTGTTTACCTTGACATCATTCGAGATAAACTCTAACATGATTCTCCTTTTAGGAGAATCTTAATTATGAATCTTGTGGTCATTGGCACCCAATGGGGAGATGAAGGAAAGGGGAAAATAGTCGACCTGCTTTCTGAATTCTCAGACTATGTTATTCGTTATCAAGGGGGGCACAATGCCGGTCATACGATTGTGATCGGAGAGCATACCATCGTCCTCCATCTCATCCCGACCGGCCTTTTGCAGGCGAATAAAAAAGGCGTCATTGGAAACGGCGTGGTGATTGATCCCAAGGCCTTACTTGAAGAAATTAACACGCTTCAACAACAAGGCATCTCGGTGGAAGGCCGCTTGTTTATCAGCGCATCAGCGCACCTGATCATGCCCTACCATCAGAAACTGGATCTTGAAAGCGAAAAAGTTAAAGGCCATAAAAAAATAGGAACCACCGGCCGCGGCATCGGCCCGGCTTATGCCGATAAAATGTCCCGGACAGGCATCCGTGTCTGTGACCTCTTTGACGCCAGTTTTTTCAGGGAAAAGCTCCAGACAAACCTGGAAGAAATCAACACCATCCTGGCACAAATATATCATGCCGCACCCTTTGATCTCGAAGTCATCCACAAGGAATATCTGGGTTACGCGGAGAAAATTAAACCCTATGTGACCGATACCGCTCTGCTTTTAAATCAGGCCATTGACGCAGGACAGGATCTGCTCTTTGAAGGAGCACAGGGCACGCATCTGGATGTCGACCACGGCACCTACCCTTATGTGACTTCATCTAATTCAGGAGCAGGCGGGGCGTCCACCGGCACAGGCGTCGGGCCTACGCGCTTTGATGAAGTGCTGGGCGTCACTAAGGCCTATACAACAAGGGTAGGCAGCGGCCCCTTTCCTTCCGAGTTGACCGGAGATACGGGCGATTTACTGCGCAAAAAAGGCAATGAGTTTGGCGCAACCACAGGCCGACCCCGGCGTTGTGGTTGGTTTGACGCAATACAAGTGCGTCACACCGTCCGCATCAATCACATGAACGCCCTTGCTTTAACCAAACTGGATGTGCTCGATGGCTTTCCTGAAATTTCGATTTGTGTTGGATACAAGGTAGATGGGAAAGTGCTCTCTGAAATGCCCTGTTCTCTCAAAAAGCTCGAACAGGCCACGCCCGTACTCAAACATTTTCCTGGCTGGGACACCTCTACAAACGGACTGACAGACTACGAATCCTTGCCTGAAAATGCGAAAAAATACATTGAAGCCATTTCAGAACTTGTTGGGTGCCGTATTGATATGATCTCAACTTCCTCCAAACGCGGAGAGACCATTGTCCGGCGCATGCCCTTCTCTGGGGAATAAGCATTCCACAAGTAGAAACGCATCCACAACATTTATTCCATTGCGATAAACTTGACGCAGTTCCGTCCTGAAATTTTGGCTTCTCTCAGCGCTTTATCAGAAAGATCGATCAAGTGGTCCAGATGAAGGTTTTTGGAAACAAGGGCGGACGTGGCTCCGATAGAAACACTTCTTGAAAAACGGGCCTCAGCATTCACAATATCTTCACTATTAATCCGAAATAATATTTCTTTCGCTAAATTTATTCCTGTTTCTTCGGAGCAATCCCTTGAAAATACAATAAATTCATCCCCCTCGTATCGGCCAATCACATCATCAGACCTGCAAGATGAGCGAATACATTGTGCAATTTCCTTTAAAACAGTGTCACCATAAATATGACCGTATAGATCATTAATTTCACTAAAGAAATCAACCCCGATTAACATAAAGAAACATGAGGTGTTTTCATTTTGAGTCTGGGAAAATTCCTTTTGACAAACCGCTTCGATGCCTGTTCTGTTCCATGTTTTGGTTAAAGGATCGACCATCGATTCCCGAGAGGCTTCCTCTTTTTCTTTTAACGATAAGTTTTGGGCATGACTCAGGGCTGTGGTTTTTAATTCATTTTCCACCCAGTGGGCGAGGCTTTGCAGTGTTTCTATCTCCGCGGGAGTTAAATTTCTGGGAATTCGGTCAATAATGCACAAGGTTCCGATATTATGCCCATCAAATTGAATCGGATGCCCTGCATAAAACCGGATATAGGGTTGGTCCGTAACCAGCGGATTGTCTGAAAATTCGGCCTCCTCCAAGGCATTTGGGATAATAAAAGTCTCGTTTTTTAAAATTGCATGTCCGCAAAATGATATTTCACGCGAGGTTTCAGAAGCGGTCAATCCCTGGGAAGACTTGAACCATTGTTTTTCACGGGACACAAGAGACACCAACGCAATGGGCACATTGAAGATATTTTTCGCCAGCTTCGTGATGCGATCAAAGCGGTTTTCTGCAGGAGAATAAATGATATTCAGTGCGTCGATTGCATTTTGCCGCTGTTTTTCATTTTGAGGACGTGAGGGTTTTTTCACATACAGTCCATCATTGTTTTCAGAAAGATATTAAGATTGTTTGAGAAGCTTATCAACAGGTTTCAAAAACCGCAACTTAAACA
The DNA here is from genome assembly GCA_945787655.1 of Nitrospiria bacterium. Lineage (GTDB taxonomy): Bacteria > Nitrospirota > Nitrospiria > SBBL01 > JAADHI01 > JAADHI01. Next base: position 7,610 of record CALZIJ010000067.1, on the reverse strand, counting down.
GCCTGTATTTTTTCATAAAATGCACCCGGATTTTCTCATGCGAATGCATTCATTTTTTCGGGAAGAACGTGTCCGGTTCATGTTATCATTCGGAATCAATCAAGACAAAACCAGTCAAAAATGTCCAAACCCGAACTTATCAAAGAAATTAAAAATGAAATCACCCAAAACGGCCCCATCCCGTTTGTCCGATTTATGGCACAGGCCCTTTATCATCCGAAATACGGCTACTACACCGGATCCGGGGACAAAATCGGCTGGAAAGGGGATTTTTACACCAGCAGCACAGTCCACCCCGTCTTTGGCGAATTACTGGCCAAACAATGCATCCAAATGAAGGACGAAATTGGAGATGTCCCGCTCACCATCGTCGAGGCCGGAGCAGGAAAGGGGACACTTTGCCAGGACATATTAACCCTGCTTTCGAAAGAATACCCTGATGTTTTCAAACATTGCCAGTATATTATTATTGAAAGCAGCCCCTTTTTTAAAGAACTACAGCAAAAGCGGCTTTGTTCAACATTTTCCGATCACGTCAGCTGGGCTTCAAGCATTCCACAAAACCTGAAGGGCATTCTTTTTTCAAACGAATTATTGGACGCCTTTCCTGTACACCGTCTTCGAGTTGAAAAAGAAAACATACAAGAAATTTTTGTGGATTGGCAAGAAAATCGCTTTGTCGAAATCTTGCAGCCGCCATCGACCCCCAAACTGCTTTCCTATTTAAACCGACTGGGCGTATCCTATAAACAATCCGCCGAGCTGGAGATTAACCTCAAGGCGCTTGACTGGATGACAGAAGCCGGAAAGGCCCTCTTAAAAGGCTTTGTCATCACGATTGATTACGGCTACCCTGCTTCACAGCTGTATTCCCCCCGTCGCGCCAAAGGCACATTTTTATGTTACCAAAAGCATCAATCCAATGAAAATCCCTACACCCGCATCGGCGAACAGGACATGACTGCCCACATTGATTTTACGTCTCTGGCAGATCAGGGCAAAAAGGTACAGCTTGACCCGATCGGCTTTACCGATCAAATGCATTTCCTGATGGGATTGGGGATTGCCCAAAGGATGGAAGGGCCTGCAAAAAACATGTTTGAATCGGAAGAAGCCAAAAAAGAATTTCTGGCGATGAAACATCTCATGGACCCGGCAGGGATGGGTCAAACCTTTAAGGTGCTGGTTCAAGCCAAAAACATCACAGCGCGACAAGCGCTGGATGGGCTTCAATATAACGCTTTGTCGCTATTAAATCAGGCCTAGGGCCGTTTCAAAAGCCAGGCAGTGCATGGCCACCCGGTCCTCCATATCCATCCGGGTAGGCGTTTCAGCGGTAATACAAAGCGGCACGCCCTGATGAGCAAAATAAACCGTCTGCGGCCATCCTCCCCGTCTTTTGATTCGCGCCCAGAAATCACGAGAGGACAAGGATGCGCGAATCAGGCCTTTTTCTACCGGCATCTCTTCTATAAACTCCGACAGATTAATTGGAAACGTTTCCGAAAGCCGCTTGATAATTTCATCCCCAATCGTCTGTTCATTCCGGCTCAACTCATATAAATAATACCCGCTGCTGTCCACATCTTCGTGACACTCATAGGCAAAATCAAACGCTTTTTCAGAAAACACCCGCTTGACCAACTGGATTTCCACGGGAGGCTGCGTTTGATTAAATTGTCGATTTAAATCCAGTTTCAAACTGTTTTCACGGCGGTCATATTCATATCCAAAAGGATTCACACAAGGGAAAAATGTAAAATGAATGCGCGCCAACAATGTCGCATATTCAGGAAGCCTGTGCATAAAAGCCATGACGGACTCTACCCCTGCCGGTTCATCACCGTGCATGCCGCCCGAAAGGCAGACCTGTTTTTTATCAGGACCGTCCGGAGTTTCCAGCACCCAAAAAGGATAGTGCTCTTTTTCAGTTTCTACTTCGCCGAGCCGTCGCAGTTTGATTTTTGGGGAGCGCCTTGAAAGGGCCTGGATTCTTGAACTTAAATCGGGATAGGATCGTATCTTTTTAAAATTGTCAGGCAAAACCTTTACCGATGATCATGATGCCATGCCTTGTGCGGTTACAAATTTTTTAGATTCAATGACACGAATATCGCTTTCGTCTAAAATGTGGCCATCTATGAACGTTTGATAAGCTTGTGACGCTTCTACAGGCTGCCCTAATTCCAGATAAGCCAGGCCCAGATAATAATGCATCAGACTGCCTGAAGACTGCCGGCCCAGCATCTCAACCCCTGCTGTCAGGTTTTGCACAGCCGCGTCGTAGCGGCCCAACAGGTAAAGGCCCGCACCTCCATATAAATTTTTCAGGGGATCGGCGACCACCCGGTCAAATAGAAGAGACATCCTGATTTCCTCCGGGATTTGAATCCCGACCTCCCTGCGCCATTCCACATTTTTCCAATAGGGCAACTGCTGAAATTTTTTGGGGTCTATTTCCAATTCTTTCCGCCAATCGTCCAACCCCACAATAAACTGGCCCAAGGCCCGTTTCGCTTCCTCTTCCCGGCCCAGTTTTTCAAGGGTCAGGCTTTCATAATAGAGGCTGAATGGCGAGGAGAACACCGCACCCTTGCGAAAAAACTCCAGAGACGAATCATAACGCCCTTGAAAATACTGATCCACGCCTTTGTAATAGGCGGCATTTAATCCAACCAGGGTCTCGTCTTCAATCTTCGCCAAGTGGCCGGATGCTTTTTTAAAAGCACCCTGAGTCTGATAAAACCTGGCCAGGCTCAGCAAGGTTTTCTGGTGGGCCGGATCGAGCGCCAAGGCACGAAGCCAGTCCTGCTCTGCCTCCTGGCGGTTCCCTTCCACGAGACTCACCTGTCCCTCAAGCCATTTCCCTTGGGCACTAACATGAATCCTCCCGGCCTTTTGTATCATTTCCTGAGCCTCTTTAAATTTTTTCATCCGTAAAAAGGCTTCGGCAATTTTTAAAAACCCGGCTTCTTTTTCAGAATCGCTCGTCCCATCTCCTAAAAGGTAATGCTTTCCAGTTGAAGCAGCCCCCCGCATCTCTGCAATATGAATCAACATGGTATCTTCAAACAGGGATTTTGGCGTTTGAAACTCGACCAGTGTGAAATCATCCGTATTGAGCACTGCATCGCCGACAAACCGATCCACTTCGTTTGGACCCAGAATAAAATGGGCCCACAAGTCATACACCGAATGCACATCCGCACGGGCCAAATCAGCGGAAACCCCCGGCGAGGAAATACGCCGGGTCATCTCATTCCGATCGATCTTAAACGGGTCTTCCGAGCCCAGCATAATCAGGTCACCGGCATCCGTAAAAAAAATCATCACCTCATTAAAGACAGACTGAAAGGTTTTAATGACTGATTTTAGCTCCGTTGACCGGATCCCGTAAAAATGAATCCACTGGGAAAAGATTCCTCCAGGGGTGAGGTGCTTTTTTCCCAATTGAAAAAATTCTTTCGTAAACAGCTTTGCTGAGCCGCTCCGCCAGGGGTGAGACGGTTCTGAAACAATGACATCATATTTTTCTTCAGTCCGAAGCAGAAAATTTCGGGCATCATCCTCGACCAGTGACACACGCGGATCTTCTAAAACACGGTAACTGAAGGGATCAAAAAAGCGCGACCCTTCAATGACCGCAGGCTCCAGCTCCAAAGTGACCAATTCTTCAATCGGGTGCATAATCATCGAGCCGGTCGTAATGCCGCTGCCGTGTCCAATCAACATGACATTTTTTGGATCGGGAGCAAGCAGCATGGGCAAATGCGCCACCAGTAATTGTGTTTTCATATCTCCCGTGGTCGAAGCGTTGGGTTTTCCATCGATGGCCAGTGTCAGATGGGGTATTTTGGCAAGCGTCTGATGCTGTACCACGGTCACTGTCGCTGAAATCCCTTCTTTATAGTACAAGAGGTTCAACTTGGCCTGTTGCCCAAAAAGCTCACTCGACATCACCAAGGGGTTCCACGGTGGTGCGGACAGCACCATCACAAATAAAAATCCAAATACCCCGCCGGTCGCCCACCCCTTACTTCGGGCAAACACCGGGATTTGGGCCGATTCGCGCTGAGACACAGTAAACCAAAGAAGAAGCGCCAGAAGGACATTGATCATGATGGCAAAATGCAGGCTTTTTTGAATCCCGAACACGGGCAATAAAATAAAGCCGACAGTAAATGACCCCAAAATGGTGCCCAGCGTATTAATCGCGTAGGCCTGTCCGACAATAGAACCCAAGGGCCTGTTTTCAGATTTTTCGCGGGAAGTCAGTATATGAATCACCAGGGGGAAGACTCCACCCATCAGCAGGGTCGGAAGCATCATCACCGCGCCCGACAGGACAAATTTCGTCGCCGCCCGAACCCTGGACCAGGTATGCAAGACTTCAAGCATTTTTGTAAAAATAGAGGGAAGCAAGGGAAAAACAAATTCTCCACCTAAAGCAAAGAGCGCAATCCCGCCCTGAACCATTGTGAGCAAAAAGAGCGGGCGGTTAAACTTTTTCAGCAACAATGAAAAGATAAAACTTCCCAGCGCCAAACCCAGCAAATAGGTAGAAAGCATCGTGGCATACGAATAGACGGTGGAACCCAAAATCAGAGTCAGGATGCGTGTCCACACCACTTCATAGATCATTGCAGAAAACCCGGAGACGGCAAAAACAATGAACAAAACACGGGTTAAGGTTGTTTTTTCAAGGCGTACTTTAGGTTTTACGCGTCCCTTTTTTTGGATAACGGCGGCTTCGCTTACGTCGGATGCGGCTTCAAGGGTTTCCCCCCGGCCCGCCCAAATTGCAATCACGGCAATCACACCGTTTAAAGCGGCTGCAAGCAAGGTCGTTTTTTGCAGTCCAAACTTCGGCAGAAGAATAAATCCGGCTGAAAGCACACCTGCCACGGCGCCCAAGGTATTAAAAGCGTATAACAAGCCCACCCCTTCCCCAACTGTGGCCCTGTTTTTATAGCGTTGTGCCAAAACAGGCAGTGTTCCACCCATCAGGGCCGTCGGCAACAATAAAATCAGGACCGCAAGTACAAACCGAACGAGACTAAAGGCATAAAATGAAAAATCGAAAAGAGCGGCCAGGGATTGATAAATCGGAACAAGGGATGAAAAAAGCACAGGGACAACAAAGGCATACACGCCAATGCCTAATTCCAGAACACCATAGGTTTTAAGCGGATTACTGTACTGGTCTGCACGCTTTCCAAAAAACCAACTGCCCAGCGCCAAACCGCCCATAAACGCGGTTAAGAGGGTTGAAATCGCAAACATAGAGGCCCCGAATACGAGAATCAACTCCCGCATCCACACCATTTGGTAGAGCAAAGCCGTCAGACCAGAGAGGAAAAACAGTATCGGAACAAGCGCAAACATAAGGGGGTATCTTAGAGGAAAAGGGGCTTAATCTCAAACAGATTCATACACATTTCAAAAACGAATCTCCATGAGGCATCATTATATCGATCCGTAATGACTCGGCTTATCGTGATGGATGGTCCTGATTTTAGCCTGCTTGCAGCATGTTTGAGAAAGCACTTGCCAATCCTAAAAAGCTTATAAATCCAACAATATCGGTTACAGTAGTTAAAATAATAGATGAAGATTGTGCCGGGTCCTGTCCGATGGATTGCAGGACAATAGGAATAAGCGCGCCCGACAAACCGGCGATGACCATGGAAAAAACCATGGCCGCAGCAATGACAAGCGCCAGGCCCATCGAGGACATCCACCAATACACAACAAGTCCGGTCGTCAGGGCAATGACCACGCCGTTCACGAAACCCACCGCCACTTCCTTTCCCGCCACGCGGAACCAATGCCGGATGCGGATTTCGCGCAAGGCCAGGCCACGCATGGTCACGGCCAGCGCCTGGGAACCCGTATTGCCGGACTGCCCGGCGACCACGGGTAAAAAAATCGCCAGGGCCGTGAATTTTGCAATGGTGTCCTCGAAAAAGCCCACAACCGTGGCTGCGAGAAAAGCAGTCGCGAGATTGATTTCGAGCCAGGGCAGGCGTTTCATAATCGCAAAAGACACCTTCGAGAGCGCCCGTTCATCGCGGCCCGCGCCAAACATGGCCAGCAAATCCTCCGTTGCCTCTTGTTGTGCAGCGGAAACCAGGGCATCATGCCGGATAACCCCCAAAAGCTTGCCATCCAAATCGACAACCGGCAGCGTCGTCACCTTGCGGTCCTCCAAAAGTTGAACGACATCTTCCTTCGGATCGAGCATGTGGACCGTGACGGGATCGCGTTGCAAAAGTTCTTCCAAATGCTGTGTAGGCTGAGAGACTGCAACCTGCTGTAAAGGGACTGTCCCGATGAGCATGCCGTCTTCATCCACCACACACAAGTCAATAATGCGCCGGTTTCCGATGGCCCGGATATGGGTAAGCACCTGTGCGATGGTATCACCGGGCCTAAAAACCGTAACCCGCGGGTCCATGAGATAACCCGCGGTTTCGGGGGGATAACTGATCAGTTCACGGTATTCCTTCGCCAGCTTGTCCGGCAGCAAGCCCAACCGCTTTTCGATCAGCGTTTTATCCAGGCGCGAGAGGATCACCGCGCCCTGGACCGGGTCGAGTTTGGAAAAAAGCTCAAGAAAAAACAGGTCACTCATGCCCGCAAGCACTTTTTCCGCAGTATCGGGATTAAGATGAATAAACACCCTCACGGCAACAGAAGCCGTTTCGTCTTGCAGCAAACGCAAGACTTCGTTCACGGGTAAGGGATTCAAGTACCCTGCCGCTTCACTGGGATAACGTTTGAAAAAGCCATGGATCAGTACCTGATCCGCTTTCAGTGTATTAGTGGCCATGCAGTGTCTCTCCTTCCTCTGTGGTTTCTTCCCTGGACTCCGGATTAACAACCCAGGCCGCCCCTTTAAAAAATGCGGCCAGACCAATCCAGTACAATTCCCCCAACACTTTTCCCGTATCATGCGTCCCTTCGGCGGGCTTTCCTTCTTGCAGTTCAAGTTCAAGCCGCCGAAGGGTTTGATAATCGATCACGCCTAAAAAAATACCGTCGTCATCTACAACAGGCAATTCATGATAAAGCTGCCAATCCGGATGGGCCAAAATCCCCTCCCGGCTCAAGTTGGGGGACAATCGGCCCATCCCCGTGTGTGTCAGGGAGGACACATGGCGGCCGGGCGGTGCGAGCATGAGTTCGCGGGTATCGGTCATGCCCAGAAAATGGTGTGTCCTGTCTGTCACGGGAATGTGGTAATACAAGTGCTTGGGGTCGTTTAGGGTCCAATCCATCGCTTCTTTCGCCGTTAAATCTCCAAAAAGCGAAAAAGTTTGCGGATTCAGCAAGGCCCCGGCGGTGTTTTCGGGATAATTCAGCAGCAATCCCAGAGACTTGGCCATTGCGGCAGGCAGCGTTTCGATGAGTTCACCGGACTTTTGTCCCTCCAAATGTCTCATCATGGCGGCGGCAGGCTCAATGGACATTTCGGTAATAATCGCTGTGGCCTTCTTATGATGGAGTTGATCCAGTACAGCCACGGCTTTTAATGGCATAATCAGCTCAAACATTTTCGCGGCCAGTGAATTCAGGACACCCAACATCAATCGATTGGCTCGCGAGGG
>CALZIJ010000066.1 GCA_945787655.1 Nitrospiria bacterium | reverse complement strand
CAGGAACTTCACCCTCCGGCCAATAAAAACATAAAACTGGCCGCAAACACGCCCCCCAAAACCGAACATAAAATCAGCCCCAAACCTTCGCCGCCAAAACCGTCTAAAGAAAAGGTCAAAAAATCCGGTCTGCTCGGTTTGCTCGGAGACCAAAAAGGAATCCATAAAACTTCTCTCTCGCCAAAAAACAAAATGACCGCCCTAAAAAATAAACGAGAAAAAACCAGTCGAAACACCACTGCATCTTCTATTGATCGTACAGACCAAAAGATGGCTCAGATCAGACAAAATTTACTTTCAGGGGAGAAAACCCGATTAAAGAGACGTCAGTCAGGGCAAAAAAGACATCACTCCCAAATAAAGATTGTTCACGGATCTGGGCGGAATTACGGTATTATTTCATCCGCCATTGAACAAAAAAGAGGGCGGTTAACCACCGTTTACAACGAACAGCTTTTAAAAAACCCCAAGCTCCAGGGGAATCTGATTGTGGAATTTACAATCTCCCCTGAGGGCACTGTCACGCAAAGCCAGGTATTGACCTCCTCTTTTTCAGACCCACGTTTTGAAAAAGCACTGATTCAAGCCATCCGGCGCTGGAAATTCCCAACCATTAAACAGGGAGAGACCACCGTTTTATACCCGCTTTCTTTTTTTCCTACCAGCTGATCTCGTCAGAAAATCCCTGTCTCACTAAAGATTATTTTTTAATTCTCACCGGCCCATTCTCTGCCCAATATCATCTTGAATAAGGCTTGACTTTAGACCTAACCTATTGTATTTATCATAAAATTTTCAAACAGCGGCTATAAAATTCGCGGGACGGCGGTGATGCCAATCCCGCTTTTTTAGACGATGAAAGGGGTCTTGATGAGAAAATCCGATCTTGCTGATCAAGTGGTTGAGAAGTTGGGCGTCTCAAAAAAAGAATCGACAGACATTCTTCAACTGGTACTCGATTCGATCAGAGAAGAGTTGGAAAAAGGAGAAACAGTCAAAATCGCGGGGTTTGGTAATTTTGTAGTGCGCGAAAAAAAGGCAAGAAAAGGCCGAAACCCAAAAACAGGGGAAGAAATCGGCATTACTCCGCGAAGTGTTGTCACCTTTAGACCCAGCCAGGTCTTTAAAAAATTTGTTAACGATGCGTAAATAAAAAGCCTCATGAGCAATGTTCAGGAAAAGCTTTTTTACAAGATCAGTGACGTGTGTAAAATCACCGGCCTTGAAGCCTACGTGATTCGGTTTTGGGAAACAGAGTTCCCCACGCTGCATCCCAGAAAGAGCAAAGGCAATCAACGTATTTATATTAAAAAAGAAATTGATTTGATTTTGGAAATTAAACGTTTGTTGTATCAAGAAAAGCTGACCATTGCAGGTGCGCGAAAACGACTGCGTCAACCTGCAGATAAAACCCCAAAAGCGGATACCCATCAGACCCTCTCCATCATCAAAAAAGAATTGGAAGAACTGCTTCACTTGTTAAATTGAACACTGTTTTGCTTTTTTTTCGGGGCGTGGCGCAGCCTGGTAGCGCACTCGCTTGGGGTGCGAGAGGTCGCTGGTTCAAATCCAGTCGTCCCGACCAAAAGGAAACGTGATATCTTCTATCCACATCTTTCTCTTTGAAGAGATTCTCTTCCACACACCATAAAGGCTCTGATAAACCCCTTCATGACCCATCAGGAAAGCACTTGTTTTGATGACACCCAGAACTTTTATGCTATTTTCTAATGTTAAAAAAGTATCATCGCCTTTTACAGGATACCCTCAATTATTAAAACCTACACGATGGTGAGACGCCGTGCCGGATCACAACATTGATCAATTTCTGACGTACCTTTCCATTGAGAAAGGGCTTTCCAAAAACACCCTTTCATCCTATTCCAATGACTTAAACAAATTCTGCCAATTTTTAAATCCGTCTGAAGCACTCCAGGAAAATGTATTTTTAGTCAATTTTTCCAATATTGGACGTAATGATATTGTGCACTTTATCGCCGATTTACGGGCGAAATCCCTTTCAGATGCGACCATTGCCCGGACCTTGTCCTCCCTGAGAAGCTTTTTTCATTTTCTTCTTTCCGAAGGAGCACTCACGCACGATCCGATGTCACAGATCAAATCCCCGAAAAAGCCCGTACGCCTGCCTAAAACCCTTCATTTAAGCGAAGTCGAGGCCTTGCTAAACCTCCACAAAGGAGAAAAACCGGAGGCCATACGAGACGACACCATGATCGAGCTGCTTTACGCCACTGGACTTCGTGTTTCGGAATTGATCGGGGTTTCCATGGCAGCACTCAACCTCGAAGCGGGGTATCTCATGACCAGAGGAAAGGGCGCGAAAGAACGGATTGTTCCGATGGGAGAGTGCGCAACACGCAAAATATCTCATTACCTGCTTACGGCCAGACCCCGTCTTTTAAAAGACAAACCCGCACAGGATCTTTTTCTAAGCCGGTTGGGGAAAAAAATGTCGAGACAAGCCTTTTGGAAAAAACTGATTATTTATGCACGGCAGGCAGGGATTCAAAAGCAGGTGAGTCCCCATATGCTCAGACACTCCTTTGCAAGCCACCTTTTAGAACGCGGGGCAGACCTCCGATCCATCCAAATGATGCTGGGTCACGCCGATATCTCGACAACGCAAATTTATACCCACGTCGCCAAAGAGCGGTTAAAAAAAATACATCAGAACGCTCATCCACGAGGGTGAGGCCTATCGATGTTTTTCAACACCGACACGTTGGCAAAACGGGGAAATGGGGCAGCGGCTGCAAAACGGGGAAATGGGGGTACACACATATTGACCAAAAGGCACCAGGATATCATTAAAAGTAATCCAGTATTCTTCTGGAAGTTTTTTTCTCAGCGCCATCTCGCTTTCATCCGGCTGTTTGGTCTGGATATAACCCAATCGATTTGAAATGCGGTGCACATGGATATCCACACAAATCGCAGGCTTCTTAAACGCCACGGAAACCACCAGGTTCGCCGTTTTTCTTCCGACCCCGGGCAAGGCCAGCAAAGTATCGAGATCGTCGGGAACCTGGCCCGAAAAATCACGCATCAGGATTTTTGAAATTGCCAAAATAGATTTCGCTTTGTTACGGTAAAAAGAGGCTGGATAAATCACATTTTCAATCTGAGCCTCAGACAGTTTCAGCATTTTTTCCGGAGTATCTGCAATTTTAAAAAGGCGGGCAGAAGCCGTAGCAGTCACTTCATCCCGTGTTCGCAAACTTAAAATGCATGAAATCAGGACTGCGAAGGGGTCTTTTCGCTCCTCAGCGACGACCCCCACAGCGGGCGTCTTAAGAGAAGATACAGCAACCTTTAACAGGGACATAATGGTATCGATCGGTTTTTTTTCGTTCACAGCGCGGCAATTTAACATAAAAACCAATCAGACAACAACACCATTTGAGTGGGCTTACTGCTTGACATCAGTTGTGGCATAGCCTACTATCTCCCTACTTTTCGGGGGGGTTTTTGAAGTGGAAAAGATGGATCAGGTTTGGGCAGATCACAAGGAGCTCTTGTCTGAAACAGAGGAACAAATTCAAAAAGGGCTCCATTCCAAGGTTGAACTGGTCAACAAGGTCACCCACCATATCCTAAACAGCGGAGGGAAGCGCATCCGGCCCCTTTTGCTCATTATCAGTGCACACCTTTGTAATTACCTTGAAAAAGAGCGTATTTTTCTAACCAGCGTTATTCTGGAATTTATTCACACCGCCACCTTGCTGCACGATGATGTGATTGATAATGCCGAAGTACGCAGAGGAATCTCTCCAGCCCGCGTCTTGTGGGGCAATCAAGCCAGTATCCTGGTTGGAGATTATCTCTATACCTTGGCACTTTCTCATGCCGTTCAAATGGACAATTATGAAGTCAACAGTCTCCTGGCCACGACCTGCCTGCGCATGGCGGAAGGAGAAACCCTTCAGCTTTACCATAACAGCGACTTGAACCTGACCGAGGAAACGTATCTTCAGATTATCGAATACAAAACCGCCCTGCTGATCTCTGCCAGTTGTAAACTCGGCGGAATGATTGCAAAATCGAGTGAAGAAAAAAAAGAAGCCCTCGGCGAATTTGGAAAAAACCTGGGCATGGCCTTCCAGGTCGCCGATGATACACTGGACTACGTAGCCGATGGCAAACGTCTTGGAAAATCTCTTGGAGAGGATTTGAAAGAAGGGAAAATTACCCTGCCGCTCCTTCACCTTTTGACACGCTGCACACCCAGTGAACGGACTTTTCTAGATCAAATAATGAAAGAAAAAAATACACTGCCGGAAGACCTTCAAGGCGTCATTACCCTGATGAAAAATTATGGCTCCATTGAATATGCGGTCAAACGCGCACAGGGTTTTGCAGATGCCGCGAAATCGGCCTTGTCTGTTTTTGATACCTCTCCCCATAAAGATTCCCTGCTCACTATTGCCGATTATGTTGTAAGCCGGGACCACTAAAAAACACTTGGGCATTTCTTTTTTGCCTAACCATTTAAAAAATTTTTTATTCCCTGCAGACAGAGACTTGCGAATTATTCCCTTTCCGTTATGATTATAGAATCATGCAGGACGGCCCCATCACAAAACGACGGCTTGGAGAAATCCTTCTCCACACGGGACTCATTACCCAGGAGGATCTCGACACCGCAGTCAAAGAACAAAAACAAACCGGAAAACGAATGGGGGAGGTTCTCGTTAACCTCAAATTCGTTTCTGAATTTGACATTGCCAATACGCTTGCAAGCCAACTGGGAATTGAATACATCCCACTGGAAACAGCCAACATAGAGCCCAGCGCCATTGCAGCCGTCCCGGAAAATGTCGCTGTCAAATATGCCTGCATCCCCATTGAAATCAATAAAAACCAACTGACGATCGCCATCGCCGATCCCTTGGATTACGAATGTCTGAAAGACATCAGTTTTATAAGCAACTGCGAGCCCAAGCCGCTCATCTCAACCCGGCGTCAAATTTTAACGGCAATCAAACAGCATTATAATTTAGACGACAACCTGGAAGAAATTCTCCATGACTCTGAAAAAAATCAGGCCGGAGTGATCGAGATCGTGCCTTCATTGGCCGCCTCCCAAGTCACCCCGTCAGAAGACCTGAAGGAAAAGAGCCAAAAAGCCCCCATAATCCGACTGTTTAATCTTATCTTCACCAAGGCGATGCGGACACGGGCAAGCGATATCCACATTGATTCCCAACGCCACAGTATTTCTGTGCGTTTCCGAATTGACGGGATCCTTCAAGGTGAAATGTCTCTTCCAAAATGGGTGCAGGGCGCCCTGGTTTCCCGTGTAAAAATTCTGGCTGCCTTGGACATTTCCGAACGACGCCTTCCCCAGGACGGCGCCATTCGGGCACGACTCGAAGACCGGGATATTGACTTAAGGGTATCCACGCTTCCGACTCAATATGGCGAAAAAGTCGTGATTCGAATCTTGGACCAAAACAGCGTACCCACCCAGCTTGAAAACATCGGATTGTCTGACCCGGGATATGAAAAACTCACCCAGTTCGCCAGTAAAAAACAAGGAATTCTTCTGGTCACCGGACCAACCGGGAGTGGAAAAACCTCCACCCTTTACGCGCTGATCAACAAACTCCGCTCTCCAAAAATCAATATTATGACGGTCGAAGACCCCATCGAATACAATATTGAAGAAGTCAATCAAATTCAGGTCAAGCCGGAAATTGGCATGACCTTTTCCAATGCACTTCGGTCTATCCTCCGACAGGATCCCAATGTGATTTTAGTCGGTGAAATTCGCGATCTGGAAACCGCAGAGATCGCCTTTCGCGCCGCCATGACCGGTCACCTTGTCATCACGACCTTACACACCAATGATGCCATTACCACGGTCACCCGTTTGTTTGAAATGGGTATGCCCAAGTATCTCGTGGCTTCATCGGTTCTGGGCATCATTGCACAGCGCCTGGTCAGGAAAATTTGTACGTATTGTAAAACCGAAGTCGACTCCGAAAAAACAAAGCCTAAAAAAAACAAAGGGAAGACAGAGACTCCTTCCTCAGGAAAAATGTTTGAAGGATCCGGGTGCAAGCATTGCGACCAATCAGGCTACTTTGGGCGGACAGGCATCTTCGAAATTCTTCCCTTCAGCCCAAAAATCAAAGAAGCAATCACAAACGACAACAGTGAAGAGGAAATTCGTCAGATCGCCGCACTAGAAGGAATTATCACCATGGGGGAAGATGGACTCGATAAAGTCTGTTCAGGGATCACCACGCTGAGCGAGGTACAACGCGTAATCGATGTGGAAGAGGAAATCCAGGTATTATGTCCCCAGTGTCAGGAAGCGATTCATCTGGATTTTGTGGCCTGCCCGCATTGTAAATTTGATGTCAAACACAACTGCCTTTCCTGCAAAAAAAGGCTTAAACCGGACTGGAAAATCTGCCCCTATTGCAGGGCGGAAGTCTAGCCTTCTAGTCTCCTGCGGGTACAATCTCTACACTGAGTGATATTTCCCGCAATATATTCGCCACCCGTTCACATTCCGTGAGTGAACCCTCAAAACAAATGGCTTTCCCCTGGGTATGAATTTCCATCGTAATTTCAAAGGCCGCCTGAAGTGAGGCCCCGGTCGCCTTTTGAATTTGAAAGATGACCTCATCAAAAGTGTGGACTTCGTCATTAAAAATAATGACCTGCCAGGGAAAAGCCTCTTCAATCTGTTCATCACTGACTGTCGTGGTTTTCGGCCGGTCAAGCACGTCCGGGCTCATCAGCTCACCCCAATAAATATTTTTGAATGTCACGCCATTCGGTCATCGGCCGGGAGCAGGTAAAATGTTCACAGAGTGTCACCGTCAAACGGTCGTCCTCAGCGGGTGGATTAAGCCAGTCCCGTTGGCTGGAAAATGAAGATTGGCCATATGAAAGGACTCTATTGGGAATGTACAAACCCTGGATTTTTGACAGGAGGTTTTCAGCTTCCACCGCTTTAAGTCTTCCTGAAACATGGATTTCCTTGGGTTTTCTTAAATAAAAATCAGCGACCGCGACCAGGCTGCCCGCGCTGAATGGATTTTTCTCAATCTCTCCGGCAAAGGCAAGCAATGTCTTCTCGGCTTTTTCATAAAAGGATTTGTTCCCCGTGTGATAAAACAACCGCAATAAACTTTCGGCTGCCTTTGCGTTACCGGAAGGGAGTGACTGATCGTAAACAGGCCGGGTCCGGTCAATTAACACCTCGTGGTCTTTTCCGGTATAAAAGAAGCCCCCTTGATTGTCATCCTCAAATTGCTCAATCATCATTTCGGCAAGTGATACCGCACGGCGTAAATATGTTTCATCCGCCGACGCTTCATAAAGATCAATCAGCGCAACGATAAAATAAGCCGTATCATCCAAATAACCGTTCAGGTTTGCAACGCCGTCCTTATAAGTATGCAGCAGCCGATTCTCATGATAAAGTTTGTCGAGTATAAAATCAGCGGCTGCCGAAGCCGCTGAAAGATACCGCGTCTTTCGGCAAACTTCATACCCTTTTACAAAGGCCGAGATCATCAGGCTGTTCCAACTGACAATGATCTTTTCATCCAGAAAAGGTTTTGGCCGGCGTTCCCGTTCCCGCCGCAATTTCTCCTTGCCGGAGGCAAGGCTTTCCGTCAATTCTTCTTCTGACTTGCCCTCCGCTTTCGCAAAGGCCGCGGTCAATCCACTGAGGTGCGGAATAGTCTTCCCTTCAAAATTTCCAGCTTCGGTGATTTGAAAATAACGGTTGATCAGCCCGCCTTGAGCTTCTCCTAACAGTTCAATGACTTCGTGAGGAGACCAGGTATAATAGGAGCCTTCCCCTCCTTCGCTATCCGCATCCTGCGCCGCATAAAAACCCCCATGTTGATCCGTCATCTCCCGGAGCACATAGTCCAGGGTTTCCATGCCCACACCCTTAAAAAAAAGATCTCCTGTCACTTGATGGGCCTCGAAATAAAGAGGCGCTAATTGGGCGTTGTCGTAAAGCATTTTTTCAAAATGCGGCACTTGCCAGGACTCATCGACTGAATATCGGTGAAACCCTCCGCCAAATTGATCATACACACCGCCACAAGCCATTTTTCGAAGGGAATAGGTCACCATCTCCAAAGAAGAAAGTGCCTTGCTCTGATCGTAATGCCGGAGTAAAAGGTTTAAGGCGGGCGTTCCGGGAAATTTCGGTGCGCCGCCAAAACCGCCGTTGACCGCATCAAAAACACCGGTCAGGCCTTCAACCGACAATGCCAATAGTTTAGGATCAATCGATTCTCTGGAATGATCCTTTTTCAACTCGGACATAGCGCTCAGCACTTTTTTAGCCGTACCTTTAACATCATCCGATCGTTCCCGATACACCTGTGCCAATGACAGCAGGACTTTAGGAAATCCCGGAAGTTGAAACCGGTCTTCAGGCGGGAAATAGGTTCCGCCATGAAAAGGCACTTTTTCGGGTGTCAAAAACATCGTCAAGGGCCAGCCTCCTCCCCGGCGAATAAAAAACTGAACGGCGGTTTGATAAATTTGGTCCAAATCCGGCCGCTCTTCCCGGTCCACCTTGATATTCACAAAATGCTCGTTCATGATCCGGGCAATGGCTTCATTTTCAAAAGACTCGTGCGCCATCACATGGCACCAATGGCAGGCCGAATACCCGATGGATAAAAGGACAGGTTTTTTAGAACGTTTCGCTTCATCAAAAGCGGCATCCCCCCAAGGGTACCAATCGACTGGATTATGGGCATGTTGTAATAAATAAGGGCTTGTTTCTTCAATTAAACGATTAGGGCGTTTTTCTTTATTCATGCCGACTCCTGACAGGTTTTTACACATTTCTCCAAGTTTTTACACATTTCTCAAGGATAAATCTGTTTCTTATACTAAATGCCCCGGTTTGGCTTTGTAAATAGCCGACCTCCCACACGCGTCTTTGGTTTGACAACCTTTGAATCCTTGGGATAAGATAATTCATTTTTTATGGAGTACATTAATGCCAACGGAAAAAGATTTAAAGTCCATTTTAGAGAACCTTGAATACCGGGACGATGCACAAGTGCAAAAACAGATTGTGGATCAATCCCTGCAGGTCAAACTCAGGATGGGCCAAGTCAAACGAAAAATTGTCGTGATGAGCGGGAAAGGCGGCGTCGGAAAAAGCATGACCACAACAAACCTTGCCTTGGCTTTCGCCAGAGCAGGACACAAGGTTGGTGTTTTAGATGTCGACCTCAACGGTCCATGCATTCCAAAAATGCTGGGTGTACGGGGTAAATTTGAAATCACATCCGAAGGCGCGCTGCCGCCCACTGGACCTTATGGTATGAAAATCGCCTCAATGGAATTCTTTCTTAAACAGGAAGACACCCCTGTCCAGTGGAAGGGCCCGATGGAGCTTTCCCCGGTATGGCTCGGATTAATGGAAATGAACGTCATTCGTGAATTTTTTGCAGATATCATTTGGGGAGAAATTGATTACCTGTTTACTGATTTGCCACCCGGGGCTGCCGCAGACAAACCGCCGGTCATTGCCGGATATATTCCCGAATTAGACGGGGCGGTCGTCGTCGCCACTCCTTCGGAAGTTGCTAAAGCCGTGGTGAGAAAATCCATCCATTATTCCCGGGGCGCCGGGATGCCCATGCTTGGACTCGTCGAAAATATGAGCGGGGCACTCTGTCCGGAATGCGGTACCGCCGTCCCATTGTATGAAGGCGGGTGTGAGGATCTTTGTGAGGAAATGAATCTGCCTCTCTTGGGTAAAATTCCCTTCGACCGCTCATTGTCACATGCCTGTGATCAGGGGCAGCCTTTACCAGAATCACACCCGATAGCAAAACGTTTTAGTAAAATTGCGACAGATCTTCATCATTTTTTGGACTCGAAAAAAAACTAAACGAAATCCAGCAAGACGGAGGATAATATGAAATTTGTATGTATGAAATGTGAAAGCTTTATGGGATTTGAAAATGTTCAGACCCCCGGCGAACAATCGCTTGGTGTGACTTTTACTTGTCCCACTTGCGAAGCCAAAGTCGCCATGGTCACGAACCCGGGAGAAACCGCAATGGTACAAGCCCTGGGCGTGAAACTTGGCGGTCGGACTGCGCCCGCCCAACCCATGGAATTGACCCGGGAAAGCTTGAAAGAAACACCAGAAGTAACCGAAAAACCCGCCCTCTCAGCAACAACACAGCAGGATATGCTAAAAGCGGAAACAGAAAAATCTGAAGCGGGAGAAGGCGGGGGATGTCCTTTTTCGAGCATGGTGGCGCAAATGGGGATGGGCGGTACAGCTGAGTCATCCCCCGCGGAACCAAAGGAACTTTCCTGGTCCAGTGACGCCGAAACCCGGCTTGAGGCGGTCCCTTCTTTCATGCGTCCGATGATTAAAATGGGAATCGAAAGTTACGCGCGTAAAAATGATATTGCCACAATTACACCTGAAGTTATGGATGCCTCCAAAAATGATCCGGGAGATATTCAGTGGACCAAAGGCGCGGAAGCCCGCCTTGAAAAT
Source organism: Nitrospiria bacterium (assembly GCA_945787655.1). Taxonomy (GTDB): domain Bacteria; phylum Nitrospirota; class Nitrospiria; order SBBL01; family JAADHI01; genus JAADHI01. The sequence continues at coordinate 6,142 of CALZIJ010000066.1, read as the reverse complement.
ATCCCCTCATTCATCCGTCCAATGGCAAAAAAAGAAATAGAGCGCATCGCAAAAGAACGGGGAGAGACTGAAATTACGGAAGCCATGATGGAGGAATCCAAAGAGAAGTTCATCGGGATGGGTTATTAACCTGAAATCACCCTTGAACCTTAAAAACCTGATGCCATCGCTCGAAGATGAAACCCACCTTCAAGAAGCGGTCTGTCATCCTCTTCTGAAAAGGGGTGTCCTCTAAAATGCCAGATAGGATACAGCGGCGAAACTCCGTGTTTTGGTACCCCCCAAGCAGCGACCGGCTTTTCTCACATCAGAAACCCCTCTTTAAGCGGTGGACAAATCGAGGTATTTTCAAGTTTTTCCGGGCCGCCTTTGACGACCGCTTCGGACGACAAACCTTTTTTAGAATCCGTCCTGTCATCTATTTATTTTTTTTCATACCCCTGAAATGGGAAGATCATCCTCGGGAACAGAGCGGGTCAAGCCCCTCCCGGATGCTGTGCAGTCTATACTGATATTGACCTCATTTTTTATGAAATACGGCGATCAAACAGACCATTGATCCAGGAAAACATCAGCCTTGCTCAAACAGTGTGATGGACAAAATCATTCAAGTGATCGGATGGCGGGAATGGGTCGCCTTACCCGAATTTAAAATAGACTGGATCAAAGCCAAAGTGGACACGGGCGCACGAACATCAGCCATCCATGCTCATTTTGTTGAAACCTTTAATAAACAAGGCATAGAATATGTTCGTTTTGGGCTTCATCCAATACAAAAAACAAATACGATCGATGTCCTTTGTGAATCAAAAGTGGCGGATATTCGGAAAGTAACCGATTCCGGAGGACATATTGAAGAACGCGTGGTCATCGTCACTCCAGTTCGTATCGGCACACAGACCTGGCCGGTCGAAATTACCTTAACAAATCGTGAAACAATGGGGTTTAGAATGCTTTTAGGACGGACTGCCATTACGGATCGTTTTCATGTCGACCCAGGCCGTTCATATTTGAGTCGGCTAAAGCCTGAACATCTGTAGAAAGGAGTTTTTATGAAGATTGGTGTTTTATCGCGTAATTCTAAACTATACTCTACCTCACGCTTACTCGAAACCATCAAAAAGCGTGGACACGAAGCCCATGTAATCGATGTCACGCGTTGTTATATGAACATTACCTCCCACAATCCAGGTATTTATTTTAAAGGGAAAAAACTGGAAGGCTTTGACGCTGTCATTCCACGTATCGGAGCATCGATTACTTTTTACGGGACATCCGTTGTCCGGCAATTTGAAATGATGGGGGTGTACAGCCTGAATGAATCCGTGGCCATCACACGCGGGCGGGACAAGCTCCGATCCTTGCAGCTTCTCGCGCGAAAAGGCGTCGGGCTGCCGGTAACGGGTTTTGCCCGTTCCCCCGATGATGTCGAAGGCGTCATTAAAATGGTAGGCGGTGCACCGTTGGTGATCAAATTGCTCGAAGGCACACAAGGCATCGGGGTTGTATTGGCGGAAACAGAAAAGGCCGCAGAGAGCGTCATAGAAGCGTTTTTGGGATTGAAAGCCAATATTCTCGTTCAGGAATTTATCAAGGAGGCCGGTGGGGCCGATATTCGTTGTTTCGTCATTGGAGAAAAAGTGGTGGCCGCCATGAAACGCCAAGGCGCGGAGGGAGATTTTCGCTCCAACCTGCATCGCGGTGGATCGGCCACGCTCATTAAACTCACCCCGGAAGAGCGCTCAACAGCCGTCCGTGCCGCCCGTATTATGGGGCTGAACGTCGCCGGAGTGGATATTTTAAGGTCGAATCACGGCCCTGTGGTCATGGAAGTCAACTCTTCACCGGGACTCAGAGGCATTGAAGAAGCCACTGGAAAAGATGTGGCCGGATTGATACTGGATTTTATCGAAAAAAATGCCGCCGGTGAAAGGGTTACGCTGGATTTAGAGCTAACCAAACTGTATACGCATGCCGATATCGTCCTACCTGTTCATATCATCCATGCAAAAAAACCGGGGCCACGGCTCTTTGTCAGCGCAGCCATTCATGGGGACGAAATCAATGGCGTGGAGATTGTTCGCCGCTTGCTGAAAATGCAGTTGCTCAAACGCTTGCGAGGCACTCTGATTGCCGTTCCTGTTGTCAATGTCCACGGGTTTATCCACCAAACGCGGTACTTACCGGACCGCCGGGACTTGAACCGAAGTTTTCCGGGTTCCTCCGAAGGCTCACTGACAGCAAGAATGGCAAAACTCTTTGTGGATCATATTGTGAGCAACGCCACACATGGCATTGACCTGCACACCGGGGCAACGCACCGGGTCAATCTTCCCCAAATTCGGGCCAACCTGAAAGATGCTGAAAACGAACGGCTGGCCCAGGCGTTTGGTGTGCCTGTCATTATTAATTCCGCTTTAAGAGACGGGTCTTTGAGGATGCACGCGGATACATGCGGTATTCCCATGCTGCTTTATGAAGCGGGAGAAGCGCTGCGCTTCGACGAGCTTTCTATCCGGGCGGGGATTCGAGGAATTCTTCATGTCATGCGGACTTTAGAAATGCTGCCCCCTTCCTCTGAAATTAAAAAAACCCGAAAAAAAGTCGTCCCCTTTACGGCCAATACCAGTACCTGGACACGGGCCCCGATTAGCGGAGTTTTACGTGTTAAAGTCCGATTGGGCGCGGGCATTAACCCCGGCGATGTTTTGGGCATTATCAGTGACCCCTTTGGGGAAAACGAAATTAAAGTCACGGCCACCCACAAGGGGATTGTCATCGGCCGGACCAACTTGCCTTTAGTGAATGAAGGGGACGCCTTATTCCATATTGCGCGGTTTACAAAACCTGGAGAAGTCGCAGAACGCGTCGACGCTTTTAATTTTCTATACCAGGATGAGTTGGATTGATTGGCTCGTTACTGATGGGCAACGCCGTATCCTGTTGCTGAACAATGCCGCGCAGTAAACGGCCCAGAATGTCCGCTCCGGTAATAATCCTTTTTTCATCATCTCCCCAGAACAAAATAATGTCCTGATCGATGACATCATCGTCAGAACGCTCTGGGTGGACTTTAAGATGCGTGATAATTTTCCCCAGCTTGGAATCCTGCTTCTTGACCACAATAGGACGATGGCAATACCGATATGGATTAAACATTCTATTTTTAAATAACGCATCCCTAAGGAAGGTATCGGCGTTGATCGCCATTTTTGGCTCTTCTTCCTCGTCGATTAAAATGACCCATTTTTTATCCGAAGATTGGATCTTCCGCAAAAATGGGTCCGTTGGGGCAGGATCAATTTGAGGGAAAATAGGCCGCCCCTTTTCAAAGGGCAGATGCAGAATACTTTTGGGGTCGATTATCTCACATTCATCCGTTAACAGGATATCATCAATCTCCAAAAAATTAAGCGCGCCTTTCCCCTCAACCCGGTCAATATCCGTCTCATCGGACTTCATGTGCAAGCGAATCAGCTCTTCCACATCACTCTCATCAAAAAAATGAACCGCTTCTTTTCCAAAAAGCCAATCCAGCATAAGGGAAGTGGGCTTGATAATAGGGTATAAAAGCACCTGGTAAAACCGCAACACGGGGATGAAAAATGCGCCCATTTTCAGTGCATGGCGTGAAAAAAAGGCTTGGGGGAAAATTTCTCCGAGATAGGTAATCACAAAGGTAGAGAAAAAAAAGGCAATCACCCCGGTCATCACTGAATTGGAGAGCAGGGTAAGCAAAACATTAATTCCGACATTTCCCCAGAGAATCGTGGTTAACAAAAAATTTGAATCATTTCTTTGGTTTAAAATACTGATTGCGTGATAATTTCCCTTGGAAGCCTCTATCTGCAATCGGAGTTTGCTGATACTAAAAAAAGCAAGATTAAGGCCGGAAAAAATAGCGGATTGCGAAATACAGATAAAAATGCCAACCCAGATAATCTGTTCCATCGTTTTAAAAAAGTCTCTCTATTGTTAAACAATACAAACCCAAACCCCTTATAATCCGTGACCCGAATCCCGCTGTACAATGGAAGACATCTTCCGAAAACTGTCCATTGCTTCCTCAAGCAGCGTCCCTTCCAGAAGGGATGGCTGGTCAAATGCCAAATATCGGTGTATTTTCAAAAAAGGCCGCCCCGCCAATACGTCTTCGACTTCTTTTTTGTTCCCGCTTTTTATTTCAAGTAAAAATTCCGGGTTTTTCCGCCACTCCCAGAGCGTATCTGTCAACAAGATAGACAAACCCTGGTCTGACAAAACATCATATTGCGTCAACAGATTTTTTTTATAGTGATCCAGATATTGCCCCTCCAGTATCCAGGAAAAGATAAAATAATGCCCCCACCAAAAAAGGGTGCGGAAAGAGAATTTTTCTGTCCTGTTAAAATGCTTGGGAAAATCCAGATAAAGATAGGGAAAATCGCGTAAATGCTCTCCCTTCACAAATTGAAAATTCTCTGGATCAAAACCCTGGGGAGAAAGAAATTTTAAAGCGCGGGCCTCTTTTTCAATTTCGGGTTTTAATTGATGCAGCAAGGTTTTAATTTTCTGTGTGACGCGGACTTTGGTTTCAAAAAAATGCGTGTCCTGAATCAAATTTTTTTCTTCGGAAGTAAAGCACACAGGCCCGGAAACATCTGATTTCATACGAGGCCTGCCTGGATATCTTGTAATCTGTTGCGCCATTCTATGTCCGCTTCAGGACTTTTTATTCCAAAACGGCGATGCACAGACACGATTCGATTTAAACAACGCAGTACCAGTTCCGGATCATTCTGCCGCTCATAAATACGCGCGAGCCCCCGTAATGCCTCAGCTTCTCCATAAGGGTCTCCCAAACTTCCAAAATGGGTCGTTGCGTAGTTGTAACAAATTTCAGCATCCGGATCATTTTCTTTTAACTCAAAAAGACGGCCAAGCTGCCCCCATGTGGACGCCAAACCCGCCTCATATCCAGTTTTTTTATGAAGTTCGATGGCTTCTTTCATATATTGAATGCCTTCATCCAATCGGCCCTCATCTTGTGCCAGCAAAGCAAAGTTACTTAAAAGGACGGCCATCGCCTGCGTGTCCTGAGCTAAATCGAGAGCGTCCTTCGCTTCTAAGTAAAATGCTTTGGCACGTTCTATCATTCCCGCTTCCCGAGCCAGATTGCCCAGGTTCACCAAAGTCAACCCAATCGCCCGAGGGTCCGCATCCTCCCGCTGAAGCACCAGTACCTCATTGTAAGCCGCCTGAGCCTTAACGGGCTCATCCATCATGGCATAGAGATTCCCGATGTGGGTCAACAGACCCATACGGTGCTCTGTGAAACCTGTATTTCCAATACGAGCCAGCTCTGCTTGAAAACACCGCAAAGCGGAAGCGTAATCTTTTCGGTGAAGAAAACGGGTCCCGTCAAGAAAAAGGGGGGAAGGTTGATCAGGGTCAGCGTCCAAAACAATCCTACAGCGCTTTTATTGAAGATACAAAGCTGTTGTTTTTAAAAAGGCTTCTCTGCAAGAAGACCTTTCTTCGAAAAAGAATCTTATCATAAATTCAGATTTTATTTTTGAATTTCTTTCAAGGTTCTATGAATTTCTATCGCGTGATTTTCGGGGCGGACGGAAGGGAAAATTTTCCGAATGGTCCCTTCCGGGTCAATAATAACCGTGCTTCTGTTGGCGAATTGCATGCCCATAAATTGAGTCAGTACCCCATAGGTCTTGGTTACTTGAAATTGGTCGTCAGCAAGAATTTGAAAATTTAAATTGTGTTTATCCGAAAATTTTTTGTGCGAAGTGACGGAATCCACACTGACGCCCAACACTTTTGCGTTAAGCCGTTGAATCCCTGTGATATTGTCACGAAAGGAACACGCCTCTTTCGTGCATCCGGGCGTGTCATCTTTGGGATAAAAATAAAGCACAACCCACTTTCCCCGTTGATCGGCCAAACGGACGCTTTCACCATTTTGGTCTAACAGGGTATAATAAGGGGCCTTTTGACCTTCTTCCAAATTAATTCCAGTCGAAGCCTCCACATTGCTGAATAAGCCCGATAGAATTACAAGGATCGTCAGCGTAAAAAACCCCCTTTTTATCCAACTGGACATCACAGATTTATTCGAGGGTACAGACATTAATTGAGAACAACCCCG
>CALZIJ010000065.1 GCA_945787655.1 Nitrospiria bacterium | reverse complement strand
GGCCCTGTCTTTATGCCGCATTGACGACGATTGCGGGGTTTGCCTCCTTGGTGTTGAGTAATATTCTCCCGGTGATCAACTTTGGATGGATGATGATTGCGGGCATCTCGGTCTCTCTGGTGCTTTCGTTTTTGATTTTTCCGGTCTTTTTAATTTTTTTCAAAAAAGCCGAATCGGATTCCTCACGAAAACCGGCCTTTCCTTTAACCGAATTGTTTGCCAATGCAACGGCCTCGCACGGCCGTATGATCCTGATCGTAAGCGGTATTGCATTGATCTTCAGCCTTTTGGGGGTTTCTCGCCTGGTTGTGGAAAACAGTTTTATCGACTATTTCAAGCAATCGACGGAAATCTATCAGGGCATGAAGTTGATCGACCAAAATCTGGGCGGCACGACCCCTTTGGATGTGGTCGTCAACTTTGATGTGCCGGGCAGTTCGGAGAAGAAAGTCGAGTCCGAGCCAGCGGCGCTCGATGCGGATGAAGGTTTTGATGAGTTTGAAGATTTCGGGGAATTTGAAGAGGAAGAGAGCGCGGACAAATATTGGTTTACGGCGGATAAAATGGAACAGGTCAAAAAAATTAATGCCTATCTTGAACGCATGCCGGAGACGGGTAAAGTGCTTTCCCTGGGAACGATGTTGAAAGTCGCCGAAAAGTTAAACGACGGGGAGCCATTGGACAACTTCGAGCTGGCTGTACTGTATGAAAAATTACCGGAGGAAATTCTGTATCTGGTGCTGACGCCCTATGTTTCCATCGAACACAATCAAGTGCGTTTTGCGATTCGCGTGCGGGATTCCGAACCCACGCTCAAACGGGACGCTTTTTTAAAAAAAATCTATCATGGTTTGACGAATGACCTTGAACTTGCGCCCGAAAATGTACAGATTACCGGCATGATGGTGCTTTACAACAATATGTTGCAAAGTTTGTTTGATTCACAGATTAAAACCCTGGGCGTGACGGTGGCGGCGCTTATGCTTATGTTTTTGATCTTGTTCCGGTCGTTATGGTTCAGCCTCATTGCCATCATGCCCAACCTCTTGTCCATCGGCATCGTGCTGGGCATGATGGGCTGGCTGGGTATTCCACTGGACATGATGACCATTACGATTGCGGCCATCAGCGTCGGCATCGCCGTGGACGACACCATTCATTACATCCATCGTTTCAGACACGAGTTCCCCAAAGACAGAAACTACATCCAGACAATGCGGCGTTGCCACGAGAGTATCGGCTATGCGATGTACTACACGTCGATTACGATTGTGATTGGGTTCTCTATCCTTACGCTGTCCAATTTTATTCCCAGTATTTATTTCGGAGTGCTGACGGGCCTTGCGATGGTCATCGCCCTGGTTGCCGCGATGACCCTGCTTCCTCAGCTGATTATCCTGATTAAACCGCTTGGCCCGGAAGGGCCGGTTCACACCACAGAACAGGTTAAATAGTTACGTTCTTTAAGAGGGGGGCGGTTTAAAAGCGGGTGATGGCTTACAATCGGCTTGTCTCTTGACCTGTTCCTTTTTCCGAGAGAACAACACTGGAATAATATGCCTTGAAACGATCGATCCCTTTTCCCGTAAAGAGCTCTTTTAAGTTATTGAGGCTGTTTGAGGAACATTTTCCTTGATGCGGATTTAAGACATGAGCCACCAATGCGTCCATTGTTTCCGAGTAGGTTTCCAGGTTGTCTGTATTCCGAACGGAATAGATTGTTTTGATGTATTCTTCGCGGGATAGTTTTTCAGGCAAATTCACCGAAATATAATTGTTCAGTGCCCTGTTGACCTTTTTTTTGGCCGTGGTCCCCATTCTAACGGGTAGGTACAATGAAAACACAGTCATGAGGCCGAATAGAACCACCATCATCATCATGTTACTTAAACGCAGATTAAAAACAATTAACAATGAAAAAATGACGGCAGGTGTTGCCATAAGCCCCCAGACTTTAAACATCTTGAGAAATTGATTTCGAAACCACCACAGGGTCTGGAGCATGGATTCGTCAATGAGATACGCTCGGATGTGATGCCGGTCCGGCCACATGAAAAGAAAGTGAGGTTGATCGAATATCACTGGGGCGCCCTGGAATCTATACCCATAACAGACCGCAAAAAATAACTTGAAGAGCTCGTCCCGATAAAAATCTGTTGTAATCAGGACTTCGTTTAATTGGAGTGTTGAGGGTCTGCCGTTTTCTCGATCCATTTTCAGGATGTCCGTGAAATTTGTTTATTATCAAGTCGGGTCATAAAATGTGATCCTTTTCGCGCGATCTGTTTAAAGTCTGACTGTTGAAAAATATTCTGCATTGTTTAAAGACCTGCCTGCCTATAAACGGAGAGAGTTTACGAGGGTTGAGGCCGATTTTCAAGCTTGGAACGGTATGGGGTAACTTTTTAGGCGAATTTGTGCTTTTCCATTGTTCTCGTTTTTAATAGATTGAGAGGTCTTTGCTGCTATCTGGCTTGAATCGCCGGGGAAGGCTTGTCTTTAATCGTGCGTGTAATGACCGTATTATGCTATAAATCACCGATGGGCAACAAGGATCAACAGCTCTTGCATCCATAGTTTTAAACAATGATCGGGTTGCGGAAGATACAAACCCGGCGAAACACGGATTAAATCTTTTATGGGATTTTATGACAAGGTTGTTTTGCCTAAACTGTTGCATTTTGCCTGCGGATTAGGGGTTGTCAATGATCAACGGCAAAAGGTGGTGCCAGATGCTGCGGGGCTTATTTTGGAGATTGGTATCGGTTCGGGTTTGAATTTGCCCTTTTATCAGCCTGAAAAGGTCGAAAGGGTTTTTGGCCTGGACCCCTCGGACGAAATGCGGACCTTGGCCCGGCGGGAGGCGGCCTTACAGGAATTTAAGGTGGAATTTATGGCGGCCACGGCCGAGGCGATTCCACTGCCGGATGAGTGTGTCGATACCGTGTTGGTGACTTATACCCTCTGTACCATTCCGAATATTGAGGCAGCACTTTTTGAAATGCGGCGAGTGCTGAAATCGGGCGGTACATTGATTTTTTGTGAACACGGTCTCTCTCAGGACCCGGCTGTCCGCCGGTGGCAGCATCGCATGGACGGTTTGTGGGGACGTTTTACAGGCGGCTGTCACCTCAACCGCGACATTCCCGCGTTGATTCAAAACGCGGGTTTTCAAATGCAGCATTTGGATCATGGTTATATTTCGGGTTGGAAGCCTGCCTGTTTTAATTATATGGGCCGGGCCGTTTAGGGGGAGCAAACAATGAAAACGATCAAAAATCTTCAAAACCTGATGAGGGTATTGCAGGATACACAAAAGTTGACCAGTGCCATCGCACTGCTTTCCTGGGATCAGGAATGTTATATGCCCAAGGGCGGCGGTGAAGCGCGGGCGGCCCAAATGTCATACTTTAAGGGCTTGGAGCACGAAAGCCGTATCGGGGACACCATGAAGCGGGCTCTATCGGAATGGCTTGACCTGGAAACAGGTGAATTATTGACTGAGGCCACAGCGTGGGATGCCCCTTCGCAAGCCCTTTTGCGGGAAACCTGGCGCGACTATCACCATGCAACACGTCTGCCTTCGGATTGTGTCCGGACTTTGGGTTTGGAAACGTCGCTGGCGCATCAGGTGTGGATTGATGCGCGAAAACAAAACAACTTTGCACTGTTTGCGCCTCATTTAAAACGCATTGTCGCGCTCAAAAAGCAGGAGGCCGATTATCTGGGGTATACGGACTCGCCCTATGATGCCTTGATGGATGAATATGAACCGGGCATGACTGTGGCCCAAATCGTCCCGCTTTTTGAGGCCCTGAAGACAAAACTGGTGCCGCTTGTGGAAAAAATCGGGCAGTCTTCGATATCTGCCGACGACACCCTTTTTCGCCAATATTATGACCCGAAGCGGCAGTGGGATTTTGGCCTCACGGTCTTGTCGGCAATGCATTTTGATATGGAAAACGGGCGGCAGGATCACTCCGTCCATCCCTTCACCTCGGCCTTTCATCCGACGGACGTGCGCTTGACGACCCGGGTCGATCCACATGATCTTTTGTCTTCCCTGTTTAGCTCGATTCACGAAGGCGGTCACGGTCTTTACGAACAGGGTTTGCCGAGTGAATATTTCGGGACCGCTTTGGGGACGTCGATTTCTCTCGGCATTCATGAAAGCCAGTCCCGCCTGTGGGAAAACAATGTTGGCCGTTCCCGCGCGTTTTGGACCTATTTTTTCCCCAAGTTGGGTGCGGTTTTCCCGGAGCACTTAAAGCAGGTCGATTTTGAAGTTTTTTACACAGCCATCAATGGTGTGCGGCCTTCTTTGATTCGAGTGGAATCCGATGAAGTGACGTATAATCTGCACATCATGCTGCGTTTTGAAATCGAACGCATGATTATCGAAGAGGATCTGCCGGTCGAAGACTTGCCCGAAGTTTGGAATGATAAAATGGAGAGCTATCTCGGTATTCGGCCGGAAACCGACGCCGACGGCGTGCTGCAAGACGTGCATTGGTCGGGCGGCGCCTTTGGTTATTTCCCGACCTACACACTGGGAAATCTGTATGCCGCGCAGTTTTTTCATCAAGCGAAGCAGGATCTGCCTGATTTGGAAGATCACATTTCACAAGGCAAACTGTTGCCGCTCAAATCCTGGTTGAATGAAAACATCCACCGCTTGGGACGGCAGTATTCGAGTGATCAGTTGGTGCGGCGAGTGTGTGGTGAACTGCTTAAACCTGATTATTTCATGACCTATCTTGAAGAAAAATTTAAGGCAATCTATCGATTTTCCTGAACCGGATTTAAAAACCCTCTTGACATATCCGGACGAGATTTGTAGACTCTCCCGACTCACAATGTCCCCATCGTCTAGTTTGGCCTAGGACACCGCCCTTTCACGGCGGTAACAGGGGTTCAAATCCCCTTGGGGACACCATTTTCCCTCCGGTTTTTGGTGTTTCTAAATAATGATGATTGTGCCCCTTAAGCTCCCGTTTTGTGAAAAGGCAGACGCCCGGATAGCATGTTTTATGCTGAATGGGTTTATTACAATATAAAACGCACTTCCAGATTGAGCAAGAACGCAGTGCCTGATCTCGAAAAGGCGCTTCCCGGAAAGAAAAACCCGCTGGTCCACTCCAATTGAACATGCTTGTTTATCCGTAAGGCGGCCACCAGGTCGGCTTCGTTGCCTAGATCGGTATTTTCGCCTCGGGGGGAACGTCGAATGCCGTCGTCTCTAATACGTCTTTCCGCTTTAACTTGTTGGTAATGATGGAGAATAAGGTCAATTGAGCTGTTTCTTGTGGGCCGAATTCCGGCGCCCCCGGTTAAAATCCACAGGTTGCTCAGTTCAGGGTCGAAGACCTCGCCATAGTATTTGAATTTAGCGATCCCCCCCCATTTCCCTTGATTATCTTGTAATCCTGTTTGATGAAACTGACGGGAAGCATAGGCAAAACCAAGCGTGAATACGGGTTTTAGTGGGCTCTTTTTGTGAAAGCTTGCCCCGAAATCAAAACCGACGCCATCCCGTTTGTCTCCACTTTCCTTCTCCTTTAATAAGGCGGCCATTCCCCAGTATTTAAACGGTTTATTCTTGATTTTAAAAAACAGCCCGGTGAAATAGGTTTGGGGTTTTGTATGATCCGGATCGTTTCTGGCAATACCGAAAAAATGGACCTCTTGTTTTTTATGTGCCCGGTAGCGAATGGATAGTACGGTGTTCTGGATTTTATCTTCGGGTTTATCGGGATTGATTAAAATGGTATTCCACCAAGCCTGAATTCGAAACGGCCGCAGTGTGTACACGAGTTGAATGCCATCCAGGGTTTCATCAAAAAACCATTCGTGTCGATCGACAAAACGCTGCCGTCCGATTTTTAAGGTGAGCGGAGGGATAATAAAGGGCTTCAAATGCAGCATCAGTTTTTCAATTTCAGTGTTGGTTTTTCTTTGGGTGCTGTTTTCGCGATCCCGGATACGAAAACGCTCGGAATATTCCATTTGTGTAAAAAGGCGGAGGCCCGGCCGCGGCAAATATTGCAGGGCAAGGGTGAACTCAGGGCGAATGTCCGTTCGGTCGTCTTCTCTCCTGGAGTTCAGATCCCGATTGGATTTTCTTGTGGCTTCCAAGTCGATGCGCGCGCCCAGGGAGAATTTGGGGGTGATTTCATAATCCAGTGAGGGCGCGGCATCGGGGTCGGACACCGCTTTAACGGTCCCATTGAAGGAGGGCGTGTCCTGACCGTTAATTGCAAATGCGTGTTGATTGTGTACGAATAAAACCTGACACAATACAATGAAACACCAAAGTGCTTTCTTTAAAGGTTTGTCTGGATACAATGTGTCGTGTCCTCATGATTATCGTGATGCAAAGACTTCACCCGTCTGCTTGAGTCCGGCTTGGGGGCTCAGCTTGAAAACAGGGTCAACATCATTCTTGTTGTTGTACTCGTGGTCAATTAAAACAATCGTCCGCTCGTGTTTTATCTGATGAAGTAACTCCCATAATGCGGCCTTTCCTTGTGAATCCAGGGCCAGGAAGGGTTCATCCAGTAAAAGAAATTTCTTGCCGCTGATGAGGGCACGCACAAGCATCAATGCGGTTTTTTGTCCCGCGGAGAGTAAACGGCCGCCCTCTCCAATTTTCTGGTTTAAATCATGAATTGATCCGAGGAGCAGACGTATCGTTTTCCCTTTGATGAGAGATTCGGCTTTTTTAATGTCTCGCGGGTTTGGCGATTCGCAGACGGCATCCAGAACGGTTTGACCCAGGAGACGTGTTTCCGGTGAAACCAGGGTGATGAATCTGCGCATGGGTTTTGATGTCTCCGGATTAATCGGGATGCCGTCTACGAAAATTGTGCCTGAATCCGGCCGGTAAAGGCCCAGAATCAGTTTGAAAACGGTGCTTTTTCCACTTCCGTTTTGGCCGGAAACTTTGTTGATTTTTCCAGGGACAAAACGGCAGGTGAGGTTCTTTAAAATCGGTTTTTTTGCACGGTAGGCAAAATGAATATCATTGAGTACGATATGCCCCTGATCGGATGGCTGGACCGGGGCGGCTTTTGCCCCTTCCATTTCAAGATTCAGCGACTGAATAATTTTTTCAAAAGAAACCTGGGCTTTTTGCCAAAGGGTTTGGACCCGGAGGGTTCTCTTGATAAAAGGAAAGGCCGTGAGCAGCAACATGATATAGGCCGTCAGCATGCCGCCATTAACAGAAATGTTATTGCCGGAGTGATAGAGATCCGCTGCATATTTTAAAATGCCAAGCAGTGTGCCGTAAAGAATGACGACCAGAAAAACATGTATGAGACTGTCTATGGCATGGAAGCGTATGGCGCGGTGAAATAATTTTTTGGATAATTTTCTAAAGGTTTTATTTTCCTCTTTTTGTTTTTCAAAGACCTTGACGGAAAGAATGGACTGCAAACGTTCGGTGACAAAGCCCGCCATGTTGGCACGTGCGCTTCTGACCCGTTGACTATTGGCCCGTAAGCGTTTATGGAAGACAAAAAACAACAGCGCAAATAACGGGATTGAACTCGACAGCAGCGCGGTTAGCCGGGGTTGAAGGCTGAACAGAACCAGGATAATGACCACGATAAAAAGCAGGTCGCTGCAAAATCGGATCATTCCTTTAGTGACAAGATCCTGGATGGACCGAATATCCCCGGTAAAACGGAGTAACAATTTACCGACGGGTTTACGGTCAAAAACCGAGAGCGGTGCTTCAATAAAATGAAGAAAGAGTTTTCTTCGAATATAAAGCGCCATTTTTTCTCCAAGATATTTTGTAAAAAACCGCTGCGCAAATAATGTTCCGGCATGCAGCCCGATAACAATGCCGAGGAAAATAAGCAAGCGATGGATATCTTGTGAAAAATCAATCCCGATTTGGGCAAGTATCCGGGCTCGGAATGTATGATATTCAAATAGAATATCGTAATACTTTCCGACAAAAATCGGAATTAGAAGCAGAGAAGCGCTTGATAAAAAGGAACTCAAGAACAGGAGTATGGTCAGTGTTTTGTGTTTTGAAAAAAAATCCCTTAACACCATTTTCTGAGTTGTCATGGGCTGCCGACCCCCAGCGGGACCAAGGCGTCAACATAACCGGCAAAGTCGGGCGTTAACATTTCTTTGAGTGTGGCTGTTTTGATACCGCAGGCGGCTTTTACTTCTTCAATAAGCAATGGACTCATTGTGAAGGTCCCGCAGACGGCCGCCGGGGGTTTCCCGATTTCCTTCAGGTAGTTTGCGCCATTCACTGCACTCAGGCTGTCGACACAGGAAAATAACACGGTGTGAACCGTGGACATAAAGGCCGGGTCATTTAGAAGCATGCGGGTTTCTCGTTGGTAAAGCCCGTCCGCAATTTCAACAATAATGTAATTCGGCTGAACACTGGCCGCTGTTTCGAGCATGGTCTGGTATAAATCCAGCAGTGTTTTTTTGTCACAGAGGAAGGTTGAAGGAAAGCCCGCGTCGGAAAAATCGCTGGCATAGTCTGCACCACAGTCAAAACAAAAATCCCGATCCTTGGAATAGGCGGTGCCGGTTAATTTAACATAGGCGACTTTTTTGCCGATATTTTTCAGGCTTCGAACCAGGTACCCCGCAGTCGTGGTTTTTCCGCTGTCCATTGAGGTGCCCACAGACAGAATGACCTTGGCTTTGGAAGGAACTGAGCCAGTAAAACAGTGTTTTTCACTTCGGTAATAGCGGGTGTTGATCACCGTGCCGTCTGCCTGTACTGCATAACCTGCGAGGCGAATCATAGTGGGGTTCGGCATTTTGCTGTGGGATGACTTGACGATACCCACAACCCCGCCCTGTCCGAGAATATGAAACGCTTCGTGGTTCTCAGTCGGGATATACCCTTCAATCTGGTTCGTGGCATATCGATTGCCAAATGCCGCCATGATCCTGTCTCCCGGAAAGATATGGACATTGCGGCGGCTACAGTCTTGAATACGGGTATGCTTCCCAAGTGAAATGACTTCAAAGATCCCGACATCGCCGGGTGATGGGATGTGAGCCCGGTTTTTTGTTGAATCAATAGTATATTCAGTAATTTTGGAACAAATCATGGATTGTTTGATGATCGGTGTCATGGTTTTCTCCCTTATGGATATGGTGCGTATTTAAAATCAGTCTCTGTATTTCTCTCCCTTATATTTGGGATTATATTCCCAAATATAAGGGAGAGTCAACCGCATTTTTAAGAAAAAGCGCATGGGTCAAGCCCAAACAATACTTTCTTTTGCCGCAAACCCGGAAAACCCGTGTGGTTTTGAGCCCTTTTTAGCAAACTACTTTGGTTAAAAAACGGAGTCTTCAAGACCATTGCCAACAAGCCAACGGATATTCTCCTTTTGTGTATCGAGCAAGGTCGGATATTTTAATTGTGAGTGGGGATACAATGTGTTAGATGTGTCATGAGGTTTATCGAATGCATCGTATTGAGTTATTTTCAGAAAAGAAAAACCACATCACCGGAATTGAAAATTTTTTAAACGATGCAAATAAAAAATGCGAAAAGACATTGGCCCGCCAATAGATGATGTCGCTTTATTTATCAATGGGTGTAATCGGGGTTTTCACAAGGCACATGGCAAGCACTATATAGAAGGAGGCATAACAAGACCTTAGGAAACACTTTCAATCAGTAAAGAAGAGTAAGCCCCGCCGTCTCTGAAAAAATGTCATGAATTTGTCTTTGGCCGGAGTCCAGCCAGTCAGGTCAATCAATGTATTGGCTAAAGACAATGCTTAGGCTAAAATCCTTTTTTATCGCCTTCGCGTCATAATCCTTTTATTTCCTTGACAATCCCTTAATTTGGGAATATAATCCCAATTATGAAAAAACAAACACAAAATATGCTCAATGCAGCCGTACTCAAATTGCTTCATCCACTGGTCCGCATCCTGCTCAGAAACGGCATTCCTTTTGGGGCCTTTTCGGATTTGGCCAAAAAGGTCTATGTGGATGTTGCGAACAAAGAATTCGGTATCGCCGGAAAAAAACAAACCGATTCCAGGGTTTCAGTCATCACCGGACTCAATCGAAAAGAAGTCCGCCGCGTAAAAACGCTTACTGAACCCTACGATGAATCCGTGACCGGACGATACCACCGCGCCGCCAGGGTCATCAGCGGGTGGGTGCGGGATCAACAATATCTGGATGCCTCCGGGCACCCTGCCGATCTGCCCATTGAAGGTGAAGGCCCGACCTTTAGTGAACTGGTCAAAACCTTCAGCGGGGACATGCCGGTCAGGGCCGTTTTGGATGAGCTTCTGCGTGTCGATTGTGTTTCCCGTTTGGAAAACGGGAATATCCGCCTGAAAACCCGGGCCTATCTTCCGGGAACCGGGGAAAATGAAAAACTCGGCATTTTAGGCGCTGATGTGCGGGATCTCATTGCCACCATTGATCATAACCTCGTTTCTCAAGAGACAGGATACTTCCAGCGGAAAGTGGAATATGACAACCTGCCGGAAGAAGCGATTCAGAAGTTGCGATCGATGAGTGCCGAAGAAGCGCAGTCTTTGCTGGAAGTTTTAGATCGATGGCTGGCCGAACATGATCGGGATACCAATCCGAAAGCTGAAGGAACGGGTCGTAAACGCGCCGGTTTAGGGATCTATTATTTTGAAGAAGACCTTGATAAAGGAGAGAACGAATGAAAAACAGACTTAAATATATCGTGCCGCTGGTGCTCATGTCATTTTTAAGTGTTGCATGTGGAAGCAGTGGTGGAGGAAATACCTCCGGCGGAATTGGCGGGACAGGCATCAGCAAAGGAACGATAGAAGGTTTTGGCAGCGTCATTGTCAATGGCGTAAAATTCAATACGGACGGAGCGACCTTCACCGTGGATGATCAGCCCGGGTCACAGAACGACCTGGCTGTCGGCATGGTTGTTGAGGTGGACATTAATGACGACGGTACCACGGCCAACCACGTGGAATTTGAATCCGAAGTTGAAGGCCCGGTTGACGCCAGGGATGATAATAACCACACCCTGACGGTGTTGGGCCGGACGGTCATCGTGGATGATAACACGAAAATCGAAGACACGGCGGGCAACGCCCTTCCGTTTAACACCCTGGTGACAGATGACCAGCTCGAAGTGAGCGGTCTGGTTTTTTCGGATGACCGCGTACACGCCACCCATATTCAGCGGCAAGATGCTCAATTTATCGCAGGGTTGACCGAAGTGGAACTCAAGGGAACAGTCAGTGCCCTGGATACCATCCCCGATACCTTTATCATCGGCACACAAACTGTCCATTACAGCGGGGCGACGTTCACGCGAATGACCGCGGCTGATTTGGCAAATGGTCTCTTTGTGGAAGTGAAAGGGACGCGGGATGGCAGCGGCATTTTACAGGCCGCCACCATCGACAAAGAAGATGGTTTTGGTCCCGGCGATGGCCTGCAAGTCGAAATTGAAGGTCTGGTGACGGCCTTTACCAGCGGCGATAGTTTTTCGGTCAACGGCCAGCCGGTTTCAACGAGCAGCCTGACGGTTTACGAGGACGGCGCGAAGGACGATATCGCACTGAATGTTCGTCTTGAAGTGGAAGGGACAATCAGCGGCGGGGTTCTGGCGGCGAAGAAAGTGCAGTTTCGCGGAAACCGCATTAAAATCGAAGCCAACGTGGAAAGTAAAAGCACCTCTGGTCCCAATACGGTCACCATCTTTGGCATCCCGGTTCGCATCAACACCGCCACCTCCCTGGAGGATGACTCCTCGATCAAGGATCCGGATTTGACCTTCGCCGATATTCAAGTGGGTGAACGCCTCGAATTAAGGGGCTATCTGACCGGAACGGGCACTGAGCGGGTGGTGGTTGCAACACGGGTCGAACGTGAAGACCTGCGGTCCGATGTGCGGCTTCAGGCGCCTGTGGACCTGGTGGCCAATCCCGACCTGGTGTTAGCGGGCGTGACGGTCAATACAAGCAGTACCTTGGTTTTTAAAGACCGGAACGACAATTTAATTTCTGCAACAACCTTCTTTGGCCAGGTGAAAGCAGGCGATTTGGTGAAAGCCAAAGGGACGCTTTCAGGTACAGAAATACTGGCTGAGGAAGTGGAATTCGAAGGATAACCTCCTTCCAATCCCGACTCTCCCCCCACCCCTGTCCGTGGCCGGTCCATCGTGGCCGGCTGCGGACAACCTTAAAATCATATCTTCCAGCATTTTTATCGGCAGCACAATTAAAAGGCGGTCTAAAAATCCACATGCGGTTTGCCCCGTTCCTTTAATATTTTAAAAGGGTCGTTTTATTCAGGTTTTTCAGAGATTGCATCCTTTGCCGTATTTAATATTTTCAAGTGATTCTAGAAATTACGATATCATTTTGACTTTTCAAAAGAAAATGGCTATACATTCCCTTAAAACGTAAATAAAGTACGGCGTTTAGGCCGTATATTATATGTTCAGCCGCGCTACGCGAGGCTGAACGGGTTGCGGTAAGCTGGTGGTCCGGAGCCGCTCTGCGCCGCCGAACCATCGCTGAAGCTGACACCGCTTCGC
>CALZIJ010000064.1 GCA_945787655.1 Nitrospiria bacterium | reverse complement strand
AATCACACCTCTGGGGTTCTTTCCCTTCGAAGTATAAAGAATTACATCATGAAAAAGGCAAAGCATCTGCAGCCCTCTATGTCTTTACCGGAACAGGGGACACCAGCCCTGCCTGATATTTCAGGGAGGTTTCCGACGATTAAAGAGATTGAAGATTATATTGTGTCAGAAGCATTGAAGCGGTCTGATGGCAATCAGGGGATTGCTGCCTCCATGCTTGGGATTACCCGTCAGGCCTTAAACACCCGTCTTAGAAAAGCCAATAAGACATTATAAAAGCCCTTGAAAAGGGGTGCAAATATATTTGCTTTTACATGCTGATGTTTTATCCCTAATAAATGTATTTAATTCATTAAGTTACATAATTACATTACACCCAAGTAAAAAAAAATTTGCATCCCTCTGTTTCCCTCCAGAATTACTTAAATTAGGCTAACTTACTGATTATTAGTAAGGAAACTATATTTATCGTAACAGGAACAGCAATTGCTTATACATAGACAAGTTCTTTTAAATATATTTTGAAAATCTATATAACAGGGGGTGAAACTTATGTTTAATAAAGGAGCGTTATTTTGTGTATAAAATTGCCTAGCATAAAGTCCTCCAAACTGGGCCATAGATAAGGGTTCCCATATACATTACCTTTTTATCTTATTGTTGTTTTATCCTCATATTGGTGGATTTCCTACAGCATATTTCAGCGCTTTATTCGTTATATCACGATAACTGATATGCACCTTTCCATCTGCTGAAAGAGCAACATAATTATCTTCAGCAAGATTTCCGGGGGCATCAATCCGGTAAAGTGACCAAGCTGTAGTATCAAGACAGCTTGCAGGGCAATAGGCATATTTAAGGTCCCAATTACTTCGGTCTCCGTAAACGACATGATGTGCACCCGAACCATCAATTTTCAATTGCGAACTTCCTCCCATACGCCCCAAGCTGTCGATAATAATAGTGCTCCAAACTGCATCCATAGCACTACAATCTGACGCGCATGATGCATATCTCAGATCTGCATTGGTGTTGTCCCTGTAAGTAATATGCACTCCTGATGAATCCACAAAAATGGAGTTTTCAGTCCCCACGTCATTCAGGGGAGGAGGAATATGAACTGCAACCGTTTCCCAAGATACTGCAAGACTACAATCAAGAGCAAGAAGACATTTCGCGTATTTCAAAGCTCCGTTGGCATAATAACTAACATGAATGGCATCATCAGTCAAAAAGAGATGGTTAGGTGCCGCAAAACTATTTTCTCCCGTTTTCCAACCCCCTTCGACCAAAACCTTTTTCCAGTTATCACTGAGGAGACAGTCCGACATAATCGGGTCACAAGTCGCATAAGCAAGCCCTTCCATCACAACCATTTCAGAAACATTTTCAGGGTTAGTCACACTATTACTAGAACGGTAAGTAATATGAATCCGTTTATTGACATCTATTTTTATGTAGGTATCGGTAATGGAATGTGAAGTCGTATCTACAACCACTGCTCCCCAAACACCAGAAAGTTTCGTCGCGTATTTCAGCGTGGCTCCTGAGCAGGCAATACAATAATCTCGATAGCTGACATGAAGCTGGTCGTTTGTTAAATCAATATCCATATTGACATCCCGCCCTAATCCCCGCGAAGGAGTAGCTGAAGACGGAGAATCAATCAGTTCTTTCGTCCAATTACCCGGTTCGGTACAATTCGACACACAAAACGCGTGCTTGGGCGACCAATCAGAGACTGAAAGATAAGTTAAATGAACCGTGCCACTGGAATCAACATGAACAGATGTACATTCACCGGCATCATCGATGACTTTTGAACCTTGATTAGAATCAATGAGCCCCCCGCCGTCCAAAGTGACCCTAACGAAACCAAGATCAGGTTTAAACGTGGTAACAGGATTTGTAGAGAAAGACCAGGAAACGGGTGAAGCCAAGGTTTCTCCATCGATATCCCTTACGCCAGAGACTCCACTTTCTAGAGTAAGATCATAATTCGTCTCATATTCTAGAAATTTATCCGAGAGAACCCGAATAACCTTACAGTCGTTATTGACACAAACAAACTGACGGCTGGAATCGATAAATCCTCGCAGCCCACGAAAAAAAGAGCTTGGATCCATCTCTTTGGAAAACTCCATTTCAATAAAATCATCAATCGGGACATCAAATGAACCTGGAGCCGGAGAAACAGAAAAAACGACAGGTGCGGGAACGATCGGAGGAACTTCTGTATTCGTATTGCCTGACTGCGTAGGCTCCAACTCAGAACACATTGTTATTTATAACTATGAAAATTCAATAATATCTTGTACAATAAAAAATACACAGAACAATCCTAAAACTTCATTCTAAGCGATCCAGCAAAGCTAAAATCAGTGTGCGGGGACTCCGCATCGAAAACCAATGCTCGACTCATAGTGAGAGGGGCTACTACAGGCATCGCTGGCAAATACACCTGCCTTATCAGCATCACTATGATGCCCGCCCCTAACAATCATAGAGTAGAAAATATTACCTGTGGGGATCCGGTTAGTGGCTTTATTCCATCCAAAATTAGCGTCGCCGCCATAATCGGCAAACCCTGGATCCGAGACCAGTGTATTGAATGCAGAGACATCGGAACTGGGCTCCCACACAGGGTTATTGCCTTGGGTTTGATCAGAAACCCACTCCCAGAGGTTTCCCACCATATCCTGGACCCCCCAATGGGAACTGCAATTTCCTGCACTTCCAGTTGAAACAGGATTTCCTGAATTAGTGTTACACTCTGAAATGCCATCCCCTGCCGTACCTGGATCAGGAGTTCCAATTGCAGCCATCTGCCATTCAGCATTGGTTAAAAGTCGTTTACCGGAAAGTGCACACGATGCCGATGCCTGAAACCATGTCACATTTTTAGCGGGTTCAACTCCGGGAACAGATCGTGCGTAAAGAGGTTCTGTGAATTGACCATTTTGGGGAAATGAAAAATTCCCGCCAGCGTCTTTCGGAGAATGAACAGGGTTCGTAGAAAAGATGTCATCCTCAGTAAAATATTGCGTGCCGCCATCAGGACTATCCCAAATAGACGCCTCATATTTATCAACACATAGATAGCCTCCAACCATGACCATGTTTTCTGGACAAGTCAATGCGCTACTACCCGTGCTTGCCCCTATTCGGGTTTCAAGCGTTTCTATTGCCGCTCTCAATGCTTCAAAGTTTTCATTGACCTCCTCGGCACGCGCCGGGTTGCCAGAACTAAATTTTTTTAAGCTATTTGATGCAGCGTACCCTCCCACCGTGACTAAAAGGATAGCTGCTACGGATAAACAAATGACTTCCGGAAATGAATACTTCTTTTTAAAAATATTCCATTTCATTGTATAAATCCCCTAATAAAATATTATTTATTAATAACACCTTCGCTGACATTCGCAAAAATACTGCTCGACAACATAATAACATTTATTGCCAGACAGATTCATTCCAATCTGCTTCATTCCAATACAATTTCTTTAGTGTTTCATTTCCATTATTTGCCTCGCTCCCAGCCCCGCCACCGGAACAGCTAACAATTAATCCAGAACTAAAAAACAAAATAAAAGCGAAGAAAAACCCTAGAAAACGACGGCAAAAATATTGCTTTTCTATTGAACCAAACAAAAAAATACGAATTACCTTCCCCATATAGCCCTCTCCACAAAATATTACTATTGTGAATCCCCCATTCTAAATTTCTTAGTTTGGGAGACTCTAATTGTACCATATCATCTTTCAAATTACAACAATTCCACTTTTCGGATTGCAGACTCCAAAATAGTCCTTTTATGAATTGAACTATCTAAAAAAAGCGAGCAGGTAAAGGTCATGACGAAACGACAATATTGTCCGAAAATTTTATAACGAAAGTTACTCTGGCCGCCTTGAAAATGAAGAAAAAAACTTCGCCGAACTGAGCGGGGAATATCACATTTACCCGAACCTGACCTCACTTTAGGGGCCCGAACAATTGGAATTCCAGCTCTGGCCTTTAATTCGGGGTCAGCATTACTGATCGTAAAGATCCCCGATAACAATTCATATGCAATCCTGGCACAGTTTCCTTTTCTTGGAATAAAACATCGGAGTGAATCCAAGTCAATCCTCATAAGAACGTAGGGAGAACGCAAATCAGTCAACGGCTATCCACTAGAACCAATACCCGTCGTCGTGATCATGTCACCTTACTCATCTAAGTTTAAGGATTTTCTTTTGAATGGGGTGCCCCCGGGGTGAGTCGAACACCCGGCACGCGGTTTAGGAAACCACTGCTCTATCCGCCTGAGCTACGGGGGCATTGTTCAATTTTTGTCATAGACGCAGGATCAGGACTCTTCGTCGTGGCGCAGTTTCGCCAAAACAGTATAGTCTTCCAGTGTTGAGGTGTCTCCCACACTCTCCCGGCCCGCCGCGATATCCCGAAGCAGTCTTCTCATAATTTTACCACTCCGGGTCTTTGGAAGATTGTCTGTAAAACGAATCTGGTCCGGCCGGGCAATCGCACCGATTTCTTTCGTGACATGCGCTTTTAATTTTTTTCTCAGCGCTTCACTGGGTTTTTGACCCAATTCAAGCGTAACAAAAGCACAAATTGCCGTTCCTTTAATTTCATCCGGCGTCCCCACGACGGCGGATTCAGCCACAGTCGAGTGAGAGACCAGCGCGGATTCGACTTCCATCGTCCCCAGCCGATGCCCTGAAATATTCATCACATCATCCACACGCCCCATGATCCAGAAATAACCGTCTTTATCTTTTCTGGCGCCATCCCCCGAAAAATAGACACCCGGAATATCCGACCAGTAGGTCTCTTTGTAGCGCTTCGGGTTTCGCCAGACGGTCCGCAGCATTGACGGCCAAGGTCGTTTAATCACGAGGTATCCGCCCACATTTGGAGGCACTTTCTTGCCGTTTTTGTTAACCACCTCCGCAGCAATCCCCGGAAAGGGGAGCGTGGCCGAGCCGGGCTTTGCCGGAATGGCTCCGGGCAGCGGCGTAATCATAATGGCCCCGGTTTCGGTCTGCCACCAGGTGTCCACGATAGGACACCGACCGCCGCCGATCACAGTGTGATACCACATCCACGCTTCAGGGTTGATCGGCTCACCCACAGTCCCTAAAAGACGTAAACTGGATAAATCATGTTTTTTGGGCCATTGTTTTCCCAGCTTGCTCAAGGCCCGGATCGCGGTCGGCGCGGTATAAAAAATATTGACCCGGTATTTTTCAACGATTTCCCAAAGCCGATCGGCTTCCGGATAGGTCGGTACGCCCTCGTACATGACCGAAGTTGCGCCGTTGGAAAGTATGCCGTAAATAATGTATGAGTGTCCGGTCACCCAGCCGATGTCGGCCGTGCACCAATAGGTGTCTTCTTCCTTAAGATCAAAAATCCATTTCGAAGTCACTGTGGTGCCGAGAAGATAACCCCCGGTCGTATGCACAACGCCTTTGGGTTTTCCGGTCGTGCCGCTTGTATATAATATAAAAAGAGGATGTTCGGCATTGAGTGCGGCCGCTTTGCAGACAGCGGACGCCCCTTTCATTTCATCCTGCCACCAAAAGTCCCGCCCTTTTTTCATCTTGACTGCATTGCCTGTTCTTTTCACGACGATCATGGTTTCAACGCTGGGCGCATCTTTCAAAGCGTCATCTACCTTTTCTTTCAGAGTGATGACGCCACCCTTCCGGTGCCCCCCATCGGCCGTGACCACCAGTTTGGCTTCCGCGTCGTTAATACGATCCCGCAAAGCTGCGGCTGAAAATCCGCCAAAAATGATCGAGTGCGTTGCGCCAATTCGGGCGCAGGACAACATCGCAACGGCCAACTCAGGAATCATGGGCATATAAATCGCTACACGATCCCCTTTTTTAACGCCTTTGTTTTTTAAAACATTTGCAAATTGGGACACTTCACGGTGCAGGTCTTGATAGGTCAGGATTCTGGAGTCGCCGGGCTCTCCTTCCCAAATCAGGGCCGCCTTGTTTTTACGAGGGCCTTCCAAATGCCTGTCGAGACAATTGTAGGCCACATTGGTGCTCCCACCGACAAACCACTTTGCAAAAGGAGGTTTCCAATCCAGTACTTTTTTCCAAGGCTTGAACCAGACCAGTTCTTTTTCGGCCAAGCCCCCCCAAAAACCTTCCGGATCTTTCTCCGCCCGCCTGCAAAGCCGATCATAGGCAGCCCGGCTTTTCACATGGGCTTGTTTGCTGAATTCGCTTGCGGGCTTGAAGAGACGACTTTCGTGTAGGACTGAAGTAATATCATCTTCGGCTTGACCGGCCATTCCATCCTCCTCATCGTTAAAAAAGCGTTATACTAAGTACTATTGACTTTGACCCAAAGGATTCTATGAAAGCATCGGGATCTTGTCAATGAAGAATATCCAGTGTTCAACACAGGGAATGCAATATGATTGACCTGCCTGATAAAGTAAGCTATATATGGTGGTTGTTATCCCATTATCCCCAAAAGAAAGGCTCCTAAAATGTCTGATCTATCAACAGAAGTATCCATGACTGCAAGAGATATCGCGGCAGTACAGGACGCAAACGCAGCATTTTATGAAGCATTTGAAACATTAGACATCCAGCAAATGGATACCTTATGGCTGCATGAAGACCATGTAAAATGTATCCACCCCGGATGGAAAATATGTCAGGGTTGGCCTGATGTTCGTGACAGCTGGGTTTTGATCTTCAACCATACCCACGAGATCAAATTCAGTATTTGCCTGATTGATGTGGTCGTTAAAGGTGATTTAGCCTGGGCGGTCTGTAATGAAAGCATTACCACGAAGGACAATGGGAAATGGCTGGAGGGCCATGTGCTTTCAACCAATATATTTGAACGTCGGAATAAAGTGTGGATGTTGACCCATCACCACGGCTCACCCGTGATTGCATCGGAACAGGAAGGCGAAGAGGAGGAAGCCGGCGGTTTAATGAACTGACGTTTATGGGGCAGCGCCGGAGCAGGACTTGGCACGTATTCAGGAAATTGTATTCTTGGTTTTTGGACAGATGGCCGTTGGAGGGGTTTTTTTACTTTCCCTGCGTTCACTTGAAACCGTCGGTATCGGGTTTTACAGGACAAACGGCATCGTCTTCTTTTTGACCCTGCTGCTTGGCGTGGCGCTTTTCCCGATTGAATGGTCTGAATGGCCGCTTCTTTTCCTGCAATTCGATTTGATCAGTGCGATTTTTATTTTTTTTGCCGCTTTTGCGCTTGTCCTCTTTGTCTACAATCTCAGGCTCTGGTTCAAACACCCGCACCATAGCCGGCTCCTTTTAATCACAGCCACCATTTTAGGGACGGCAGCGGTGCTTGGGAGCGCCATTTACTATTTACCTTCCCTGTCCGGAACGGCACGGATGATTTCACTTTCACTATATTTCCTGGTCTCCGGTTTACTTTTAGGAGCAGGAGTGCTCGCCATGCTTTTGGGTCACAGTTATTTAACCCGGCCCGGCCTTTCAATCATTCCGCTTAAAAACCTGGTCAATATTTTTATGTACCTTGTCTTTGTCGAATCCGGTATTGCGATCATCAGCCTTGCCGTGCTTTCTCCTACAGAGCGTCTTGTTGACGCCTTGCTTTTAAATAATTTTGAAGGTCTTTATCTGTGGATACGTATTTTAATTGGCATTGTGGGTCCCGTCATTTTAGCCCCCATGATTGTTCTGACCGTGAAAGACCGGGCCACAATGTCGGCAACAGGCCTGCTTTATGTCGCGATGATGATGGTCATCATCGGAGAGATTTGCTCTCGATTCTTTCTGCTCGTTGATGCCACATTTTTATAATTTATAACCGTGTTTACACCCGAATGGAGGGAAAATGAATATTGCTTCTTTTGAAAAAATGAAAGTCTTTTCTTCAGAAAAAATGAAAAAAACAAACCTTTTTGGGACGGATCGGATGTTTTGCGATCTGTATTGTTTTGAACCCGACCAATTTCAAAAAGTCCATTCTCACCAAGGCGAAGACAAGGTTTATTGTGTTCTGGAAGGAGAAGGAACTTTTCAGGTTGGGGAGGAAAAAGAAAGTGTTGGTGCGGGTTCGGCCATTCTGGCCCCTGCCGGTCAGCCGCATGGCGTGACCAACACTTCCGGGAACCGCCTGGTCGTCCTGGTTTTTATGGCCCCCAAACCCAGTCACGGCTGAAGGATTTTTCAAATGAGCCGATTTCGATGGTTGCCTTTCAAGCCTTAATTCAATATAATCTTCACTAAAATTTTGGAGAGACCCATTATGGCCGATCAGCGCACTCTGGAAGAACAACGCATTTTGTTGCAATACGATAAACCCTTCACTTCGCTGGAAGACTACCTCGAAGTGGGCGGTTTTGAAGCCCTTAAGACGTCTTTAAAAATGAAGCCCATGCAGATTATCGACCTGATCAAAAAGTCGTTTCTCCGTGGCCGTGGAGGGGCGGGCTTTCCCGCGGGCATCAAGTGGGACGGCGTTCGCAACAATGCAACAGGCGCGCATGGTCATGCCCCTCAACGGTATCTGGTCTGTAATTTTTCCGAAGGGGAGCCCGGCACTTATAAAGACCGGTTTCTGGTTCAAAAAAACCCCTATGCACTCATTGAAGGAATGATGATTGCCTCTTACGCCATCGGCACGGTCAATGCCATTATTTGCATCAAAGTCATTTCACAACGTGAAATTGCCATTTTAAAACGCGCGATCGAGGAATGTCGGCAGGCCAACTTTTTAGGAGACAATGTCTTAAACAGCGGACATGATTTTCCATTGGAAATCGCCATTGGCCCGGATTCCTACTTGCTCGGTGAAGACCGGGCACAACTGGAAGTCATCGAAGGCAAACCCCCTTGGCCGCGGGCCAAAGGGATTATTCCGGTGTATGTGGGCTTGTATGATCAGCCCACCTGCGTCAATAATGTTGAAACACTTTCCACCGTACCCTACATTATCAGGAATGGGCCGGACTGGTTCAAATCCATTGGCACCGCCGATTCGCCGGGCACCATGATTTTCACTTTAACCGGGGACGTTCAACGGCCCGGCATGTATGAACTTCCACTTGGCACGCCGCTTTCGACCCTCATTAATGTCTATGGCGGCGGGCCGCTCATGGGACGTCACGTACAGGCCGTATTTTCCGGTCCAACCAATGCCGTAATCCCTGCAGACAAGCTCGATACCCCGCTGGATTACGGCTCCATGCGAAAAATTCCCTCTGGCCTTGGTTCAGGCGGCTATACAGTTTTGGACAACACCGCATGCGTTTTGACAATGGGCCTGAATTTTTCCAAATTTTTGGCGCTAGAATCCTGCGGGCAATGCAGTTCGTGTAAAACCGGAACCGGCCGGATCACCCGGGGGCTCGAACTCCTTGAAGCAGGAGAGGCCACCGAAGAAACGGTGTTGGCCATCCTGGAAGACTGCCACCACATTAAAGGGGCGGGACACTGCTACCTTTGCACGGAAGAAGGCATTGAAATCGGCAGTATTTTTTATAACTTCCCCGAAGTGATTGTGGAACATCTTGAATACGGTTGTCTGAAAAATCGCCACCTTGTCATGCCCAAAATCAAAAGTTTTGATGAGGAGACCCATACCTTTACTTTTGATGAGGCCTATTTCGACCGGTGTGCCTCTGAAGGAAAATACATCAACTATCCGGGTGAATAAGGCGCCATGCTTTTTACCGGCTTCTCTTACTGAAAACAGGCCCGAACTCAAAACCGGTTTCCGGTGAGCGTGAATCGAGATGCACCGAGACCCCCTGCTGTCCCAGATTTTACGTTATGCATCACGCTACCCCGATGAAACCAGTATTTCCCGCCGGTTTATTACATTTATACAAAAAAACCCGGACTGTTTTAAACGCGAACTCACAAGCGGCCATATTACCGGTTCCGCCTGGATCGTCGATGGCGATCGAAAACAGGTTCTCCTCACGCATCATCGCAAACTGAACAAATGGCTTCAACTGGGTGGGCATGCCGATGGGGAAACCGATGTGTTATCCGTTGCGCTCCGTGAGGGCTATGAAGAATCCGGCCTAAACCAGCTTATTCCCTTTCAGCATGAAATCTTTGACCTGGATATTCATCTCATTCCAAAGTACAAGAATACCGAAGCGCATTATCATTTCGATGTGCGTTTTGCGCTTAAGGCCGATTCATCTGAACAGTTTAAGGTCAGCGAGGAATCGCATGACTTATCATGGATAAAAATTAATGCGCTGGAAGAAGTAACCACTGAGACATCGATGATCAGAATGAAGAAAAAATGGCTCGCGATTAACCAGGACAAAAGATGATTGAACTTCAGTTTAAATGGCCTTTAAACTAATCGATGCGTAATCCCCACAAATTCCGGTGAGCCGCACCAAATTGAGGCCAGCTGACGGTCACTTTTCCATTTCCGTCTACAATCAGTTTGGCAAAATTGGCATTCCCCAGATTCTCATTTTCTATGAGTTTGGCGGTCTCCCATCCAGACCCGACGATATACCGGCTTGCCCACTGGTTCCATCGTGTACCGTCATTCTGAGCCCATACGACAGTGACATTGCCGGTCGCATCACTGACCATAGAATACGAATTGGCCAACACATTGCCCAAATCCTCCGTATCGATTTTCTGTGGGCTACCCCACCCGACCCCAAAGGTGTAGCGGTTCGTCCAGAGATGATTCATGGAAACCGCATCAGACTGGGTCCAAATCGTCGTAACATGCCCTGCTGAATCCACCACGGCCGGGTAAAAGAAACCCACCACATTACCGGTATCGTCTTGCTCAATTTTTTCGGCCTCAGGCCCCCAGCCGGACCCGACTGTGTAGCGATTTGCCCAGAGGTTGCTGTTATCGAAACTAAACTGACTCCAGACTGCAGTCACATTGCCCAGCGCGTCCATCACGATGGAGGCATCTTCGACACTGCCAAAATCTTCCGATTCTATTTTTACCGCTTCGCCCCAGCCCAGGTTCATGGTATATCGGTTTGCCCGTTGACTGTTCCGTGCACCATCAAACTGCTTCCAAACCGCCATAACATGACCAAAAGCGTCTACTTTCAACTGTGCAGGGAAGACATCTCCCAAATCCTCGATTTCAATCTTTTCGGCTGCGCTCCAGCCACTGCCCATGACATATCTATTGGCCCACTGGTTTTCATAAATGCCATCCGACTGCCTCCAAACCACAGTCACATTCCCTAAACTATCGATCACCACTGAAGGCGGAAACGCATCCCCCAGATCTTCGGCATTGATTTTTTCGGCGCTGCCCCAACCGCTGCCGCTATTGCGGTTTGCCCACTGATCCCAGCGCGTTCCACCACTGACTTTTTGACGCCAAATGGCGGTGACATTCCCTAATACGTCGATGACAACGGTTGGATCGGACACGTTGCCGTCTCCTGTTTCAATTTTTTCAGGAGCTCCCCAACCTGTACCGGCAATGTAACGGTTGGTCCATTGATCCCATCGTGTGCCGCTCTTTTCGCTCCAAACTGCAGTCACGTTACCCGAGGCATCAATCACAGACTTCGCGATCTCCGCATCGCCCAAACCGGACCCGATTAATTGCGCACTCCCCCAAAGCCCCGTTCCGGCATTATAACGGTTTGCCCGTTGATTCCATCGAGACCCGTCATGCTGTCTCCAAATCACAATAACGTTGCCTGATCCATCAACGTGCACATTCCGGTTTTTGTTTTCAGCCACCTGTTCTACAGATCCGGTATTATCACTTTCTATCATTTCAGCAGTGCCCCAAAGACCTGTACCCGCGTTATACCGGTTTGCCCATAAGTTTCGAAGGGTTCCGTCGTGTTGATCCCAGACCACAGTGACATTGCCCAAAGCATCCGAGACCAATGTCGGTGTGCTGGTCGATCCGAAATCCTCACTCTCAATAATCCCGGAAGACCGATATTGCAAACAGGTCACGACGATATCATTCACATCCGCACCAGCAATAAAACCGCTGCCATTTTTTACATTACAACCCACGTTTGGGGATCCGGAAGGTGTGAACAAACTCACCTTGTAAGGAACGCCATCCCCTAATAAAGTGCTAAAAGTGAAGTTTCCATTACCGCTAATTTCGAGATTATCCCCACCATTGTTTTGTAGTACCAGCCCCGGACCAGGGGTTGCGATGCCATTCACCGTCACATTCACTGATCGTGACCCGCCCGTCACACAATTGATCAGGATGTTGGAAATATTCCCCCCGGACACTGAGCCAAACCCATCCGTTACACTACAAAATTGGGCCGGGCTGCCTGGATGAGTAAGGATAGTCACATTGTAAATACCACTGTCTAAGACCGCATTATTAAATGTAAAGACACCATCGGAAGATATGGCCAAATTATCCCCGCCATTATTTTGTATCACCAGCCCTGAGCCGCTTAAACCGCTGACTGATCCTCCGATACTGAAAGAATCGGTCGCGCAGGTGACCGCAATATTGGTAATGCTGGCACCATTGACCGTACCAGACCCCTTGGACACACTGCAGTTTTGTGTCGGAATACTCGGCTGCGTCTTCACGGTTACGGCATAACTGCCGCCATTACTCACTTTTGAAGCAAATGTAAAACTGCCGTTTCTGCTGATGGAAAGTTCTTCTGTTCCATTATTCACCAACTTCAAGCCTTTGCCCACCAAACCACTCACTGTTCCGCCGATGGTGCCGTCTTCGGAGCAATTCACAGTAATATTGCTCACATCAGTGGAACCCACAGTACCGGAACCATCAACAACCGTACAAAGCATTGGACCTGAGGGTTGGGTTAATATCGTTACAACATACACATCACCGGTTTGTGCCGCCAGATTAAAACGAAAGCTTCCCCCTTGAGTGATTGTCAGGTCATCACCACCGTTATATTGTAGTACCAGTCCATTGCCCGATCCGGCCAAACCATTGACCACCCCCCCGACCGTTTTGCCAGTGACACAAATAATTTCAATATCAGATATATCAGTTGTTTGAACCTCTCCTGCGCCTCGGCTGATTGTACAGACTTGTTGAGAGGGAGAGGCCACGACTGTCACCTCGTAATTTCCACCTTGACTTAGAGAAAGACTGAAGACAAAACTTCCATTTTCATTAATAGACAGGTTTTGATTTTATAGGCTGTTACACCTGTGCTACTTGATCCACCGCTGCCACCGCAGGCACTGAAGGACAAGAAAAGAAGAGATACTATTCCAATTCGTTTCAACATAAACAAAGAAGACTCCGGGGTGCACGAGACTAACAAAATAAGCTTAACGCTAAAAATTTAAATTACAAAAAATATCGCAATCACCTAGCACACATACCTGTAAAAATTCAATATATTTTATACTATATCATGTTTATAGTCAATAAAACAGGGCTGAATATTAACCACTTGCGATTAAAAACCTATCAGATTATTTTTGTAGGTTTAACTTTTTGAGATTTTTTTAGGGAAGGAGATTTGTAACTCTTTCATCTTTTTTCTAAGCGTGTTCCGATGCATGCCCAAAAGCTGAGACGCCTGGACCTGGTTTCCTTTTGTTTCATCCAAAACCAGTTTAATCAGAGGCTTTTCAACTTCCTGGATGAGCAGGTCATACAGGTTTTTCCCTTCTGAAGCGCTGATTTTTTTAACAAAATCGGCCAGCCGTTTTTCAAGAAGTTCAGAAAAGTTGGATTCTGCGGCTTCTCGATCTGTCTTTCTTCGATTTCGGGGCGCAGGCGCACCATTGAGCGCAAGCTGCTCAGAAGTCGAATCAATTTGCCCTAACGTTCTTTGGAGCAAAGTCGATTCAGAAATGATGGCATAAAACGGGGTTTCCTTCTTTTTCAGAGACTCCAAAGCCGCAATGGCTTTTTCCCAATTGTTTTCCGTATTAATGACAACAACAGACTCGGAATAGTTTGACTTTTGAAGGAGATCTTCGCCGGCTTGAACCAAAGTCACACGCGTCCCGTTTTTATTGAGCTTTTCTTGAAATGTTTCAATAAAATTAGGATCTTCGTGGACAAGAACAATATCGCGGGTCATGGAATACTCCGAGAAAATTAAAGGCTGAACAGACCCGCCTATCTATACAGATCTCCCGTATTATTGTCAACGAAAAATAAGACTGTCCTCGTCCAAATCGACTTTGATTTGATCCCCCGCATGCACAGACCCGTCAATGAGTTTCATGGACAAAGGGTTCAACAAATCCCGCTGGATAACCCTTTTTAAAGGCCGTGCGCCATAGACCGGATCATAACCCTCACGCGCCAAATATTCACGGGCCGCCTGGGTCAACGAAAGCTTGATCTGCTTTTCATTCAAACGTTTTTTAAGCAATTCAATTTGAATTTCAACGATTTTCCCTAGTTGTTCCATCTTTAAAGGGTGATAGATGATAATATCATCTATCCGGTTTAAAAATTCCGGTTTAAAATGCCCGCGTAAGGATTGAAGCACCACCTGCCGCATTTCATCTTCATCACTTGAGAGATCCTGAATTTCCTGGCTCCCAATGTTAGACGTCATCATCAACACGGTATTTTTAAAATCGATTGTCCGCCCTTTGGAATCGGTCAGCCGCCCATCATCTAAAACCTGCAGCAGAATATTAAATACATCTGGATGGGCTTTTTCAATTTCATCAAAAAGAACCACTGCATAAGGTCTTCTGCGAATGGCTTCGGTAAGCTGTCCGCCTTCGTCATGGCCAACATACCCGGGAGGGGCACCCACCAGACGGGAGACACTGTGTTTTTCCATATATTCGGACATATCAATGCGAATCATGGCCTGCTCGTCATCAAAGAGAAACTCCGCCAGCGCCCGTGCGGTTTCTGTTTTTCCAACACCGGTCGGCCCCAAAAGCACAAAAGAACCCAAAGGCCGGTCTGGATCTGAAATGCCGGCCCGCGCGCGGCGAATGGCGTTGGATACGGCCACAATCGCTTCATCCTGCCCCACGACTCTCTGATGAAGCCTTTTTTCCATGTGAATAATTTTTTCAACCTCTCCTTCGATCATTCGGGTCACCGGGATGCCGGTCCACTTTGAAACAATCGCAGCGATATCTTCTTCATCCACTTCTTCTTTCAGCATCGGATGCTCGGATTGTAAGGCATGGAGGCGTTCATTTTCTTCAGAAAGCCTTTTATTCAAGGCGGGTCCTTTCCCGTAACGAAGCTCGGCAGCACGGCCCAAATCACCCTGTTGTTCTGCTTGCTCTGCCTGCTGACGGGTCAGGTCAATTTCTTCTTTTAACGCACGAATCTTTTGAATGACTTCTTTTTCATCCTTCCATTGCCTGGCAAGGGCTTCAGAAGCCGTTTTCAATGAGGATAGTTTTTCTTCAATTTCTTTTAAGCGTTTTTGGGAAACTTCATCTTTTTCTTTTTTAACGGCTTCCCGTTCAATCTCCAATTGGCGGATTTTTCGTTCGCTTTCGTCCAGTTCTGTCGGCATGGAATCAATTTCCATACGAAGCCGCGAAGCGGCTTCGTCAACCAGGTCGATGGCTTTGTCCGGTAAAAACCGATCCGTAATATAACGGTGAGACAACACAGCGGCTGCCACAATCGCTGAATCCTGAATACGCACCCCATGATGTACTTCGTAACGTTCCTTCAAGCCGCGAAGAATGGAAATACTTTGATCTACAGTGGGTTCGTCCACCATGATGGCCTGGAATCGGCGGGCCAGCGCCGGGTCTTTTTCGATATGCTTGCGATATTCATCAATGGTGGTGGCGCCTACCGTGCGCAGTTCACCCCGTGCCAACGCCGGCTTTAAGAGGTTTGACGCATCGATCGCTCCTTCTGCCGCACCAGTGCCCACCAAGGTATGGAGTTCGTCAATAAACAGGATAATCTCACCTTCTGCAGTAACGACTTCTTTAATGACCGCTTTCAGACGGTCCTCAAATTCACCACGAAATTTGGCGCCTGCGATCAAAGCCCCCATGTCGAGCGAATGCACCCGTTTATTCTTTAAACCTTCCGGCACATCCCCGGAAATAATCCGCTGCGCTAAACCCTCCGCAATGGCCGTTTTTCCAACTCCGGCTTCCCCAATCAGGACAGGGTTGTTCTTGGTCCTGCGGGAAAGCACCTGTATCACCCTGCGAATTTCTTCGTCCCGCCCAATCACAGGATCCAATTTTCCCCGGCGTGCTAATTCATTCAAATTACGTGAATAACGCTCAAGCGCCTGATATTTATCTTCCGGAGACTGATCCGTCACCCGGTTTTCCCCGCGAATGTCCTTCAGGGCGGATAAGACTTTTTTTCGGTCCAGACCCAGATTTTTAAATACTGTCGAAACGTCACTTTTTGAATCCAGCACGCTTAAAAAAAGGTGTTCTGTACTGATGTATTCGTCCTTTAAGTCAGTGGCTTCTTTTTCACTTTTTTGAAGCAATGCCGCAAGCTGTGGGGTCACCTGAACAGAACCCGTTGCGCCTGGGCCTGAAACAGTAGGTTTCTTTTTTAACAAATCAATAAGTCCTGAGCGCACCCCTTCGAGAGAAACCCCTATTTTTTTGATGACGGAAGAAACAATCCCTCCCTGCTGGTCGACTAAAGCCAGTGCGATGTGGGCTTCATCCACATGTTGGTGTTGATAGGAGCCCGCTTTTTTCTGGGCATCTTCCAGCGCTTCCTGCGCCATTAAAGTAAATCGATCCGCCTGCATCAGTACACCTCCATATCCAGGTTCCTGACTAAGATATAAGCCTGAAAAAACGGTGTTTCAAGGGGAATGTGTCAAAAATTTGGCTTGGATTTCATAAAATTGACAGGTTCGGCATTCAATGATATCTTCCGTAAAAGGAGTTGATATGCGCTTTTTGGGTTTTTTGATTTTCATTACCGTATTCATCCTGCCCGACACCTCCAAATCGGCGGACATTTATCAATATATCGACCCTTCCGGAACCATCCATTTTACCAATGTCCCGACAGACCCCCGTTTTAAACGGAGGGTTCCAAAAAACAAGAGGCGGGCCGTTTCTAAAAAAATCGACGAACTCGTCCTTGAAACCTATATTGACGCCGCCTCACAAGCCCAACAGCTGTCACCTGCGCTCATTAAAGCGGTCATTCGGGCGGAATCAAACTTCGATCCCAAGGCTGTTTCAGTCTCTGGAGCACAAGGCCTGATGCAGCTCATGCCGGAGACGGCGGAGGATCTAAAACTGGGGGATCCTTTTGACCCGGAAGAAAATATTCACGGCGGCACACGATATTTGCGATACCTGCTCGACCGCTTCGATCAGGATCTTCGTTTGGCCATTGCGGCCTACCATGCCGGTCCTGGAAATGTCCTCAGACACGGTGGAGTCCCGCCCATCGAACAAACCCGGTCTTACATTAAAAAAGTACTCCGTTTTTTTGAATTTTACTTAAAGGAAAACGAGCAGGGTGCCCATATGATGGCCCAGTCCAACAGACGTGTTCCTTAAGAAAAATGGGGTAGCACTTATTTCCCGCCTTCTTTAAAAAGCGCCTTGAGGGTTTTAAAATTCACCAGGGAATGTTGCGGTGGGTCATCTGTCCGGGGTTCCGGATAGTCTTCACGAAAGTGTGCGCCCAAACTTTCTCGCCGTTCGAGGGCGGATTGAATCAGGGCAGCAGAGGCCCACAGCATATTCCCGGTTTCAAGGGCAGGGCGTGAAAGTGGAGGAGACTTCAATACTTCTGACCAATGCCGCCAGGACTCAACCAGTGTCTCTAATAAAGGCCCTTGACGGATAATGCCAGCGTGTTCCCACATCGCTGATTTAAGCATAGCCTGTGTCGATCGATAGGCTTCAGGCCAAGAAATCGAATCTTCCATACCCCCTAGCTTGAGATCTTCAATCCCGTCAGATGAATCGACAGCATGAGACGCCTCCGCTTCAATTGCATCTCCAACCCGGGCGCCATAAACCAATCCCTCCAGTAATGAATTGGAGGCAAGACGGTTCGCACCATGCACACCCGCCGATGCCACCTCCCCGACCGCATAAAGACGCGGGATATTTGTCCTTCCAAAAAGATCCGTTTTAATGCCGCCCATCATATAATGTGCGCTGGGCGCCACAGGAACAAGTTGTTTGACCATGTCAATACCGTAATGGAGACACGTTGCATAAATCATGGGGAAACGTTCCCGGACAAAATGGGGATTTAAATGGGTCACATCCAGGAAAACATGGTCCACTCCGGTCTGCCGAATTTCACTGATAATTGCGCGGGAAACCAAATCACGCGGTGCAAGTTCCGCATCCGGGTGATAACGATCCATAAAACGTTTTCCATCCGCATTACGAAGCTGTCCCCCTTCCCCGCGAATGGCCTCGGAGAGTAGAAAAGAAGGAGCGCCCGGCAGGGCCAGCGCGGTTGGATGAAATTGAAAAAATTCCATATCCTCCAATTCCGCGCCCGCTTTCAACGCCATGGCGATCCCGTCTCCCGTGGCCACGGGTGGATTGGTTGTCCGGCGGAAAACCTGCCCAATCCCGCCGGTCGCCAATATCACGGCTTTTGCGTAAAATCGGCTTAAACAATGCTTTTCTTCATCCAGGGCTACAGCGCCAAAACAAAATTCAGGGTCTTCGCCGGATTTTGAGGTCAATAAATCAATGGTAAAATAACCGTTAAAAATAGAGATACGTTCATTCGTCGAGATGGCCCGCTGCAGTGTTTTTACAATCTCATTACCCGTCGCATCTCCGCGAGCCCGTAATATCCGGTTTTTACTGTGTGCCCCTTCCCGAGCAAGAATATACTGTTCCCCATTTTTATCAAAAGACACCCCCCAATCGAGCAGCTCCTGAATCCGTCGCGGTCCCTCAGAAACCAAAACGCGCACCGCTTCTTCCCGACATAACCCTCTTCCGGCGATTATGGTATCTTCAAAATGGGATTGAATCTCCGCAGGTTCTTCGTTAAGCGCCGCCGCAATCCCACCCTGCGCAAATTCAGAACTGGATTCCCCCTTCAAGCCTTTGTTGAGAATAACCACTTGTCCAAAACGACTTGCCCCGATGGCGGCACGCAATCCCGCAATGCCGCCGCCGATAATCAGGAAATCCGTTTTAAATTCAGTGATGTCCATAGGGCAGAATTATTGAGATCGTGTGATGACACCAAACGGAGAATCCCCCCGCACTTCCACCAAGCTGGGTTTCTCCGGATTGATCCACACCAAGATGACCTCTCCCTGTTTCTTTACGGGGTCTCTGTTTTTTGATTTTTTCCAGGCGGCTTCCCAATGAACCATTGTTTGAAAAGAGGCCTCCTGCGTTTCGACTCGATTAATCTCAAAAACCAAAGACACTGTTGGTTTTTGTTTAAAATCTGCCAAGACAGCTTCCCTGATCAAAGCAAGCCCTTTGGCCTCGGAGTCCAACCGGGAAAACAGCAAATTTTCATCCCGATTCTGATAGGCTTTGGAAAACGTGTCCAATACTTTTTGAATACGCTCGACCTGTGTCACCACAGGGGAAGGTTTTTGGGGACTGGACGCACAGGACGAAAAGAAAAATAAAAGGAACAAGAACAAGACCTGTGAGAAAGGCGATGTACGGTTGGTTTCATGCAGATTGTTTTTCACGTGCGGATTATAGGGTAAAGCGGGAAAGTGGGTCAAGGAGATCTCATTCCACTGTCTGCGATGAAACCAGCAAGGCCAAAAATCAGGACCGATTTTACAAGGCTTTGGCATAATGAACGACACCTTTTTGTCTTCTCCCCTGCAACTTTAGGGAAGTTGTTCAAGAATCGCCTTCCGCCAATACATCAACCGCGACCGGGCCATTGGTGATCCGGTTCTCGAAATAAGGGGGAGGAAACGGACTATCCCCGAGAGACGCCAGGTTTCCTGTATCTTCGAGACTGTCCCCAAAAATATAAAGCTCACTGAACGCACTGGCCGGGATAATTTGATAAAAGAACAAGGCTAAAAAACAACAACGGTATAGCATCCTTTTTTAAGCATGACAACAACCTCCCTGTTTTATAAAATCTTCACAACAACACTGCATTGTGGTATTTCTAAACAAGAAAAAAACAAACCGGATCATAAAAAGACACGTCGCCCGATTTAAAGGTGATGGTATTGCATTGAATCCCTGATGGCAAGAGGAAGTCTTCTCCCCCCAATAGACCGTGTTTTCAAACAAGACCCGCAAAAACAACCCCCAACCCGGAGTGTGGCGCAGATGAAGCCGGCCAGGATTCATTGGGAAAAAGGATATCCCGTCAGTACACACTATAACGACGTCTATTTTTCCAGGGATGAAGGCAAGGCCGAAACAGAATATGTCTTTTTGCATCAAAATCATCTTCCGGCACGCTGGCAAAACACACGGCCATTTATCATCGCCGAAACCGGTTTCGGCACGGGGCTTAACTTTTTCAGCACTGCCGCATTGTGGTTGAAAACAGCGGTGCCAAGGGCTCGTCTGCATTATTTTTCGGTCGAAAATACCCCTTTAAACAAAGCGGATTTCCAAAAAGCCCTTGCAAACTGGCCGGAATTGGCAGGCTTGCTTTTAGAATTTCTCCCCCACTACCCGCCTGCGGTTCCCGGCTTTCATCATCTGCCGCTTTTTAACCGCCGGGTCTTCCTCACCCTGATGTTCGGTGAGGTTGAAGATATGTTGCAGCAAATGCGGGCCACCGTGGACGCCTGGTACCTGGATGGTTTTTCCCCCGCTAAAAATCCGCGCATGTGGACAAAAGACGTCTTTGAACACATCGCGCGACACAGCAAGCCTGGAACGACCTTCAGTACCTTTACCGCCGCGAGCCCAGTCCGACGGGCCTTGACTTCGGCAGGCTTTGAGGTTGAAAAAGTCGCGGGCTACGGTCGAAAGCGCGAAATGCTGCGCGGGGTACTGAAAACAAGCCGCCGTTCAAAACCCGGCAGACCGCCCTGGTTTGAATACGCCTCTCGAAAATACAACCACAAACACGCCATCGTCGTGGGCGCGGGGCTCGCCGGCATCACGACCGCATGGGCCTTGGCCAAACGCGGCTGGCAGATTGATTTATTTGACCAACAATCCGCCATCGCCCAAGCCGGTTCGGGCAATGCCCTGGGCATCCTCATGCCGCGCATCAGTCTGGGCGAAAACGCGGTTTCCGAGTTTTACGCCGCAGCCTATTTAAAGGCCATTCGGGAATGCAACACGCTTCAAAAAAAATATGCAGATTTACTATGGAAACAAGATGGCGTGCTTCAAATCGCCACCAGTGAACGCATCAAAAAACAGATGGGAAAGCTGAATTGCAGCAATGACTTTGCGCGTGTTTTATCTGCAGCGCAAACAAACGACATGTCAGGCCTTACGATCAATAAAGACGCCTTCTACTTCCCGCTGGGGGGTATTTTGAGTCCTCAGAACCTTTGTAAATATTTGATGAATGACGCCGGAGGCAACATTCAAACACAATTCAATACTACTATTCATCGACTTGCTCAAAAAGGCGGCCGATGGGTTTTATTTGATCGGGATGAAAATGTTATTGCAAGGTCGGAAACCGTCATATTGACAAACGCGGTGCACGTCCTGAAATTTGAACAGACCCAGTGGTTAAAACTGAGTGCTGCCAGAGGACAAACCACGATGGCTGCGGCCACCCCAAAAAGTCAAAAAATACGCCGGGCTATTTGTTTCGAGGGATATATCCTGCCGGAGATAAACGGCGAGCACCTCATTGGCGCAAGCTTTCTCCGTGACGATCAGGATACTGCAATCCGCGAAGCGGAACATTACCAAAACATCGATCAATTGAAGCATTTATTTCCAGACAACTTTGATTTTGAAACAAAAAACCTGAAAGGACACGCCGCGCTCCGCGCGACAACCCCGGACCGCATGCCCTTGGCCGGGCCGGTGGCGGATTTGGATTTTTTCAAAACCCACTATCACGACTTGCATCACGGCAAAGCCAAAGAGAACTACCCCAATGCAAGGGACTTACAGGGACTTTATGTGAATACCGGACACGGCGCCCGCGGCCTCTGCTCCAGTTTTTTATGTGCGGAATTGATCGCAGCGCAGATCTGTGATGAACTGCTTCCAGTCTCGGAAGCAGTGCAACAGGCGCTTCATCCCTCACGCTTTCTAATTCGGGATTTGAAAAGCGGGAAAATAAAGGAGGAAAGTTCATAATTTATGGAAGTTGAATTGGAATCAACACTATTTTGCGTACATCTAAAATCCAAGACTCGGGAAGCCTCATCTTGGGTAAATGGGCGTCCAGCCAAGATGAGGCTTCCTACTCGCAAGGTTGCTGCTCGAAACCTTCAGATTCGGGGGCATCGGGTTTCTCTCAGAGCCATCTACAAAGAAACAAATTTTGAGATGAAAAATTTTGAGGAATGCAGGTAGAAATAGAGGGTATTACGATTGATCTGCCCTGAGCACCCCACGAGCAAGCCCAAAACCAAGCAAGCCTTATGCGGTCAGGTTGAGCAACGGGCTAAGGTCGTAATCGGGCCAAAACATCCGAAAATCTCCCTCAAAATACACTCTTAAATCAATCACTTACGATGTATTTCTTGAGAGGAATCAACCTTATTCGAGACAACATTTCCAAGCGAATTGATGTGAGCGTGGGGGTAGTGCGGCTCACGCTTTTGAAACGACAGAATATTGGGATCCTGAATCACGCCACCATCAATATTGATAGCCCGTCGAATAGTCTCATTTTGCTGCCAACGATCACGGCCTGCCACCACAGTAGGTAAATAGACAATAAGAGCAGCAGAGATTGAGCGCGAGGCACTTTCCCAGAGATAGCTTGGCGTATGATCCACAGCGTAGTAATCTATTGTTTCATATTTAAATATTGGATTTTTGAATGTGGTTGGTTTGGCAAAAAAGAATCCCATACCTTCGTCGCAACTGACATCAATAATCAGGGAGTTGGGCTTGAGGCATGCGCTTTCCGCTTCGGTCACAAAGTGGATGGGATTTTCCGTTTCTTGAAAGGTTCCGTTTATGATGATGTCTGCTTCACTGATGAGATCACTCAACGGCCGCTTAGTTCCATCGTGTTCTACCACCAACATGCGTGCCTCACCCTCATTGCCTGCCTGAATCCGGACATAGTGACAATCAAGGACCTCTTCACGTACTTCGTGGTCGGGGCGCTGAATGCAGATTGTGATATCTCTAAACCCATGCGCTTTGAGGGCGTATATCGCACCACGGCTGACTGCACCAAAACTGAAAAGGATCGTTTTGCGCCGGTTGCCGTAGTGCCCATCAATTCCTTTAAGTTGTAAGGCATGTAATACTGCGCAATAGCCAGCCATTTCGTTGTTCTTATAGAACGTGTGGCGGCCAATCTGACCGTGAGGCGTCCAAACAAACATTTCCTCAAAGGCAATGAGCGTCAGCTTACGATCGAGTGCAGCTTGGGTGATGTCCCGTTGCTGTACACAATGCACGTAGCCCCAGAGTGTTCCTCCTTCGCGAAGTTCTTGTAAATCAGCTAATACTGGCTTGGCAATGATCACCGAGCCAATGTCGGCCAATAATTCGTGGCGAGTGGCAATGCCACCCGTCTGAGCAGCTATTTCCGAGTCTGCAATTCCGAATGTTGCTCCATAGCCCTCCTCAAATATCAGCTGGCGACGAACTTCTTCAGGAAGGCGTGTCAAATGCTTTGGATGGATTGGAACACGTCGCTCATCCTCTTTTTTTGAAGTCCCAATGACTCCCAATGTTAATTTACTCATATCGTTTCCTTTTTCTTGGGGGAACTCAAGCCGGTGACTTCATCAAAGAAGGATCAACAGTCCTAATGGGCTTTTTATCTTTATGCAATACATTTTCCCTGTACTATTTTCGTATTTGCCCTGCCTTTGCAAGAGCAAGGGCTTCAACTTTGAGAATATCCGCATAACCCTGTGCACTGACAGGGTTAAATCCATTAGATGCTTCCTTAGACACTTCCATTGAAGAATCTGCCTCATTATATATTGAGGCAGGACAGTCGCTTAACTTATTAAAATGTAAGTTACCTTTATACATCTCTATCGTAATCGTTCCCGTTGCTTTTTCTGCAAGACAATCTATGGCCGCTCGTGCCGCAACAGTAGATGGGTCAAAATACCGACCGTCATAAATCTGATCCGATATAAACTGAGACATTAACTTATAAAGAGCGAGAGAACGACGATCAAGAATTGCCTGGTAAATTTGTTGTAACCCGTAGCCAAGCAGTTCCATTCCAGGTGCTTCATATACACCTCTGCTCTTTGTTCCAATAATTCTATTCTCCAAAGCATTTTTCAGCCCAATTCCGTTACGCCCTGCACGATTATTAGCCTCGCTCATCACTGCTAATGAGGGCATCTTGCGCTCGTCTATCGCAACGCAATATCCTTTTTCAAAACGAAGTGTAATCGTTTCTATCTTATCTGGGGCATCCTTAGGCCAAACCCCCATAGTTGGATTCACTATGGTGCATGGCGTTTCTAGACTCTCCAAATCTTCTGCTTCATGTGAAAGCCCTGCAAGATTAGCATCAGTGGAATATTTTTTTTTCATACCAATAACAGCAGGGATATTAAATTGAGTAAGGTAATTTGCCATTTCGGTTCGTCCCGGAAATTGCTTTAAAAGTGTCTCATCCCGCCAGGGTGCGAATATATCCATATCAGGATCAATGACCGCAGTGTATCTCTCGAAACGCATCTGATCATTTCCTCTCCCTGTTGCACCATGAGAAAGGACATTACAACCTTCTCGTTTCATTGCTGTCACAAGACCTTTTACTGTAATAGCACGAGCTAACCCAGTTGTATTCCAATAACCACCATCATATTGAGCATTTGCCTTAATCACATCAAAACATCCTTGGGCCATTTCATCTTTCAAATCGACAATAACCGTTTTCACGCCACATGGTGCCATTTTTTTCGGAATATTGTTAATATCTTCCTCATCAGGTTGGGCAAGGTCAGCTGTAAAACATACGATATCCAAGCCTTCATCCATCAATCTTTTAGACACTGTCTTACTATCTAGCCCTCCAGACACACATATACCTATCTTTTTTCCAGACAAGTCACTCAATTTCACTATGAATCTCCTTTAAGCTCAAGGACTCGACTGTGCATTGGCCTGAGTTGTTAGTGCCGTCACCGGCAGTATTGATGCTAAAATAAAATACGCTCTCTTCATTGGAGTCATCCCCCTTAAAGGTGAATGACATTGAAGTGCTAAGATACCAGCATCA
The DNA here is from genome assembly GCA_945787655.1 of Nitrospiria bacterium. GTDB lineage: Bacteria > Nitrospirota > Nitrospiria > SBBL01 > JAADHI01 > JAADHI01. The sequence goes on along the minus strand of CALZIJ010000064.1, from coordinate 1,786 downwards.
CAATCGAATTGTAAGACCACAAACATTGTGATTTTTTATATGAATACGCTTATTTCCCCCCCGTTCTCCCTTTTGACACCAAATAAGGTCCCAAATGCAGCATCGTCCTTGCTATCTCTTAATATTAAGATCGACTTGTTCCTCTAGTCTTAACGTGAGATTTTTGCCGTTTTGGGTTTTGTTTAGATATCGGGAAATCGAGTGGCAGAGCTGGTATTTCGCCTGAAGGATTTCTGAAACAAGCAAGATAACCTTCCGACGATCAATTCAGATCTCTCAATTATTCTAACAAATTGTGTTTGTAAGGTTGGAGCAAAAAGTGGGGTTCAAATATCACTGATACAGGAAGCAAGACAGGGGGATCTGCTTGCCCGTCACGCTTTAAGATCCGATTCTTACGTTTCGCGGTTGGTCCTCAACGGGGTGGAACGCTTTTTAAGGCGGAGGTGCGGGCTTTTGACTGCTTTGGGATTGCGAACGGTGTTTTGAACGTAGGGGAAAAGGGGAGAGGCTTAAAAGGGTTTTCGAACCCCCTCAAATGGGGGGCTTGTGGATTCCGTTCAGGAATGTTATAGGAGTGGTGATCAGGTTCTGTTCAGACATTTTACAGGGAGACAATCATGGCGACTTTTCATCAGCAGGGACAGCATGTGACCTATCAATACAATGCTGAAACGATAAATTTTGGCGCTGATTGATCAAAACGCCTTGGCCGGGGAGGCCGCCATCGATGCGACGGATGAGATGGAAAAAACCCTGGCCCAGGCGGAAAAACCGACACCGGACAAAACCACCTTACTGGAACATCTGAACAAGGCCACAGGGCTTGTGAGCGGCATCTCCGGTCTGGCCGGGGCATTTGCCAAAGCAGTCACTACGGTCGGGCAACTCTTTTAGCAAGGAAACGCGATGGCGGACTTTGATCAACGGGATCAAAAAGTTGAGACCCAATACAACGCCGACACCCTCACGATCAATCACTCGGTTCCACCAGAAGTTATCGACGATCTGCGGAACACCCTCCATCTCAAAGACAAGGTCATTAGTCGTTTACTGCACACACTTGATGAAAAAGCGGTGGCCCTCGAAGACCGAGAATCCAAACTTCGGGACATGGCTCAACAGTACACAGAGATTGAAGCCCGGCTTGCAAAACGGGATGAGACGGACAGTCTTGCAAAAAGGGCCAAAGAGAAACTGGATGAAGGCGATTTAGAAGGGGCTGAGGCCCTTCTAAATCAGTCTTTAGAGCAGAATTTAAAGCAAATCACCGAAAGGAAAAAAGCGGCGGCGGCTGATGCTTTTGAACTGGCAAAGATCAGAGAACTGCATCTTGATTACCGCGGAGCCTTACCCTTCTATGAACAAGCGGTTGAACTGGCACCCGATGACAGTCTTTATCTGAATGACTTGGGAGTCCTTTTACACACATTAGGGGAGACCGATCAGGCCATTACATTCTATAACCAAGCCCTGGCCATCGATCTCAAGGTCTTGGGCGATCAACACCCCAATGTCGCCATCCGTTACAATAATCTCGGCTCGGCGTGGCAGGGCAAGGGGGACGTTGAGCAGGCCATTACATTTTTTAAGAAGGCGCTTCCAATTCTTCAAAGTAAATTAGGAGATGACCATCCGAATACGAAGACCGTTCGAGACAATATTGAGACATTAAAGAAAAAGAGGTAGGGTGACGGTTTCACCCTGAGTTAAAAAGTTTTCCCCTTGGCGACGCCAATTCCTCGCGAAACAAAATTTTTTAACTCAGCCCTTGCCCTTGCACCCC
>CALZIJ010000063.1:12525-25625 GCA_945787655.1 Nitrospiria bacterium | reverse complement strand
GGAGTTATAATGGGCTCCAATATCGGTACAACCATGACCGCCTGGATCGTTGCCTCCCTCGGGTTTAAATTTAAGATATCAGTTTTTGCCCTTCCCCTTATCAGTGTCGGCGGTATCGGTCTGATATTTTTTAAATCCTCTTAAATATGCATGCACCTTGAAAAAAATCGCCCCCTCTCATTGAAGTAAAGCACCGGCTTTGTTTGACAACCTTTTGTATTTAAAATAAAATCAGTTGTTTGTTTTTCTCTCTGGATATTGGAGTACCCCGTGCACGAATTTCACCGAATTACCCGCCTCCCCCCCTATGTCTTCAACGGGGTCAATGCGTTAAAGATCGCGGCGCGGCGGCGAGGCGAAGATATTATTGATTTTGGAATGGGAAACCCGGACCAGCCCACTCCTCCGCATATTGTCGCCAAAGCCATTGAAGCGATGGAAAATCCTAAAAACCACCGTTATTCCGCCTCACGCGGCATCACAAAACTTCGCTTGGCGATTACCAACTGGTACAAACGGCGCTATCAGGTCGCGCTCGACCCCGAATCGGAAGCCATTGTAACGATCGGCTCAAAGGAAGGCATTGCGCATCTGGCGCTAGCGCTGGTGGGTCCTGGAGACATCGTGATGGCCCCCAGCCCGACTTATCCGATTCATACTTACAGCGTCATTATTGCCGGGGCGGAGCTGCGCTCCATTCCGCTTCGTCATGACCGCGATTTTTTTGAGGACATGGCCAGTGCGACCAAACAGCTTTGGCCCCGGCCTAAAATGCTCATCATCAATTTTCCCCACAATCCGACCACACAAGTGGTTGAACTTGATTTTTTTGAAAAAATTGTTGACTTTGCCAAAGAGCATAATCTCATTGTTGTTCACGATCTCGCATACGCTGATTTGGTTTTTGACGGCTATCAAGCCCCCAGTTTACTTCAAGTCCCCGGAGGAAAAGACGTCGGGGTCGAACTGTTGTCACTCTCAAAAAGCTACAATATGCCCGGATGGCGCGTGGGGTTTTGCGTAGGAAACCCGCAAATTATCGAAGCCCTGACCAAGCTTAAAAGTTATCTTGATTATGGGATTTTTCAACCCATTCAAATCGCTTCGATTATTGCGTTAAACGGCCCGCAAGACTGCGTCGATGACATGGTCACGCTCTATCAAAACCGCCGCAATGTTCTGGTCGACGGCCTGAACCGCATTGGCTGGAAAATCGAAAAGCCCAAAGCGACGATGTTTGTCTGGGGTGAAATTCCGGACGCCTTTAAAAAAATGGGCTCACTCGCCTTTACTGAGCTATTATTAAAGGAAGCCAAGGTTGCGGTCTCTCCCGGAATTGGTTTTGGTGAATATGGAGATGAACATGTCCGTTTTGCCCTGGTTGAAAATGAACACCGGACCCGTCAGGCCATCCAGGGAATAAAGAAAGTACTCAAAGGATCTTAGCATATCATGAAAAAAGTCATTAAAATTGGATTCATTGGTTACGGCACCGTCGCGACCGGGGCGGTAAAGATTCTGACAAGCCAGCAAAACCTCCTCGAGCGGCGCATCGGGGCACAGCTTCAAATTGTCAAGATTGCAGACCGTGAAATTGAAAGGGATCGCGGCATTGACTTGCCCGAAGGTTTGCTGACCACGGATGTGGCAGAGGTGCTCAATCATCCAGAAATCGATATTGTGGTTGAGCTTATTGGCGGCACGGATCATGCCAAAACCTTTACGCTTGAAGCCATTGCACAAAGAAAACATGTGGTGACCGCAAACAAGGCGCTCATCGCTTACGCCGGGGAAGACATATTTAAAGCCGCCGAAAAACAGGGGGTGGAAGTCGGCTTTGAAGCGGCTGTGTGCGGCGGCATCCCGATTGTGCGGGAAATGAAGGAAGGACTGGCCTCTGAACGCATCCTCTCTATTTACGGCATCGTTAATGGCACATGTAATTATATTTTAAGTAAAATGCGGGATGAAGGAGGCGATTTTTCTTCCGTGCTGAAGGAAGCGCAACACTTGGGTTTTGCCGAAGCCGATCCCACCCTGGACATCGGAGGGGGGGATTCAGCCCATAAACTCGCGATTTTAAGCAGCCTGGCCTTTGGCACACCTGTTCCCTTAAAGGAAATATACACAGAAGGCATCGAAAAAGTGAAACCCATTGATATTGCTTTCGCAAATGAATTTGGTTACGACATCAAGCTGCTTGCGATTACTAAAATGGTCGATGGTGAGATCGAGGCCCGCGTGCATCCAACAATGATCTCCAAAGCCACCCTCCTTTCAAAAGTCAGCGGCGTTTTTAATGCCGTGGCCGTGGACGGAGAAACTGTTGGAGAATTGCTTTTTTACGGCCAGGGCGCAGGGAGTCTGCCCACGGGCAGTGCAGTCGTGAGTGATTTTGTCGACATAGCGCGCAATATCATTAATCAATCTTCTGGCCGTGTCCCGGCGGCCGCATTTATGCCTGACGCCAGAAAACCGTTAAGAATCCGTCCCATGGCCGAGATTTCTTCCTTATATTACCTCCGTTTCATGGTGCAGGACCACCCCGGAGTCCTCGCGCAGATTTCAGGAATTTTGGGTAAAAATCAGATCAGTATCTCTGCCATGATACAGCAAGGCCGGAAAATCGATGGCAGTGTCCCGCTTGTTATGATGACCCATTTGGCCAGGGAGTCTGACCTTCAAACGGCACTGGGTGAAATCGACCAGCTGGATTGTATCCTGGGTGCAACCCTGCTCATTCGCGTTGAAGGGGAGGACCTGTCATGAACTGGCCAGGCATCATCGAAGCATATCGACAATTTTTACCCGTATCAGATAAAACCCCCGTGGTCACCCTCGAAGAAGGAGGCACACCCCTCCTGCCCGCGCCTCGGCTTGCAGCCCATATCGGCGCGGAAATCGACCTCTACCTGAAATACGAAGGGGTCAACCCGACCGGATCATTTAAAGACCGGGGCATGACATTGGCCATTTCCAAAGCCAAGGAAGAGGGCGCAGAAAAAGTCATTTGTGCTTCCACAGGAAATACCTCCGCCTCTGCCGCGGCATATAGTGTTCGAGGCGGAATGAAGGCCTATGTCCTCATTCCCAAAGGAAAGATCTCACTGGGCAAGCTGGCTCAGGCTTTAATGCATCGTGCCACGATTCTTGAGGTGGCCGGGAATTTTGATGAAGCCCTTTCTTTGGTGACGGAAGTTTCCAAAACCTACCCGATCACCCTGGTGAATTCGATTAACCCTTTCCGCTTGCAAGGACAAAAAACGGCCGCCTTTGAAGTCTGTGACCGCCTGAGTGAAGCGCCCACACACCATTTTCTGCCCGTGGGCAACGCAGGCAATATCACCGCTTACTGGATGGGTTATAAAGAATATTTGAAGAATGGAAAAATTTCTCATTTGCCTAAAATGATGGGGTTTCAGGCCGCGGGTGCAGCGCCCATTGTCTTGGGAAAAGTTGTGGCAGAACCGAAAACCATCGCCTCCGCAATACGAATTGGCAATCCCGCAGGCTGGAAAACGGCTCAAGAAGCCGCACTCGAATCCCAGGGAAAAATAGACATGGTCACCGATGAAGAAATTATTGCAGCCTATCGGCTGATCGCTGAATTGGAAGGGGTCTTTTGCGAGCCGGCCTCGGCAGCAGGCGTCGCAGGCGTTATTAAACTGCACCAACAAGGATATTTTAAAAAGAACGACCAAGTGGTGTGTACCTTAACCGGACATGGATTGAAAGACGCGGATTTTTGTCTGAAAACATCTGCCAAGGAAAAAGAAACCGGCATCGTAAAAGACAAAAAGGATTTGCTTCAAGCCTTGGGGTTTTAGTTCAGCATAATACGATAATTCAGGAAAAACATTTTTAGTGAGCCAAAACGATGTCCCATATTTTCATCAGTTATAACCATACAGATCAGGAAGCGGTCAAAGCCTTGGTTAAAGACCTGAAAGAACTGGACCACAATGTCTGGTATGATCAGGCCTTGACCGGAGGGCAATCCTGGTGGGACAAAATTTTAAGCACACTCCGTGAAAGCGATCTCTTCATTTTTGCCCTTTCATCCAGTTCGCTGGGCTCAGACGCTTGTAAACGTGAATTGGACTACGTTCAAAAACTGGGAAAAACAATTTTACCCGTGCTGCTCTCTGATGATGTTAATTTAAACCTGCTTCCACGAGCGCTCAGCAAAATTCAGGTCATGGATTATCGCGACCAGGATAAAAAAGCCGCGTTCGCCCTCGTTAAGGCCATGTCCACCTTGCCACCCTCCAAGCCTTTGCCTGATCCGCTTCCCGATCCACCGGCTGTTCCGTTCTCCTACCTAAAATCCTTGAAGGAAGAAATCGAGTTGACTGACTCACTCAATTTTGAACAACAGTTGTTTTTGGTTTCGAAAATCAGGGCCAGCCTGGAGAAACAAGGGTGTTCCCGGGATGAAGTTCTCTCTTTATTTTATTTGATGAAAAAACAAGACGGGTTATTGGCGAAAATAGGAAAAGAAATCGATGATGTCTTGGTGACCATGAACAAAACCACCCAATACTCTGAAGAAAAAGAATCCGCCCCCCAAAATGGGGACCGGGAGGGAGGATCACCCGGTGAAGCACACCCTTGCAAGGCCTGTGGTCAAACCAATCTAAGCGGGGCGCGTTTTTGCGCTTCTTGTGGAAATGCACTCATCAACCAACCTGAAATACACCCTGCCGTTCCTGTCCCCCCCAAACCCAGTGACCCGAAAGGCACAAAAACCCGGCGTTTTCTGTGTTCGACATCGGAATGTGCCCAGCTTGTCACAGATCTCGAAGCATGGCTTGAGGCACAAAATTACAATTGTCAGCGCCTCTCCGCCGAAGGAGAAGCCTTGGTGCTTCAAGTGGCCCAAAAGGGATCGTGGCGAAAATTTGTTGGCATGGCAACGTCACTCAATATTGTTTTTCACCAATCCGAAAACACACTCGACCTTGAAGTCGGAGCGGGCAAATGGATCGACAAGGCCGCCGTAGGAACGGTCAGCCTTTTTGTCCTCTGGCCTTTGGCCGTGACGGCAGGAATCGGTGCGTGGCAGCAAATGAAGCTGCCGGAAAAAATTTTTGATTTTATCGGCAATAGACTCACATCAAAATGAACGGTATCTTACTGCTTATTAACCGGCTTTTTGCCTTAAAAGAAGACTTTGTCCACGGCCGCTTATGCCTCTAATCGTCCAAAAATACGGCGGGACTTCCGTCGGGAATCTTGATCGTATCCGAAACGTCGCCAAGCGGATCGCCAAACGTGCTGAAACCGGAGACAACATTGTCGTCGTGGTCTCCGCGATGACCGGGGAAACCGACCGGCTGATTCAACTGGCTCAAAAAATTACATCCAGACCCAATCATCGTGAAATGGACATGCTGCTCTCCACCGGAGAGCGGGTCACCATTGCGCTCTTGGCCATGACATTACAGGAAATGGGTTGGCCCGCACAGTCTTTTACCGGCAGACAAGTCGGTATTGTCACGGACAACGTACACTCTCAGGCGCGGATAGAAGAAATTCAGGCCGACCGGCTTCGGGACGCCCTGTCCAAAAAAATCATCCCGGTCGTGGCCGGTTTTCAGGGCATTAACCGAAATTCCGACGTCACGACCTTGGGACGCGGTGGATCAGACACCACCGCTGTCGCCCTGGCCGCCGCCCTCAAAGCCGACTTATGTGAAATCTATACCGATGTGGACGGCGTCTATACCACCGATCCAAATATCGTATCCAATGCCCGGCGGATGCACAAAATTTCGTACGAAGAGATGTTGGAGATGGCCAGTTTGGGGGCAAAAGTCCTTCAAACCCGGTCGGTTGAATTTGCCATGAAATACCGTGTGCCAGTCTGTGTGCGCACAAGTTTTTATGACCGCCCGGGCACCCTGGTCACGGAGGAGGATGTTGAAATGGAACAAGAGCTTGTTTCCGGAATTACCTATGATAAAAACCAAGCAAAAGTCACTTTGGTCGGCGTGCCGGACCGGCCGGGAATTGCGTCAACCATCTTTGAAGCAATCTCAAAAGAAAATGTAAATGTCGACATGATCATCCAAAATGTCGGACAGGCAGGGCTTACCGACCTTTCTTTTACGGTGCCGCAAACGGATGCCGTGCAGGCCAAAACCCTCCTGACGGAACTGTCGGAAGAAATCGGTGTGGCCGAGGTGCTTGTCACCGAAAACATCGCCAAAGTGTCCATTGTGGGTGTCGGTATGCGCTCTCACACGGGCGTCGCGGCGAAAACCTTTACTTCCCTCGCTGCTGAAGGCATCAATATCATGATGATTTCAACTTCTGAAATTAAAATTTCCTGTGTGATAGAATCAAAGTATACCGAGCTTGCGGTCCGGACGCTTCACGACGCATTTGAACTTGGCGCAGACCGGCCACCGGCAAAAGAACCTGCTTAAGGAAGATGATTCGATATTATGCCGCACATTGATTTATATGACACCACATTGAGAGACGGCGCTCAGGCTGAAGATGTTTCCTTTTCAGTCGAGGACAAACTCCGTGTCGCGCGAAAGCTTGATACGCTTGGTTTTCAATTTATCGAAGGCGGCTGGCCCGGCGCCAACCCGAAAGATATTCTCTTTTTCGAAGAAATGAAAAAACAGCCGCTCAAGTCTGCTCAATTGGTGGCTTTCGGGTCCACGCGCCGGTGGCGTCATAAAGCCTCGGAAGAGACCAACCTTCAAAACCTGATCAATGCAGGAACGGAATGGATTACCCTCTTTGGAAAAAGTTGGGATCTCCATGTGACCGAGGCCCTCGGCATTACACTCAAGCAAAATCTGACGCTGATTTCGGATTCGATTGATTACCTCAAATCCAAAGGCAAGCGCATCTTTTACGATGCGGAACATTTTTTTAACGGGTATCTGGCACAACCGGAATATGCCTTGAAAACTTTGGAAACTGCCCGAAAGGCCGGTGCGGAATGCCTGATTCTTTGCGACACAAACGGCGGCATGATGCCCTGGCAGATCAAAGAAATTCTGGAGGTGGTTTTCAAGGAAATCGGAAACCCCATCGGTATTCATACCCACAACGATTCTGAAATGGCTGTTGCCAATACCCTGACCGCCGTTACACTTGGCGTGACCCAGGTTCAGGGCACGATCAACGGGTTTGGTGAACGCTGCGGAAATGCCAACTTCTGTTCCATCATTCCCAACCTCAAACTAAAAATGGGGATGGATGTGGTGACCGACAAACAATTGAAAAACCTGCGCGAAGTCTCCCGTTATGTCAGTGAGATCGGCAACCTGCCCCACAACAAACATCAACCCTATGTCGGGCAGTCGGCTTTTGCCCACAAGGGGGGGATTCATGTGCATGCTGTCAGAAAAAATTCGGAAACCTATGAACATATCGCCCCGGAAAAAGTCGGGAACCAGCAGCGCATTTTGATTTCGGACTATGCCGGGAAAAGCTCACTGCTTGAAAAAGCGGAAGCTTACAATATTTCATTGTCGGATGATTCTCCAGACGTGCAGAAGATTTTAAGACAACTAAAAGACCTGGAACACGAAGGATTTCAGTTCGAAGGAGCCGAAGGCTCTTTTGAGCTAATGATGAAACGGGCGATGGGCACGGAGAAAACGTTTTTTAAGTTGATTGGCTTTCGTGTCATCGACGAGAAGCGGAAGGGGGACGGGCATTCCATTTCAGAAGCCACCATTCGGGTTGCGGTCGATGATCAAATCGAGCATACCGTGGCCCGTGGAAACGGCCCGGTCAACGCTCTGGACCACGCCTTACGCCGCGCCTTGGAAAAGTTCTATCCGGCCTTGTCAGAAGTCAAATTGCTGGATTATAAAGTCCGTGTTTTGACTGCCAGCGACGGCACCGCTTCAAAAGTGCGTGTTTTGATCGAATCGGGGGACGGTCAGAAAAAATGGGGAACCGTCGGGGTTTCTGAAAATATTGTGGAAGCCAGCTGGCAGGCCTTGGTAGATAGTATCGAATATAAACTTTTAAACGGCTAACGGCCACTGCCATGAATACTTGTTCCATCCACCAGAGGGCATGTGGGTTTTATTTTTTCCTGCTCTTCTTCGCAATATTGATGGCCTCTTGCCAAAATGAGCCCGCCTCAGTCGAGGCCCCAAACACCCTGCCCGCCTCACTTCTCGTTCCGCAAGCGCCACCAAAAGACCAGATCGATGATATTCCGGCCCGCGCTTTACTGCTCACTGAAAAAGCCTTTATCCGTGTGGCAAAACGTGTTACACCGGCCGTTGTGAACATCAGCACGGTTCACTTTGTACGGCACCCGGATCAGCCCAATCGACAAAAAGATGGTTTTTTCCAGGATTTTTTAAACGACATGTTTAAGAATGCCCCTCGTCGGCAATTTAAGCAAAAAAGTTTGGGCTCCGGCTTTATTATCAGTAAAGAGGGCTTTATCCTGACCAACCACCATGTCATTTCTGAAGCGGACCAAATTACGATACGGCTTTCCGATCGCCGGGAATTTATTGGTGAAATCGTGGCCAAGGATCATCGGCGTGACCTGGCTGTCATCAAGATTCCACCTCACCAGGATCTTCCCGTCGCTTTACTTGGAAGTTCACACCAGATTGAGGTCGGTGAATGGGCCATCGCCATTGGAAATCCTTTTGGACTGGATCGAACGGTCACCGTCGGTGTCATCAGCGCAACCGGCAGAAACCATTTGGGCCTGCCGGACGAAGGAGAATTTTTACAAACCGATGCGTCTATCAATGTGGGAAATAGCGGAGGGCCACTTTTAAACGTGGCCGGTCAGGTCATCGGAATCAATACCGCCATCGTCGCTTCCGGTCAGGGGATCGGTTTTGCAATCCCGATTGACACGGTAAAAAAATTGATAGAAGGCTGGGTCAGTCGACCTTCTGCGGAACCCGGATAATACAAACACGATTGATGCTTAGGCACCATTCATCCCTGGGCCAAAAAGGACGTTGTTTAACAAAATGTTCACCTCCACTTTTCCTTTCAGCCGCTTTATATAGGCCGCCTTTTTAACTTTTCCTTTTTCTTTTACCAACCGGGTTTCAATCTCTTTTTCGATCTCTTCAAAAGGCTTTCCGACATAATTTTTCAGATGATCCACGTAATAACCGACCACTTCTTTCGGACTGATAAAAATAAATTCCAAGATACGCTCTTGTATCAGTTTTTGGACCCAGAGAAACTGTCTAATCTCTATTCTTAAATCAGCAACAGACAAGCCCGATTGAAGCAGTGCCTGATCATAGGCCGCTTCATTCTTAAACCGTAATCGGATACGCCGCAATTGCTCACCCACCTCTTTTTCTGTGGGCGTCTTTAATATGAATCGGGCGGCTTCAGGTTTAAGCAAGGTTTGGCCGATCACTTCATTTAACCGCGCTTGCCACAATGCGGCATCATCCGTTGCGCCTGGATGGTCAGCTTCAAAAAAAAGACGGTAGCGTTCCAGATCCGAAAATAAAAGAACCTCCCGGACCGGTTTTTTTCTGGCATCATCCTGATGAAATGTGATGACCGCGACAACACCGTCCACCAGCGTTTCGCTGTTTACTGGCAAGGGGGTTAGAGAAATAATCACAGACCATATTGTCAGTGCAATCCGATGCATCAGGTTTTTACCTATTCAGAAAGAACAACCTCTGTCCCGGTCAAAAGATCATGAAGCGCCCTTTTTCTCCGTTCAATCAGAGTCAGAAAAAATCCAAAACCAAAAAAAAGGTGGGATAGAAAAAACCCGAAGGTCCGAACCAATGAATGGAGGTAAGACGGCACTTCTCCATCCTTTTTAAGCACCTTTATCCGCATGATCATTTTGGCAGGGGTTTGACCGCCATAGGCGTGAAAAAAAGTGTAATATCCCGTATATAAGAAAAAATATCCCAGAAAAAACAGTTCTCCCGTTCCTGAATAATAAAAGGTGTCGAAGCCACCCGAAAAACGAAGCCCGGCTATTCCGGAAAAAATTAAAACCAGGAAAAGTGAAAATAAAATCAGACTGTCGATCAAATACGCAATTGCCCTGCGGACAAACCCGGCCGGACGCGATCCGGCTTTCGGCACCGACGGATAAGACGCGTCCGCCCGTTGATGCCGACGGAGGAATTCATCTTCAAGTATTTCCATCAGACAACTCATATTGCAGGATGGACAAGGCGGAAAGAACCGCCGTTTCCGTTCGTAATATTCGCTCTCCCAGTGAAACCGGGACAAAACCGCTCTTTTCGGCGTCAACCAGTTCAGAGGAAGCCCAACCTCCTTCAGGCCCGATCAAGAGCGTGCCGTTCTTCGCAGAAGTTTTGATATTCTGTTGAATCACCTTTTTTCCTTCAGTCACTGGACATTGCTCTGAAAAAATAAACTGAAATCCTGTTTTGTGTTTTTCTTCAAATAAATGCTTTATCGTCACGGGATTGTCTATTTGCGGTAAATCCCACCGACAACTTTGTTGCGCAGCTTCTTTTGCAATTTTCCCCCATCGAACCCCCTGACGCTTTACGCGATTCAAATCTGGCCGAACCACTGTGCGTTCTGAGATGATCGGTGAAATTCTTGAAACCCCCAATTCGGTTGCCTTTTGAATCATCCAATCCATTTTTTCGCGTTTTATCATCGAGACACATAATCTTATTCTAGGGGAATCGCGCACGGGCTGCAATGTTTCTGATTCAACCTGCAAAGTCACCGGCCCCGGACGGGTTGTGCGTACACAGGCAAGATACTGCCGTGGTGTTTCATCAACAAGACGCACCTTTTCCCCCACCTTTAATCTCAGGACATTCCCAAGGTGATGGTCCAAGTCTGTATCCAGTTGGATATTCAAACCTGTGATCTGTTCGGATCGAATAAAATAAACCGGCATGAAAAATGCCTTTAGGTTTTTAAGTGACGACGAAACAAAAGATGAAGGGGGATTACGATTGAGTCAAATTAGTCAAACAAACTTTTCACTTTTTCAAGGATCGTCCCAGACTCGGAATGGACTTCTTCACCACTTAATTTCGCATAGGTTTCAAGGCTTTCCCGTTGCTCCGCATTCAGCTTTGTCGGGATGGTTATCCGTATTTTTATAACTTGATCACCAATACCATGACCGCGCAGATTGGGAAAACCCAAGCCCTTTAGTCTTAAAATTTTTCCATCTTGTGTTCCGGGAGGAATTTTAAGCGGCGTCTTGCCCTTAATCGTGGGCACTTCAATGGTGGCGCCTAAGGCCGCCTTCACAAAACTAATGGGGGCTTCATAAAGAATGTGGTCTCCATCACGGGCAAATTCTGGGTGATCGCCCACTGTTATAACAACATAAAGGTCTCCTGGCGGGCCGCCATTGCTTCCGGCCTCCCCTTCCCCAGTGACTCGAAGGCGTGTTCCTGTATCGACTCCTGGGGGAATTCTGACTGAAATGGACTTTTCCCGCTCGATAAACCGGTGGCCGTGGCACTGCTCACAAGGGTCAGCGATAATGGTCCCGGCCCCTCTACAGGCACTGCACGTACGACTGACCGTAAAAAACCCCTGTTGAAATCGAACCTGCCCCGCCCCGTTACATGTTGAACAACGTTTCGTCGCGCCGCCCTTTGCCCCTGTCCCCTGACATTGGCCGCATTGCTCAGGACGCCGAAGTTTAATCTTCCCTTCTTTCCCTAAAAGGGCTTCTTCAAAACTGATGGAGAGATTATAACGCAGATCACTTCCCCGCTGCGCCCGGCTTCCCCGCTGTCCGGTTTGTCCACCAAAAAATTCCTCAAAAATATCGCCAAAAACATCGGAAAAGCCACCGCCCTGACCGAAATCAAATCCGCCGGAACCCGCCGGACCCGCATGGCCAAACTGATCATACATCTGGCGTTTTTGCGGATCACTTAAGACGCTGTAGGCTTCGTTGGCTTCCTTAAAACGGTCTTCAGCATTTTTATCCCCTGCATTTCGATCAGGGTGAAATTTCAGCGCCAGTTTCCGGTATGCCTTTTTAATTTCATCGGCGGACGCATTTTGGCTGACACTCAGTACATCGTAATAATCTCTCTTACTCGCCATTCCTATTCCTTTAGTTTGCCATCCGCGTATTTACCCAAAAAAAGAATCCTCATTCTCCAGCAGGGCCAGAGAATGAGGAGAACTTTCTTATTTCCCGGTTTTATCGGTTTCCTCAAACTCGGCGTCTACAACCGTTTCACCATCATCGGTTTTGGCTTTGTCTTCCGAGGACTCCGTATTGGCTTCCGGTCCACCCGGTGCAGCCCCGCCTTGTTCTTCAGCCGTTTTTTTGTACATTTCTTCAGCCAGCTTATGAGAGGCTTTGGAAAGGGCCTCTATGGCAGACCGAATGGTTTCTACATTGTCTCCTTCAATGGCTTTTTTAAGTGAGGAGAGTTCCGTTTCAATGGCGGTTTTTTCGGTTTCAGAAACCTTGTCTCCGAATTCACTTAAAGATTTCTCCGTCGAATAAATTAAAGTATCTGCTTCATTGCGAACTTCAACCAGTTCCTTTTTCTTTTTATCTTCCTCTGCATGGGCCTCTCCTTCTTTCACCAAACGATCAATTTCTTCATCACTTAGACCGCTTGATGCCGTAATTTGAATCGATTGCTCTTTTTGCGTTCCCATATCTTTTGCCGAAACATGCACAATACCATTCGCATCAATATCAAAGGTGACCTCGATTTGCGGAACCCCCCGTGGCGCGGGAGGAATCCCCACCAAGTCAAATTGGCCCAATAATTTATTGTCTGCCGCCATCTCTCGTTCCCCTTGATGGACACGAATGGTGACCGCATTCTGGTTGTCTCCCGCAGTGGAAAAAACCTGGCTTTTCTTGGTCGGAATGGTTGTATTCCGGTCAATAATTCGGCTGAATACCCCGCCCAGGGTTTCAATGCCCAGGGAAAGCGGGGTGACATCCAGTAACAAAACATCTTTGACATCCCCTTTAAGTACGGCACCCTGTATGGCCGCGCCAATGGCCACCACTTCGTCCGGGTTAACCCCTTTGTGTGGCTCCTTTTTAAAGAAATTTTTGACCACTTCCTGCACTTTGGGCATGCGGGTCATCCCTCCGACCAGCACGACTTCGTTAATATCGC
>CALZIJ010000063.1:0-12512 GCA_945787655.1 Nitrospiria bacterium | reverse complement strand
ATTGTTCTAGTTTAGCGCGCGTCAGTTTAATTGCAAGGTGCTTGGGTCCGGACGCATCTGCCGTAATAAAAGGCAGGTTAATCTCTGTCTCCTGGGATGAAGACAATTCAATCTTGGCTTTTTCCGCCGCCTCTTTCAGCCGCTGGAGTGCCATTTTGTCATTTTTGAGATCCACGCCGTTCTCTTTTTTGAATTCTGCCGCAAGCCATTCCAAAATGGTTAAATCAAAATCGTCTCCGCCCAAATAGGTATCCCCATTGGTGGATTTCACTTCGAAGACTCCGTCTCCGATTTCAAGAATCGAGACATCAAAGGTGCCGCCGCCCAAGTCATACACTGCGATTTTTTCGTCTTTTTTCTTGTCCAGCCCATAAGCCAATGCCGCCGCAGTCGGTTCATTAATAATACGCAGTACATTCAGCCCTGCTATTGCACCGGCATCCTTGGTGGCCTGTCGTTCACTGTCATCGAAATAGGCCGGGACTGTAATCACCGCCTCCGTCACCTTTTCACCCAGATAATGTTCTGCATCCTGCCGAAGCTTTTGAAGCACCATGGCCGAAACTTCGGGCGGGCTGTATTGTTTTCCCTGAACCTCGACATGGGCATCATTGTTTTTAGAGGCCACAATTTTATAAGGAAGACGGCTTTGGGCTTCAACGACTTCGGGAGAATCGATCTTACGGCCCATCAAACGTTTTATCGAAAAGACCGTATTTTCAGGATTAGTAACCGCCTGCCGACGTGCCACCAATCCGACAAGACGTTCTCCCTTATCCGTAATTGCGGCAACGGAGGGCGTTGTCCGGTTCCCTTCTGCGTTTGAGATCACTTCCGGATCCCCACCGGTGACGACAGCCATACACGAAAATGTCGTACCAAGATCGATTCCAATCACCTTACCCATTTTTTCCTCCTTTAAATGAATGCCTGAATACTGTGTTCTATAGAGACAAAATACTTCAGGGGTTTTCTAAGTCTGCTATTCTGTTGAGTCGTCGTGTGAAACCGTTGTTTTTTCATCCGACGGGGCCTGTTTCTTTTTTGAAACCATGACTAAAGAAGGACGAAGCACTCTGTCGTTATAAAAATATCCTTTTTGTGTTTCCTCCACGACCTGGTTTTCTTCTACATCTGGATCACCTTCGACTTCCACCTGGCCGACGGACTGATGATGAAAAGGATCAAATGCCTGATTCAAACTTTCAATTGGTTTAACCCCAAATTTATCCAAAACACTCAAAAACTGTTTCTGAATCATGGTTACACCTTCAACCATCTTTTCGAAATCCTGGGTTTCTTTTGAATGTGCAATCGCACGTTCCAGATTATCAATCACGGGCAGGGTTTCCTTGATTAAACCTTCATTTGCGTACTTAATCTGTTCCAATTGATCCTTTTGGGTTCTTTTTTTATAATTTTCATGATCCGCCAATGTTCGAAGATAGCGCGCCTGCGCTTCCTTTGCCATCTCTTCCTGTGCCTTCAGGGCCTCTTGAAGCTGTTCCATCTCGGAGAGCGGCGGGACGTCCTTATCTGTTGGGTTTGACTGGCCCTCCTCATTTGCATCCTCTGGAGCCTGGTCTTTTTTTTCTTCGCCTTCGGTCAAGATCTCCTCCTTCATTTCATGTATTACGATAAATCTTCTAAAAGCCGACTCACTTGCTTTGCCGCAGAATCCACCAAGGGGATGACCCTGGAATAGTCCATTCGAGTCGGACCGATAACCCCGAGCGCGCCCAAAATTCGGTCTCCCCGTTTATACTGCGAAACCACCAGGCTGCACCCATGATTTCCCAAAAACCGATTTTCAGACCCAATAAACACTTGAACCCCTTCACTTCCAATGTACTTGTCCAGCAACTGGATCATGGCTTTTTTCTCTTTGACCGCTTCAAGCAGGCCCTTCATCATTTTCAAATCTGAAAAATCAGGAAGGTCGAAAATATGAGTCGTTCCGTCTGCATACAGCTCTCCGGCATCGGCGCCGACAAGTTCCCCCATCGCATGCTTTGTAAATTCCAGGGCTTCTGTTTGCAAGTGGTCGTAAAGATCTTCTATTTTTTCAATCTGGGTTTTTAACTTTTCCCGAATGCCTTGTAAGGTCATTCCCTGGTAAAAATTATTTAAATAATCCGAAATATCATTCAGGGATTTTTGAGAGATGTCCTTGCTCATATCAAAAAACTTGTTTTGAACAAAGCCTGCCTCCGAAACCGTAATGGCCATAATACAATTTGCCCTTAGCCGAATAAATTCAATGTGCTGAATCCGCGCGGATCCAATTTTGGGTGCGGTGACAATCGCCATATAATGTGTCAAATCCGATAACAACCGGGAAGTATCCTGCAACAGCAAACTCGCGTCTTCCCTTTGGACCAGTTTTTCGGCTTCAAGTCGAATTTGGCCCTGATTCTCCAAAAACGTTTCTTCCTCAAAAAGGGAATCGACATAAAATCGGTACCCTTTTTCGGTTGGGATTCGACCGGCAGAGGTATGAGGATGGGTTAAAAAACCCCCTTCTTCCAAATCCGCCATAATATTGCGAATTGTGGCTGGCCCCACACCAAAATCAAATCGCTCTGTGATACTTCGGGAACCAATCGGTAGGGCGGTTTTAATATAGGATAAAATGACAGCCTTTAAAACCTTCTTACTTCGTTCGTCCAATTTCATCCGCTTTGGCACTCACCCCCGTAGAGTGCCAGCACCCTACCAAATCGCCTTCTTTTGTGTCAAGAATGATTCGACTTTTCACTCACCCGTCTCTTAAACATCCCTGTTCATTTTGTAGATAATCATGAGCCCTTCCAAAGTCAAGGTCGAGTGAATATTAGATATGACAGGACACTCCGGGGCAAACAGGCCCGAAAGACCTCCAGTTGCAATCACGGGTGTTTTTAGCCCTATTTCTTCATGTATTCTTAAGACGATTTCGTTAATTAAACCGACATAACCCCAAAAAATACCGGACTGCATGCTGGATACCGTATTTTTCCCAATCACAACATCAGGCTTAAGGTATTCAATCCGGGGCAGTTTGGCTGCACGATTTACCAGGGCTTCGGCTGAAAGGGACAGGCCTGGCGAAATCGCGCCGCCCAAATATTGACCTTCGCCAGAGACAACACAAAAAGTCGTGGCCGTGCCTAGATCCACGATCACAATCGGACCGCCATAAATTGCATAAGCGGCTGCGGCGTTGGCAATACGGTCCGCTCCGATTTCTTTTGAATTTTCAGTACAAAGGGTCAGGCCAGTCTTGAGTTTTTCGGTCACCACCATGGCTTGAACGCCAAAATAACGTTCAACCATATTTTGAAAAACCCGGGTGAGTGCCGGAACAACGCATGAAATAATCGCTCCGCTGACCTTCACCACGGATGGACGGTCTCCGCGTAAAAATTGTTTAAATAAGAGTCCGTATTCATCCAATGTCTTGTGAACTTTTGTGGCAATACGCCATTGCTGCTTTAATTGCTCTCCTTTGAAAAGACCAATCACAATCTCCGTGTTTCCAATATCTATGGCCAGCAGCATACCTTATCTCTACTTTCCCAGGGCGCCTGAGGACGGGACCGGTCCTTTATGGTTCAATGCCCTTAAATGTGTAATATCGCCAATCAGGATTCTTCTAAAACTCCGGTCGCCCAGCTGAACCAGTAGAGCGCCATCTTCGTCAATGTCCTTTGCAGAGCCTTCAAATACCTTGTTTGGGGTCGAAACCCGGATTTTCTGGCCTAGTGTTGTACATCTCTTGCGAACAGACTGGATTACCTCAGCCCCCTGATTTTTCTCCAAACGATGTATTTGCGCGCATACCCCTTCGATAAGGGACATCACCAAACCTGTTCGATCAAGGGCGGCTCCGCTTTCAATCTTTAGGGAGGTTGCTGTTTCACGAAGCGATACGGGAAACTCATCGTTGTCCAGATTCACATTCATTCCAATTCCGATGACCAACGGCGGCGAGTGTGCACCCGACGAACCGGTTTCCAATAAAATACCCCCGACTTTTTTATCTGAAATCATCAAATCATTCGGCCATTTAATCCGAACATCACAGCCGGTAAAGGCCTGGATTCCATCCATTAACCCGACGGCCGTCGCCGGAGAAAAGAGGGGGTAATCCCGTATTTGAATTGATGGTCTCAATAAAAGCGACATGTAGATATTTTTCTCGTCAGGAGAAAACCATTCCCGGTCAAAACGTCCCCTGCCCTTTGTTTGCCGTTCTGCCAAAATAGCAACCCCTTCAGGAAAACCGTCCGAGGCCATCTTCAGCGCCACTTTATTGGTAGATGAGACGCGGTCCAATAACAAGGCTTCGTGAATGATCTCCCGAATCTCACGGTGATCCCTGCAATAGGCAGTAATTTGATCGGCATTTATACGCACTTTTTATTCCCGTTAAGACCCTAAAGACACTTCCATACTAATATCCACCGCAGCGGCCGAATGCGTCAGCGCCCCGACAGAGATGATGTCTACTCCGCATTGAGCGATTCCCAATACGCGATCCAGCGCCACCCCGCCGGAAACCTCAATTAAAACATCGGGGGCTTTTTCCCGAATCAATTGTACAGCCGATTTGATTTCATCGATATCCATATTATCCAGCATAATGATTTCAGCCTTGGAGGCAATCGCCTCATTTAACTCGTTAAAATCACCCACTTCGACTTCAATTTTCAGAGAATGCCCTGCAATGGAACGCGCTTGCTCAACCGACTTCAACACGCCGCCCGCAAGCGCAATATGGTTATCCTTTATCAATACCATATCCCCAAGATGAAAACGATGGTTGCCGCCGCCACCCAGCCGAACAGCTTTTTTTTCCAGAACGCGCCAACCCGGCGTGGTTTTTCGGGTGTCCACAATTTGCGCAGACGTCCCCGCCACGGCTTGGACAAACTGTTGCGTCAGTGTTGCAATCCCCGAAAGCCGCTGCATAAAATTCAATGCAGTGCGTTCTCCCTTCAAAATAACCCGGCCGTCACCGCAAACACGCGCAATCAGATCGCCGGATTTTAAATTTTGGCCCGGTGAAGATGCGGCCTCAAACCGAATGGCCGGGTCCAGTGTCTTAAACACCGTCTCGAATAGATCCAGACCCGCAACCACCAGGTCTTCTTTGGCCACGGCATCTCCGATTGCTTCAAAGGGCTTTGCGAAAAGGGCATCCGTGGTCTGATCCCCGTAAAGCAAGTCTTCACTCAAGGCTTGATGGACAAGATCCCGCAAAAGAAAAGGCTCGATCATGTCCTTCCTGATTCACCGGAAAGGAGGTGTTGGAGGTGCTCGATTTCAGTTATAAACCGGGTTTGTTCTTCGCGAAACTGCTCTTGTTCCGTTTTCGTTTTTTCCACAACTTCCACTGGCGCGTTTGCTGTAAATTTAGGGTTAGCAAGCTTTTTCTCTAAAATTTCAAGGGATTTGATCACTTTATCCTGACGTTTTTTAAGCCGCTCTATTTCGTCTCGGATACGCACTTCGTCCAAGGGCAAATAGAGTTCACACCGTCCTGTTTTCGCTGTGGCGGACATTGGCGGTTTTTCAATCCCGACACCGATTGAAACCTCGCTTAAGCGCGCCAATCGCTGGAGATACGTCTTCTGCGCTTCAAATGCCGCCTGTACCTTTTTATCTTCTACATTAATAAAAACCTGAAGTTGCTCCGAAGGAGGAATATTCATTTCCCCGCGGACATGACGAACGGCGAGAATCGTCGCAATGACCACCTCCTGAACAACATCTTCCGCCGAAATATCCCTCCGCTCGGCATGATATTTTGGATAGGGCGCTACGGCAATAAACCCCGGATCCTTTTGAAAATGCGTCCAAAGTTCCTCGGTCATAAAAGGCATCATCGGGTGTAACAATCTCAAAATGCGTTCAAACACCGCCGTCATCGTGCTGTAACTTTCTTCACGTGTGGCCTCGTTTTGCAGGTCGACTTTCGCAAGTTCCAGATACCAGTCACAATAGGTGTGCCATGTAAACTGATAAATCGCCTGTGCCGCTTCGTCAAAACGATAGTTTTGAAGTGAGACATCGACGGACTGAACCGTTTCATTTAAACGGCTCTGAATCCAGCGATTACAGACACCTTGCAATCCGTCTCCTTCGGACGGGGGAGATGGATTGATTTTTTCGGGTCTGTTCATTTGTATAAAACGTGCTGCATTCCAGAGTTTGTTACAAAAATTCCGGTAACCTTCAATGCGATCCTCGGAAAGCTTGATATCCCGCCCCGGAGACGCCATTGACGCCAGTGTAAAACGAAGCGCGTCTGTACCGTATCGATCCATTAAATCCAAAGGG
Source organism: Nitrospiria bacterium (assembly GCA_945787655.1). Lineage (GTDB taxonomy): Bacteria > Nitrospirota > Nitrospiria > SBBL01 > JAADHI01 > JAADHI01. The sequence goes on along the minus strand of CALZIJ010000063.1, from coordinate 6,188 downwards.
TTAATCACATTCCCTTTTGATTTGCTCATCTTTTGCCCTTCGGCATCCCGAACCAGAGCATGGATGTACACATCCCGGAAAGGAACTTCCTTCATAAAATGCAGGCCCATCATGATCATCCGGGCGATCCAGAAAAAAAGAATATCAAAGGCGCTGACCAAAACCGAGGTGGGGTAAAACTGCTTCAACAGGGCCTGGGCTTCTTTTTGTCCGGCTTCGTCCAATTGTACGTCCGCAGGCCAACCAAGGGTTGAAAACGGCCAAAGCGCAGAGGAAAACCACGTATCCAACACATCGGGATCTTGAATGAGATCCTCCCCGCCGCAGGATTGGCAAGTTCTTTCCCCCACAATCGGCGTCGCGTGCTCAGCGATCATAGTATCCCCACTCCCCGTCTTTAGAATATGCCCGTGGTCACAGGATTTGCAGTACCATACTGGAATTTGATGCCCCCACCATATTTGCCGGGAAATACACCAGTCTTCGATATTCTCCATCCACCCAAAATAATTAGGCGCCCAGCTTTCGGGAATCAGTCGTATTTTTTTCTGTCGGACGGCATCCACAGCCTCTTGTGCCAATGAGCAGCCCGGCTCATTCACTTTGACGAACCACTGCGGAGAATCAAAGGGTTCCACCACTGTTTTACAACGGTAACACTTCCCTAAAGACATAAGATGTTCTTCAGTTTGAACAAGGACCCCTGCCTTGTCCAGCTTTTCAAGAATGATCTTTCTTGCCGCCAACATCGTTTGCTGGTCCAATTCCTGAACAAGGTCTGACTCAACCTCGGCCTCCAAAAGCGCCGCACGGTGTATTTTCCCATCCCATCCAATGAGAGAATATTTCCCCAATTGATGCCGTTTACCTGATTTTTCATCATTAAAATCATGGCCGGGCGTGATTTTTACTGCACCGGTACCAAAGGCCTGGTCAACCAGGATGGGATCCCCAATGATGGGAATCTCGCGATTGGTCAAAGGAAGCGTTACTTTTTTACCGATCCATTGATTAAAGCGGGGATCTTCGGGATGAACGGCAACGGCGGTATCTGCCAGCATTGTTTCAGGCCGGGTAGTCGCCACGGTGAGCCCCTTTTTCGGATCTTCCGCCAAAGGGTATCGAAGGGTGTATAGTTGACCCTGCAGATCTTCATGTTCGACCTCAATATCAGACAGGGCGGTCCGGCAATGCGGACAAAGATTAATTAATCGTTTATCCCGATGAATCAGGCCTTCCTGATGTAACCGGACAAAGACAGTCTGCACCGCGCGGGACAACCCTTCATCCATTGTAAAGCGTTCGCGGGACCAATCACAGGATGCCCCCAAACGTTTTAATTGCTTCAGGATAGATCCGCCGGACTGCGCTTTCCATTCCCATATCCGCTCAATGAAGGCCGCACGCCCCAGATCGTGACGCCCCTGACCGTCCTTAGCCAACTGACGCTCAACGACATTTTGTGTGGCAATGCCAGCATGGTCCATCCCCGGAAGCCAGAGTACGTTTTTCCCGGACATCCGCTGCCAACGCGCCAAAATATCCTGTAAAGTACTATTGAGCGCATGCCCTAAATGGAGTGACCCCGTCACATTTGGCGGAGGAATCACGATTGAAAAAGGTGGTTGATCCGACTGACTTCCTGCATGAAAAAGCTTCTCTTCTTCCCAACGGGTCATCCATTTTTCTTCGACTGCTTTGGGGTCGTACACCTTTTCCAAATTGGCTTCTTTCATAAAATTCCCTGTAGAAACATGGTTTTAAGAAAATTTGAGCGATTTTCTCACAAAGCCCATGGGGATGCAAGCATTGCTTCGCTCTCTCTTTTCAATCTAAATACGGTAAATTCGCCATAAACTTTGTATAATCAACAAACTCATTATACCTTTTTACCCTTTTCCACTTTGACGTAACACGGCAATTCAGATATACATTAAAGATAGTTTATTAATAAACATCCCTGTAAAGGATTGACTACCTTTTAAAACAATATCTGCCCGATTCTAAATGTTCTACTCAAATTAACTGACGGGAACCCCGACATGAGAAAAAGACTTTTAGATCTTGTATTTTCTTCCTTGACGCTTGCTTTCTTTTTACCATTGATGGTTTTTATCGGCATCGCGATTAAATCCGTATCGTCTGGCCCGGTTTTCTCCAAAGAAAAAAAGGTTGGAAAAAATGGAAAAAGTTTTCTTTTATACCATTTCCGAAATCCATTTGCCCCTTCCCAAAACAAGATGAAGGGGACGACAAAACCAGAGGAACCCTTTGGGCAGAAATCTCCTCTTACCTTTAACTGGTTTTTTCGCTTGAAACTAGACCAACTGCCGGTATTGGTTAATATACTCAAAGGGGAGATGAGTCTTGTCGGGCCGCAGCCCGAACCACCTGAATATGTAAAAAAATACCCTTCGGAATTTAACACCATCTTGCAAGTCAAGCCTGGTATTGTCAATTTTTCCTCCGTTATTTCCAAAGAAAAGACACAACCCACTTCGAAAAACCGCGCCCCAGCCTATTATATGTGTCCATCGATGCCTCAAAAAATTAAAACCGCAAAAGGATATGCTCAATCCGCTTCCTTTTGCCTGGACCTTAAGATATTATTTACAGCGGTCAGTACTATTTTCGTTCAAACCTTGTCAGCTTTTTTGAGCAAAAGCGGTACATCTAAAAAGAATACACGGGATTTTATTTATGATGCCAGAGCAGGAATCATCTTCACGGCGCATTTTACGGCCGCACTGCTTTGCTACTATTTCTCTTTTTGGCTCCGCTTCGACGGGGAAATTCCGGCGTCCGACCATACCCTTTTTCTGAAATCCACTCCGGTGGTTTTGGGGGTCCAAATGGTATTTTTTTACCTTTTTGACGCAGGGAAAGGGCTTTGGCGATACACAGGATTACGGGATTTTATGAACATCGCGTTGACCATTGCCTCCAGCTCGCTGGTTATTTGGGGCTTGATCGACCTCTGGGGCCTTGAAGACTATTCCCGATCCATTCTGATCATGGATGCCATGCTCCTGCTGTTTGTTTTATCCGGCCTCAGGTCATCCAAACGGGTCTACAGAATATTAACCCAGACCGATGTCGGAGGAAACCGGGTATTGATCATCGGGGCAGGAAATGCAGGGGAAATGATCGTTCGGGATATGAAACAAGATCGCCGACACCACTGCCTGCCAGTCGGTTTTATCGATGATGATCCAAAAAAAAGGAATAAAGTTATCCACAACATCCCCGTTCTTGGAAATACCAATGAAATCGAGCAAATTGTACAGAAAGTTTCTCCACACGAAATCCTGATCGCTATTCCTTCAGGAACACCGGAAGTCATTAAAAAAATCACCCAAAAATCCAAATTTCTTAATCTCCCCATCAAAACACTTCCTAACCTGTCCGCAATTCTGGAAGGGAAAGCATCGCCCACCGATATCCGCACCCTGGATATCGAAGACCTGCTTGGAAGGGCCGAAATTAAAATAAATGACCCTAAAATCGCCGCAGCGATTAGAGGAAAACGTGTGCTCATCACCGGGGCGGGAGGATCAATTGGCTCGGAACTTTGCCGACAAGTCGCGGCCTTTTCCCCGGAAAACCTGATTTTGGTCGAACGGCATGAAAACAACCTCTACAATATCGAACTCGACTTAAAAAACCGTTTTCCCGATCTTTCATTGAATCTGTTTATGGCGGATATTCTGGATTCGGAAAAAATGAACAAAATCTTTTCCAAAACCACACCTCAGATGGTCTTCCATGCCGCTGCCTATAAACATGTGCCCATGATGGAAAGAAATCCGCTTGAGGCCATTCGGAATAATATTATCGGCACCTATCGTTTATTGATGGCTTCTGACAAATTTGGCGTGTCCGAATTTGTCTTGATTTCCACGGACAAAGCCGTCTCCCCGTCCAGCATCATGGGCGCCACCAAACGGGTCGCGGAAATGATGGTCAAATACTTTGATGCACAAAGCAAAACAAAACTGGTGTCCGTTCGTTTTGGGAATGTTTTGGAAAGTGCTGGAAGTGTTGTTCCGATTTTCAGACAGCAGATAAAAAATGGCGGTCCCGTCCGTGTGACCCACCCGGAGGTCAAACGATACTTTATCTCCATTCAGGAAGCGGTGCAACTCGTACTCCAAGCCTCTATTCTTGGAAAAGGGGGGGAAGTCTTCGTTTTGGATATGGGAAAGGAAATTAAAGTCATTGACCTGGCCAAGACCATGATTATCCTGTCCGGCTTTTCACCGGGAGAGGAAATTCCGATCGAAATTATTGGGCTCCGGCCGGGAGAAAAACTCAGCGAAGGCCTTTTTGAAGACGGAGAAGAAGTCATTCAAACCCGGCATAAAAAAATACGACGTGCCCAAAACAAGGAATTGCTGAATGATTTGCCTCAATTTATTAAACACTTCGAAAAAATGAATAACCAAACCGATATTTCAGAAATTAAAGCCGTATTAAAAACGCTTATCCCCACCTTTCAGCAAGGGGAAACCGCAACACCCGTTTTAAAGATTCAATCCCAAACGGTGAAAAAAGAAGAAAAACCCATGATTATTCCCGCTTTAAAACCCTGAAATCAAAACGGGTTCTTCTGATCAACATATTCGTACGAAAAGATGAACCAACCCTGTTTGAACACAACAGGGTTAACAAAAGTCATCCCGATAAGGAAGAACGATAAAGTGAGGACAAGGAGAATAAGATTACTGAAAAAGACAAAGTTGGTTGCGGGGAGAGGATTCGAACCTCTGACCTTCGGGTTATGAGCCCGACGAGCTACCAGACTGCTCCACCCCGCGCTGGTAATGTAACAGACCGGTCAGGTGAAGTCAACAAAGCCTTATAGGCTCCCATTAAACAACCGCTTAGGAAATCAGTGCCACACTCAAAGGAATCAAATCCCACCGGATCGTCGTTAATTTTATAACGGAATATGCTATCCTTAGGTTGTGTGGTCAGAACGATCGGTAAAAACGAGGTATAAACAGAAGATTACACCCTTTAGATAAAATGCCGAAACCTGCTCAACTTTTTTATAACCGTTTTGATTCTCCCTTAGGCCCTTTATGGATGGCCGCCCACACCAAAGGACTGTCCTACCTGGTCAGAGATAAAACAGAATCTTCTTTTCTCGAGGAAATGCAAGGCCGCGCCGGGGCGCTTCCCCAATATCAGCCCGCGAAGCTTTCACACTGGCATGCGTTATTAAACCGATATTTTTCCGGGGAAAAGGTCGCATTTGAAGGACCTATCCACTTTTTGGAAGGCACCCCTTTTCAGAAAAATATCTGGCGCACACTTACAGAAATTCCGTATGCCGAGGTCCGAAGCTACCGCTGGATTGGTGACCGGCTTTCTCTTCCCGGAGCAGGACGCGCCATTGGAAATGCCTGTGGTAAAAACCCGATTCCAATATTGCTTCCCTGTCACCGGGTCATTCGCCAAAATGGCAGCTTAGGAGGGTATACCGGGGGGCTTCATATCAAAAAGAAACTTCTTGAAATAGAAGGGCACCCTCAAAACAGTTTGTTATTCTCTTCATCAAAATGAGGACATTATGGAAAACCTTAGCGCAAGCCGGAGTGTCACACTCAGGCTTAAATTCCCCAATAAAATAGGTATGCTGGGAAAAATCACTTCCGCCGTCGGTGAGGCCGGCGGGGATATTGATGCCATTGATATCGTGAATACCGAAGAAGGAATGATTCGGCTGACGCCCACCAGTCGCACGGCCGTCGTCCCACACGGTGCGCGGCACTATGGAAACGTTCCCGTGCCAATGCCATCGGAAGCGGAAGTCCAGGATTTGCAAGCGGCACTTGTCATCGATGAGACCCATGGGCCGCTCACGCTTGATTCGGCCGACGCGGTTTCAGCCGCCGAAATGCACGACTACGTCAGTGTGTCAGGCTTGATCCAATCGGTTCATCTGGAGTCGGCGGTCACTCGATTTGTCGGACTTCCCGACATTGCATACCCGCTCGCGTCTCTCGGCAAGACGCCCGAGATGGACCCGAGCCTTGATCCTCTCAGCCAAACATGTTGGCGAGTGGACCTGAAGCCGTTGTGGGCTCACCACCGGTTCGAGGCGGTAAAAAGCTCCGCTCGGGCCGAAACCGGCCGGGTCACGACTTGTCCGAGACCTGGTTATCTCTAATCTGCGGTGTTCG
>CALZIJ010000062.1 GCA_945787655.1 Nitrospiria bacterium | reverse complement strand
TAATAAATATCAATATCAATATAAAATCAGGCTAACCGGTTTGTCAAGTGGTTTAATGCTGACGGCAAGATTCTATTGGATATTTAAAGCAGAATAAAAAGAGAATGGGCGTTGGTTTCGACCGCTGCCCCAAGATTTTCAGGATTATCCTTAAATCGCCCCGTATTGATTAGACAGGGAAACCTTGAGGGAAAATACAAACATCTCATCAAGCATTCTACTGGGACGGCATGACCTCGAAAGCGATACGCATCCCCCGCTGGTAGTGGCCTTGAACATCCTCCTGATCGAGATTGTTGCAAAACAAGACATAGGTCCCTTCGGGAAGATCCAGCGTCAGGGACTTTGTTTGTCCCGGGGGAAACCCTTCAATTTCTCCCATCACCTTTCCCACCGCGTCTTCCACGACTTTTCCCGCCACCACTTTAAAGGCATGGGCGGGTGTTCCCGTTTGAATCACGACCATTTCGTGATCGATACGGCCCTGATTCACAGCTTTAAACCTCAGCTTTCCCGCCTTCAAAACACGTTGATCCATCGCGATTTCCCATTCCGTCAGTTGAACTTGAACAGTTTCAGAACCCTCGCGCGCAAGATCTTTCGCAAGGGCTGAACTCGGCAAACCACCGATGAGAAGTACCCAGAAACCCAACAAAGCCCTGAAACCGGCGGCCCTGATTCTTTTTTGATAATATCTATGATTCATTCCCACGCTTCTCTCTTTTATCCTCTAATCTCTTTTCCCAATATCCCATATGCTGTACGGGAAAGAGTCCATTTAATGATCCACACCCCGGGCATACTCAAATTGGCCGTTGGTATTTACCCCGCGGATTTCCAAAGAAACCCGGCTGATACCGCGCGCAAACTCAAGAAATTCCTGTTGTGATAAATGTAAGTTTGTCTGCCCAAAAAATTTCAGATGAACCGATCCACAAGTACAAACCTTGATATCAATTTTTTTGGATGGATGAACCGCGTCATCCCATGGTTGATCCAGCACGTCCTGCCTCCCTCTTTTCTCGCATTGTCTTCACACTCCTCAGGCCACACGCGTGTCGCCTTCTATTCATTCAGATCCTGAAAAACCGCACAACCTGGGAACTCGAGCGCTCTATTACACTCACCCCTTTTTAATATTGATAATGATTATCAATATAATAAAAAGCCGGCTTCTTGTCAAGGGGTTTAATGAGTTACACGTTCAGAAAATCACCGGTCGAATCCGCTTATTCAGGGATACACCCAGAATGAGCGCACTCAACACCCCCGCTAAAAAAGCGCTTCGTAACGTAAGGTATACCAAGCGCTTTCCGCGGTCTCCGGGTGGTAATAGCTTAATACTTGCAATTTATAAACGGCTTCCTCCGATTGAATAAAGTAAACCCGGTAATTCGGCCAAAGCTTGTGGTCTTCTCCGGTAATGTTGTAGGCATTCCAGGGAAAATCTACAAACACCCCGCCGCTTTGATCGTTAAAATAATGGGCTGCCTGCTCACGATCCGCACCGTTCGTCACCGAATCGGGATTATCTTCGAGGGCAAGCGCCCCTCCTTTTCCGGTGCCGCTCACGCCGCCATTCACCAGCATACGATAGGATCTTGCTCCCGCATCGTAAGCGATTTTTAAATCCCACGCATCATCGGAAGACACTTCCGCCTCTGTTTCAAAATCAAAATAGACCGCGCCACCCGCATCCCGGGGAATTAAAAAAATATAGGAAAAGGGCACTCCAAAACCTGATGATCCGGTGTGCTGTATCCTGATTTTCAGTGTAATACGCCGCATTCGGGGTTCTGGATCAGTATTTGAATCCCGGATGAGGTCGGTAACATGGAACTTGGCGTATGTATCTCCTTCCGCAGACCGAACAAGCCACCAATTTTTGGAGACTGCGCTCACAGCATGTGTCGGCGGCCCGTGATAAAACCACCATCCCTCCTCCGTACCGTCTCCCCGGATCGCGGGCCTTAACTCATCTTTTATAAATTCACTAATATCCGGCATATCCGAAAGGCCCGCTGCCTGAAAATCCGGAAGTTCTCCTTCATGTGTTGCTGTTTCGAACCAACTTCGAACCGGTTTTCCATCCGCATCATAAGCCTCCGCATTATTTCCGATAAAATAACCAGCCGTCCCTTTCGGGCCTGAAAAACTGCCATTGAGCTTAATACTGGACCGCTTGAATGCAATATCCCAATCCTGAGACGTTTTGGCCGCTTCGTCTCCCAAATCCAAAACACCACCGGAGGAGAAACTAAAATAAGTGTACTTGTTTTTCGGGTCTTCCGGCGAAGCACCAAGGCCCCCTGCCGAAGCATCGATTAACACTCCATTTTTCAAAAGCGGCACGCCACCCGTCAAAGGCGTCTGTCCCGCACCGTCTCCGTCGCTGCTGCTTGAACACCCGGTAAAAATACTGAGCATCAGCAACACACCAGAAACCACTATCATTTTGTATTCCAAAGACGGAGACGATGCATCCCCGCCGTGATTTATTTTTTTGATTTTCGACATTGCTTCATCCTTTCTTGTTCTAAATCTGCCTGAATAAATCGTTCTGATAACAGCGGCTCTCTCTCATTTTGATTCCCGACGTATGGTTAATACGCCAGCCGAATTCCCCCGTAAATAAAGCGTGGATTACTCGGCCTTAAATCATCAATACCTGAGCGATCAGGGTTGCGATGCAGGTTGGTAAAATTATCAATTCCAGCAAAAGCGGTTATTTTAGGGGTCAATTCCTGATTCCATTTTAAATCCCAAACGGTCCAGGCCGGGGAAGTCACTGTATTTTGCGCATCCACAAAAACCCTGCTTTGATATACACCTCCAAGACTCAGCGTCGCACCCAGTTGATCGATGGAAATAAGAACCTCTCCCTTCACCTGATGTCGTGGACGTTCGGTCAATTCGCGGTTTAAAACCTTGTTTTTAGCGGACAGATAGGTGTAACCGGTTTTAAAAGAAAGAAAAGGCCTGGGCGCATACCGGAAGGAAACTTCGACACCCTGGGTGATTGCGCGGTCGACATTTTGATAATCAAAAATTTGAAGGCCACTTTGCTGGCTCTTTTCGGGATTCAAGCGCGGGGTGATCAAGGCTTTAATCCGGTTATAAAAAATATTAACTTCCCCCCGAAAAACCTTTCCCGGCCAATATTCCAGTCCGGCTTGAAAACTGTCCGATTCTTCGGGCTGAAGACCTGGATTACCAATGACCTGATAGCCCAATGCGCTATGATCAAAGAAAAAAAACCGTTCCTTCAAATTGGGGACGCGGTAGCCTTTTCCATACCCCAGACGAATATTGACCGAGGGCACGGGGGTAACCATGATATTTATTTTTGGCGCGGCGAACCCGCCGAAGTCGCTGTCATTTTGATAGCGGAACCCGGGCAAAAGCTCCAGGTGAGGTGTCAGGAAAATATCATCCTGAAAATACCCTTCATAGTGGGTTCGTTTCGCATCCGGTTTGATTTCCTGGATCACCGTTGTGGTCGATGCGCCAAAACGGACCTGCTCCTGCGACAATCGTTCATACCCGGCCAAAACCCCCATGGTAAAAAGATGACCTTCCCCAACAGGAAGATCCCATTGGAATTCGGCCTGGTTATGCTTGATTTCCCCTTTGCGCTGTTGATCGACCTGTGGGCTATCCAGAATATCCTGGATACTGACATCCTTAAAATCCTCATAAACCAAAGCACCGGATAGGCGGGATCCGCCGGGGAAAGGCCATTTTCCACCGATCGTAAGATGCCATTTTTCGGCCTCTTCCTTAAAAGTGCGGCGGCTTTCCCCTATGCCGGGCACCTGTATTGAAAACTGCCGGTCTTTTTTTTCCTTGAAAAACCGCGGAGACACATACAATTCACCTCCGCCCGATGGCGTCAACGTCAACCGGGGATCGATATTCCAACGCCGACCCGAATCCCCTTCCGTCCGGCTTTCAAGCCCGCCCAAATCAAACCCTTCAGACCGGCGAAGATCCGACGCCCATTGAAAATTCCAACGCGGGCGCTTCAGCGCCATCGATAGCATGAGGTGTGCCGCGCCCATCTCCCCTCCGAACCCGGCCGAATCCAGGTTTTTATTTCCGAAACTCCCGGAGTCCATCTGAATGTTTAAACGAAACGGTTTTTGAGGCTTGCGGGTGATTACATTAATCACGCCCCCCATCGCCTCACTTCCATAAAGCGCAGAAGTCGCGCCTTTCACAATTTCAATACGCTCGATATCCGCAGCGCTGATCTGGGTTAAATCCACCGTAGACCCCGTACTCGCCGGCAGGCGCTCTCCATTTAAAAGAATCAAGACACGGTCGGCGTCAAAACCCTGCATCCAGACCGACTCTCCCTGTTTGCCGTGCGTCTGACGAATTAAAAGCCCCGGGACATCCTCAAGTGCCTCTTTCAAATCACGGGCGTGCTTTCTTTCGATTTCCTCACGGGTGACGACCTCGGTCCTCACCGGGACTTCCAAAAGCGTTTTTTCCGTTCGTGTTCCGGTAATCACCACCTCATCCACGGCCAGCGGGTCCTCGTAATTTTTGGACGCCGCTGTGTTTTCTTCCGCCGCCACAGATGAAATGCTGGCAAGCAGAAAAACCACATTCAGCCCCCATAAAAATCCCATCAAGAGATTTCCCGATTAACATAAGAAAACAGGTAATCTTCCTCCTCTTTTTCACTGGCCTGCCGAAACAGGGTGACAAGGGCAACAAACTCTTTCCTGTGAATATTCAGCACCATGTTCCGAAATGAAATATGATAGCCCCGGCATAGACATCGTTCGATTTTTCCAATGTCGTTTTGAGAAAGCACAATGCTTCCTTCTGTGTTCTTGTTCATACTGTTACTCCCTTATCCTGACTTTAAATTACATCAGCAGGACACCGATTTACTGCTGTTTCGATATCATGCCATTCGTCTGCTGCGCTGAAACCATCCAATCCTCATTCTGGGATATGGAACGAATCGCTTGTTCGATACCCGAGGCAAGCCAACGGGTCATCAAAGGGTGAGGCGCAAAACCTTGGCTGTTCATTTCGTAATCCCGGTCTTTTTCCAAACCCACTTCATTCAAAAACCGCTCATATGGGCCTGCGCCGTGAAGCCGGTTTGAAATCAGCAAGACCCGGCCTTTCTTCTTTGCTTTTTCAATCATTTCCTTTAGGCGATTTACGGCCGCTTCCCGCTTTTCAGGCCAATCCTCCCGTACTGTTGCCGTCTGAATATCCTGGAACTTGAATTTCACCAATTTCTGAAGCCGACTCGCATGGCCATCCATCACTTCGAGCCAACGCGCATCGGCCTCATCACTTCCTGATCCATGGGCCACCAGAATGACCGTTTCCCTGGACGGGTTTCGGCTCAACTCCAAAACACGCTCGTGAAGCACCTGTGGAATATCAGGCCCTTCTTCGTAACCGCCAAATGCGCTGAAAAGTGCAGCGCTTCTCACTTGAGTCGGCGGAGTATCCTTTGGGTTTCGCTTTGTGGGAGCGGTTTTGGAAAGACCCAGAATATAATCGGTCAGTCCCTTCATCTGATCCTCCAAAGAGTACATCCGGACAAAAATAATGCGGCGAACCCCTTCAGTCTCCAAACGCGTGACCGCCTGCTGAATCAGAAAAGGATCACCCATGCCGTAAGCCATTTCGATACGATAACGGGACTTCAAAGGCGCGATGATTTCTTCAACCACATCATTATACGGCTGCGTCGAACCATGCGGCATGATGATCACTCCCACTTGGTCCGGTTTGGGAACAAGATAATGATTTGCTGTTTTCTTTAACCAAAGCAGGACGTTGGGATGAGGGATGATTTCTTCTTTAACAAAGGTCAGATCATATTCTGAGAATTTACGGGACAACCAATTGGTCATCGACATTCGATTGTCAAACCTCGGCCCGATATAAAATGGCACCACGATCGTGCGACCTTTTTTCGCCGCTGTACGAATGATCAAATCGTCTACCCCCTGGTTTTTGGCTTCTTTAAGCGAGGTCTCGGCATTCCGGTCGAAATAAATACCAACTTCAGTATTGTGAAAGGGGATATACTGCTTTACATAATCAATCAACGGGGCAATATCAGAACGGATGCCCTCCTCATCAGCCGCTTCCATTGCGCCAATCCCCAAGACCACCAGGTGTTCCTCAGCCGGATTTTGACTCACGGTTTTAACACGATCGAGCAAGACCTGCGCCGACAAATAACTTTCAGACATTGGCGGGGCCAGACGGATTTGTTCCCGGGCGTGATAGGCCGGCAGATTGGCGGCCACTTTCCTTAAAACCGGATCATCCTGAGAAAGAAACAACGGAAGAGCCACTATATCTGTCACGCCGCTCTCCTGAAGGGACTGGACCGACTTTTGGAGATATGCTGAATATGGACTTCCTGTCCCATTGTCGTTGCGTCCAACCAGAGATAAGGACGCAGGGTAGTCTTTTTTAAATTCCTGATAAATTTCCAGAATTTCCTGATTTCCCATAAAGCCCCTGTCTGGTGCGACCACCATAAAACCCACTTTATTTTCACTGGATTTTTCAGACGAGTGCACCGGCGGCACACCCGCCGAAACCATTACCAGCAGACTAAAAAAAATCAGATATATTCTATTTATATTCATGGCATTTCTCCTGATTTACTTGGATTGAACAAATAATTTTCGCGCCACAGGCGCTTTCGGTTTTTGTTGCACCGTCATCATGCCCAGCGCGAGTTTAAAAACACGGGCGACCTTCCTAAATTGAACAGGGGAAAGGTGAAGTGTCATATTCTCAAGCGCAACATGGTATATCCCGCAAGAGCAATGCAGAATCTCGGCTTCAGGCGTTGAGATCAAGGTCTTTTTTTGGCAGGATTCCTTCATTTGTTCTCATCATTCTCCATAACGATCAATGCGATAAACCAGAGGAACCGATACCTCCAACTGACTTCCCAATGCTGTTGGAAGCGGCGGCAGGGAATGAATTGATTCCACCGTTTTCATAGCAGCTACATCCAAAGTAGAAATCGAGGAAGGCGCCACCAAATCGACCCATAGCACTTCTCCCTTTCTCCCAACGGTTAAACGCACCACCACCTTGCCTTCAAGTCCCATGCGCAAGGCCCTTTTTGGGTATGTCCGAGCCGCCTCGACCCGCTCTCTCAGAAGGGCAAGATAGGCACTCCGAAGTGCTTCCAGGCTTTGCTGTTCCGGGTGTTCCGGAGACAAAGCAGAAGAAGGGTTCAACGGAGCCACCCTTGAGAGAGCGGGAAGGTGCAGTGGTTGCGAGGGCTTCAAAGGCACAACAGAAGTCTTCGTCATCTTGGATATTGCCTCGTCCGGGACATCAAAAACGGGGGGCGGGGGGAGATCAACCGTTTTTGATACCGGCCGCACTTCTGTGTTTTCCAGATCCGTTGGAATCGCCTTTTCATCCCCCTGCAACCACGGCTGTCTGCTTCGGGTAGACACTGAAAGGGGGTTTGTGTCTTTATTTTTCATGGGTTTCTTTGGCTTTGCATTTTTTTTTGTATTTTTTTTAACCTCTTGGCGAAGAACTTTATTATCAGGGGCCTTCCCTCCAGCCTTCGACATCACCGGGAACTGATTTTTTCTGGAAAGAGGTTGTTTTACTATTTTTTTCTGACCGGCCTTCTGCACACTGGAAGGCTTCGATTTCTTGACCGCCGACGCTGCCTTTTTTGTCGTATTGCTCGAACCCGCCTTTGCGATCTTTAAACGTGTGACTTTTCGTAAACGATGTGGGGTGGGGTCATGCATAATCTCCGGAAAAATCAAAACGGGACCATGTAATAAAAACACAATATGAAGACATAAGGAGACCGATAAACAGGTGAACATCATCTTCATGGCCTTGGACTCCGAGGCGCCACAGCAATGGATAAATCCGCCAACCCCAACCCTTGTAAGCGGTCTAAAACCGAAACGAGGGTTTGAAACGGCAAGGATTGGTCCGCCGAAAGCAAGACCACCGGATTCCCCTTCTTTTCGAGTTGTCTGACCAGCGCGTCAGATAAACGGGACATCGGAATTTCTTGATCTTCAACAAGGACGTGCTCTGCCGTTTTAATAGTTAAATGAATGACGTCCGTTCTGTTTTCCGGTCGAGACTCCGCAGCTTCCGGAAGCATCAGGTCCAGCACTTCCGGACGTGAAAAAACGGAAGTGAGGATAAAAAATATTAAGAGCAGGAAAACCACATCAATCATCGGCGTCATATCCAAAGACCGGGACGAAACGTTCGACCCAGCTGAAAACCTTAATCGGAGCATGACACCTTCTCCAGAGTGTAGTGTCCAGTCACGGGAAACGGGTTTTGAGCAGACCTATCCGGGCGCCAGTTCATCGGGCTATCCCCGACCTGACCAAACAAAAGCAGCTTGTTTGCATATTGCTCAAGCCGCAAAACCAGACTTGAGACTCTCCTTTCAAAAATATGATGGGCAATCGAGACCACTATGGCGACTGAAAGTCCGGCCGCGGTTGTTAAAAGAGCGGCCCAAATGCCCGACGCCAAGGCCGCGGGGGAAACCTGCCCCTGCATGGACGCAACGGTGTGAAACGACTTGACCAAACCCGTAACCGTGCCCAAAAGGCCCAGCATGACTGAAAGTGATGCAATCAGGGCGAGTAAGGGAAGCCCTCTGGCCGCAGCGGAAATGAGCATTTCTCCGGGAATCGCCATGGCTTCCCGGACGGCTTTTTCACCCCGTTCCCATTGCGCAATCCCCTGTAAGAGCGCCTTGCCTATGGGGCCCTCTATGTTGTGGATACGCACTAAATCCGGAGGAGAGATCCCTTTTGAGAGGCCATTTTTCAGTTCCTCATAGCTTTCTTCCACATTTTCACGGATGCAAAAAAAATACCAGCACCGCTCGATAATGATCGCAAGCGCGACGATGGAGACCAAGAAAATAACATGCATGACCATGCCGCCCTTGATATATAAATCCAGCATAAAAACCTCCTTTAACGTTTTGAAAATAAAAAAAGCCCGAAACGAACATTCGTTTCGGGCTTTGGGGTGATACACCGCGAGCCGCTTACAACACGATGATTTAAAATATCGCATTATTCAGGTTTTTTTCTCGTATGCCCTTTAGTGAGAAACCTCCATAGAAATCGGAATAATGTGAAATCGTTTACATCGCCTGCATTTGAGCTCAAGACCCGCTTCGCAAATTTTGGCGATTAAACTCCCGCACAGACATCGAAGCTCTTTTTGGTCCAGGTCTTGGTCCAATAAACTAAGGACTATTTTTTTACCCATACTCGGTGTATCCTTTCTTCTCTATCGACTTACCTGCACAAAAGCATATTCCCTTAAAACATGTAGGCCAGCGCGAAATTATACTGGTCCTTGTCCCCGCCCGCTTCATCTTCAGTGTTTTGAAAATCGGCTTTTATTGCCACTTGGGGATGCGGAAAAAACGCCAGACCGTAGGTCGTAATCTCCTGATTGTATTGTAAATCCGGAGATGTTCCCGCGGGCATTCCATCCTGTGTGTTGGCTTCTTCAACCCGGATAAAAGGGACCAGGTCCCACGAAGTCTGCGTCACGTGAGACAGATGGTATGCCAACTCGATATACCATCCCACCATTTCCTCTGCGACACCTTTTGAAAAAGCGGTATTAATGTTGCCTGCCTCGTCAATTTCGACTTTGGCGTAAAGGGCCTGTACGTCCACTCCAGACATCCGAAGCCTGACATCACCTTCCATCATCGTCACCGAAGGATCACCGGGGATGTTATTTACCTGGTCCACTTTTCCAGTGTAATATGAGGCGCCAAAATCAAGACCGGCTAGCGGACTGTATTCCAGGCGCGCCACCACAGCGAGTTTTTCACCCGTCTGAGGTTTATTCTCACCGCCTGCGCCCTTTCCACGCCCGGGACGCACACCGTCTTTCGAACGAAATCCTTCTCCGGCCAAACCGGATACAACATAAATTCGGTATTTAAACCCTTCCATGGGGGAGCCAAAGATTCCCGCGCCGCCTTCCTGCCAGGTCGTCGGAATAATGACTTTTTGTACTGTTGGACGCTCCACGCTGTAAAAGAGCGTCGGCTCGTGATACTCATTGAGCGGACCCACCGGCATCAGCATGAGACCGCCGCGGACATTAACCGCGGGGTTAATCAGAAAATCGATATAAGCAAACTCCAACTCCATTTCCTGCGCGGAATGCTCAAAATCCACTTCCGTATGTAAACTGATCCGATCACTAAACTCATAACTTAAACCCCAGACCATGCGATGAAGGTCCATTTTGGAATTTCCGCCATCTCTGGGAACATTGTAATGCAGTTCTCCGTAACCATGCATGTGCAATTTCGAAGAACCCTCGCCGGACTCTTCCATTTCCATTGCCATTGCGGGCAAACCAGATAAATTGATCCCCACGACCAACAAAGCCGCTAACCATCCTTTTTGCATCTTTTTGATACTCCTTTCAACGTCTCAACGTCGTTTCCCGATTCATTTTAATCTCGTTTCTGATGTGGGCTCTGGTTCTCTCTGGATCTCTGGCCGTCCGCTTTATAATCCAAGACTGCATTACGATGTGATTTCCAAATACCAGCGTATGTTGTCCAGCCCCTAATAAAGCAACTGATATTCATTATCAATATCATGACCCACAATAATTCAGCCCGCGGTCTTTGTCAAGCCTTATTTTGAGATTGATTCTCATTTATCATAAAATAGCACAAACAGGATCTCTGAGCACACGGTCAGGAGATGAAAATGAATCCACACCACACAAAAACCGTTCATGATGAAGACAACGCGCATTTCTTAATACGCTCAATTTTGAAGGAAAAGAGGAAACACAGCCTATAGAACCAGCGGACAGGCCGTTTATTTCCTGTCTTTAGAGGACAGAAACGGACAGATGAATTTTATATCAAAAAGGATTTTGAATGGACTGAGTCATCACACTTTAAAGAATTTCAGGAAATACGATAATAGGACTTGTACCAGTCGACAAATTTACCGATCCCGGTTTCAATCGAAGTTGCAGGCTTAAACCCCACATCTTTGATTAAATCATCTACATCGGCATAGGTGGCGGGGACATCTCCAGGTTGGATGGGTTTCAAGTTTCTCTCTGCTTTCTTGCCTAATGCTTTTTCCAAAGCCTCAATCATGCCAAGTAATTCAACAGGATTGTTGTTGCCGATGTTATATATTTTGTAGGGCGCGGCGCTGGTCGCGGGGTCCGGCTCGTCTCCAGTCCAATCCGGGTTGGGAACCGGGATGTTTTCCGTAACACGCAGAATCCCCTCAACGATATCGTCAATGTAGGTAAAATCACGGCGCATTTTACCAAAATTAAACACGTCTATCGGCTCACCCGCCAGAATGGCTTTTGTAAAAATAAAAAGCGCCATATCAGGACGTCCCCAAGGGCCGTACACCGTAAAAAATCTTAACCCGGTGGTGGGAATACGATACAAATGGGAATAGGTATGGGCCATGAGTTCATTGGCTTTTTTGGTCGCGGCATAGAGGGATACGGGATGATCCACATTGTGATGAACGGAAAAAGGCATCTTTGTATTGGATCCATAAACGGAGCTGGACGAGGCATACACCAGATGCGGCACTTCGGCCGCCCGGCATCCTTCCAGGATATGGCAGGTACCGACGAGGTTGCTGTCAATATACACATGCGGATTTTCCAGACTGTAACGGACCCCGGCCTGGGCCGCAAGATGGATTACACGGTCAAACGCATTATCCCGAAAAAGCTGTTCAATCATTGGACGATCGGCAAGATCGCACTTTATAAACTGAAATCCAGCTTCGGCATCCAGCTGTTTCAGACGGTCTGTCTTAAGCTGTACGTCATAATAATCACTCATACTGTCCAGGCCGATTACGGTTTCGCCTGCGGCAAGAAGACGTTTTGCCACATGAAACCCGATAAAACCTGCTGCGCCTGTTACCAAATAATGCATGTACTGACTCCAATCCTTGAATTTAGTCTTGTCTTTTAATTGATCGAATGACGACCTTCCTGATTAAAAGTCTGCTACAGGCGTCCGTCCACCCACGTGCGGTCCAGAACATGTTTCACATCATATAACACATGCGCCGGCTTGGTATATTTTACAAGATCAGCCTGGGTCCATTTTTTAAATTGATTGTGCCCCACCGTCAGGACCACAGCATCATAATAGGCCTCCCGCGGTGGCGAAACCAAGGTAAGGCCGTATTCCTTCTGGACCTCAGAGACATCCGCCCAAGGGTCGTATACGTCCACATCTATGCCGTAGTCTTGAAATTCCTCCACGATATCAATGACACGGGTATTTCGGATATCCGGGCAATTTTCTTTAAACGTGATTCCCAAAATCAAAATGTGACTCCCGCCAACACGAACTTTTTTCTTGGTCATCAATTTCACCACCTGCCCGGCCACATAACTTCCCATATTGTCATTAATGCGGCGTCCAGCCAGAATGACTTCCGGGTGATACCCGACTTCCTGGGCTTTATGGGTGAGATAGTAAGGATCAACTCCGATACAATGGCCGCCGACCAAACCCGGCGTAAAAGGCAAAAAATTCCACTTGGTTCCGGCGGCCTTCAAAACAGCATCTGTATCAATGCCCAGCCGGTTAAAGATCAGTGATAACTCATTGACCAGCGCAATATTGACATCACGCTGGGTATTTTCGATCACTTTCGCGGCTTCGGCCACCTTGATGGACTCCGCCCGGTGCGTCCCGGCTTTAATCACTGTGCCATAAAGAGTATCAATAGTATCCAAAGTCTCAGGCGTCGACCCTGAAACCACTTTTAGGATATCCACAACTGTATGTTCCCTGTCCCCCGGATTAATCCGTTCGGGAGAATACCCTGCAAAAAAATCCTGATTAAATACCAGACCTGACTTTTTCTCCAGGATGGGCACACACACTTCCTCGGTCACACCGGGATAAACTGTGGATTCATAGACAACAATATCTCCCTTTTTCAAGATTGAACCGACGGTTTCAGACGATTTTTGAAGCGCCGAAAGGTCCGGGCGTTTGTAAGAATCAATTGGCGTGGGAACTGTCACGATATAGGTATTACAAGCCCGCATATCGTCCACTTTTGAAGTGTAGGACAGGTGGGGAACAGTTTTAAGCTCGGCTTCGGAAACTTCCAGCGTAACATCAATGCCCTTTCCAAGTGCCTCAACACGTTTTTCATCAATATCAAACCCGATTGTCTCAAAATGTTTTCCAAAAGCCACCGCCAGGGGAAGTCCCAC
>CALZIJ010000061.1 GCA_945787655.1 Nitrospiria bacterium | reverse complement strand
GGGATTATTCTGGTGACGGGACCAACGGGAAGCGGAAAAACCACCACCTTGTATTCCGCACTCAGCCGTATCAACTCCCCGGATAAAAATATTCTCACCATTGAAGACCCAATCGAATATCAGCTTCAAGGCATCGGGCAAATCCAGGTGAATTCCAAAATCGACCTGACTTTTGCCAGCGGGCTTCGTTCTATTTTACGCCAAGATCCCGACGTGATCATGATCGGGGAAATTCGGGACGGGGAGACGGCCAACATCGCGATTCATGCCTCATTGACCGGGCACCTTGTTTTTTCAACGCTGCATACCAATGACTCGGCCGGAGCAGTGACCCGCCTTTTGGATATGGGGATAGAACCCTTCCTGGTGGCGTCATCCGTGGTGGCCATCATCGCCCAAAGGCTGGTTCGTCGCATTTGTCAAAACTGCCGCGCCCCCTACACCCCGGCGCCGGAAGAGTTTAAAAAACTGGGGCTTCCGGACAATGTTCAGTATACTTTTTTTAAAGGCGCCGGTTGTGACAAATGTTTGAATACAGGGTTTAAAGGCCGTATGGGAATTTATGAAATTCTGCGGGTGGATGATGAAATCCGAAGTATGGTGCTTTCCAAAATGGATTCCTCACAAATCAAGGCCAAGGCTCTCTCACATGGCATGGTCAGCCTCCGGGATGACGGGGCAAAACGGGTGATTGGCGGCTTCACCACAACAGAAGAAGTCATTCGCGTGACCCAGGAGGAAAATATCTAAGGCATGGCAGTTTTTGAATACAAAGGGCTTGATCCACGCGGGAAAAATACAGCCGGGGTCATTGACGCCGACAATCCCAAACAGGCGCGCTCCAAGCTTCGCCAAAGTGGGATTTTCCCCACTGAAGTCATGTCCGCCAAGGCCGCTGCCGCGGTTCAAGCCAGAGAAGCATTTTCTTTTGGACAGCGTATTACCCTCTCGGATACCGCTTTGGCCACCCGGCAGATGTCCACTCTGCTTGGCGCCGGGCTTTCCATTATGGAAGGGTTGGCCGCTCTGATCGATCAAACCGAGAACAAGGCCGCAAAAAAAATCTGGGTGGATGTCCGGGAGGGAGTCAAAGAGGGGAGTACATTGGCCGACGCACTCAGCCGCCATCCCAAAATTTTTTCAACCCTCTACTGCCAAATGGTGCGCGCGGGTGAGGCCAGCGGCGCTTTGGACCAAATCCTGCTGCGGCTGGCGGACTATCTTGAAAATCAGGTCCGCTTGCGGAGAAAAATATTTTCAATGATGACCTACCCTATTTTAATGATGGGGGTCAGCTTGTTGATTCTCCTGTTTCTCATTGCCTATGTTGTGCCAAAAGTCACGACCATCTTTGATGATCTGAATCAGGCGCTGCCACTGCCTACGATTATTTTGCTCTCGATCAGCAATTTTATTCAAAGTTATGCTTGGCTCATTTTTTTACTCATCGCTGTGGGGGTATTCTATTTAAAACGGCATATTCAGACCCCTGAAGGGCGGGAAAAATATGACCGGGTTTCCCTGACACTGCCTCTGATTGGACGAGTCGTCAAAATGGTCGCCATTTCCCGCTTTACAAAAACCTTAGCCACACTACTGGCCAGCGGGGTGCAACTTTTAAAAGCCTTGGAAATTGTTCAAGAAGTTGTGGGCAACAAGGTGCTGGAAGAAACCATCCAGGAAGCACGCGGAAATATTCGGGAAGGGGAAGCCATCGCCGACCCTCTTCGGCGGAGCGGGCTTTTTCCACCTCTGGTAACGCACATGATCAGCATCGGAGAAAAAAGTGGAACGCTTGAAAACATGCTGCAAAAAGTGTCTGAGGCTTATGACAGCGAAGTGGAAACCGTGGTCACCGGGATGACCTCACTATTGGGACCGCTGATGATTTTTGGGATGGGCTTTGCGATCCTTTTTATTGTACTCGCCATTTTATTGCCGATCTTTGAAGTGAGTCAAATGGTAGGATAAGGATGATAAACGTGATGAATAACAAACAGAATAAAAAGAGGAAACGACGACGGTCGTCCGAACGTGGATTTACCTTGATTGAAATTATGGTCGTTGTGACCATTCTGGCGATTTTAATTGCGCTGGTTGCCCCTAAAATGGTCGGACGCACAGATCAGGCACGTCGGGTGTCAACCAAGGCACAAATGAAAAATATCGAAGGCGCACTCCAGTTGTACAAACTCGACAATGGGATTTACCCCAGTACGGAACAAGGGCTGGAAGCGCTGGTGGATGTTCCCACCGTGGGTGTCATTCCTAAAAACTGGAAAGAAGGGGGATATCTATCCAAAGTGCCAAACGACGCCTGGGGAAATCCCTTTGCCTATGTCAGCCCCGGGTCAAACGGGGAATATGACCTGGTATCCTATGGCGCAGACGATGAACCAGGCGGAGAAGGTGATGACGCCGATATTGAAAGCTGGAACCTTAATTAAAAGACCAACACGCCGGAATGCCGGATTTACCCTGCTTGAGCTGGTGATTATCATTACCATTTTAGGCATCACAGCCTTAATGGTTTTTCCCAAGCTTTCCGCCTTTGGCATCAATAAAGGGAAAGGGGCGACACGGCACTTGGCCCGTTTGATCCAACACCTTGCAGAAGAGTCATCATCCACCAAACAAGTCTTCCGGCTGCATTATCATCTGGAAGAGAATGCCTATTCGGTTAAAGTGTTGCAAGGCCGGGAGTTTGTGGCATTTTCCAGTTCGCTGGTGAATGACCGGAAACTCCCCAAAGGGCTTTACTTTGAAGACGTCGTCACCCCCCGTCACGGCAAAGTGAGTGATGGGGAAACCTTTACCGAGTTTTTCCCCCTGGGTGTTGAAAAAACAGTGATTCACTTAAAAGACAACGAACAGACCTGGACGCTCATGGTCAACAGCTTAACCGGCCGGGTCAAAATATTCGATCAATATGTGGACAAGTATGAACGCAGCCCGCTTTAGCCGCCGTCCTTTGAGTCGGGAGAAAAAAGGATTTACCCTGATTGAAATCATGGTGGCGCTTTCAGTGCTGTCCATTTCCCTGGTCATTTTACTCGGTCTCCGTAATCGGAGTATTGCCCTGGCCGCTAAAAGCCGTCATACCATTGAAGCCACCCTGCTCGCCCGGCAAAAAATCACGGAAATCTCAATTAGTGGTTTTCCGGATCTCGGTGAATCTGAAGGGGATTTTGGAAACGAATATCCTCTTTATCGCTGGCGGAAAAATGTTGTACAAACCCCCTTTGAAGAAGTCCGGGAAATGTTCCTTGAAATTATATGGAAGAATAACGATCAGAAAGAAAACATTAGTGTCACAACTTATCTTTTTGACGATAAAACAAGGCCAGGCCGCCGCGGGTCGGGAAGTGGATCATGATCCCAATAAAAGCCAATCGCTTGATGCCCATTAAAAACATCCGCGGGTTTACCCTTTTGGAAATCATGATTTCTTTGGGGATTTTATCCCTGATCTTTATCCTGATTTACGGAACGTTCAGTAATGTCCATCAGGGCAGCCAGCATGTAGAAAAAGAGGCCGACCGCTACCGTATCGCCCGGCTGGGGATGTACTACCTCTCAAACGATCTCAGCATGGTTTATAAAAAAATCAGTCCTCCTGGCACTTCGGGTGCCGGGAACACCCTTGTATTTAGAGGAGAAGACGGAGAACGGCTCTCTGGAAACAACACTTATCCCAATGATACCCTGGTATTCAGCACCGTTTCCCATCGAAGCATCGGAATAAATTCCCCGGGATCTGATGAAGCGGTTGTCCGTTATTCACTGCAAGATAATGTGTTGATTCAGGAACTGCAGCTTTCCAACGGACAGGCTGTGATCAATGAACTTGGCGGCCCTGTCGAAGGGCTGGGCTTCCGTTACCTCGAAAAAGCAGGGGAAGCTTGGCAAGACCACTGGGACGCGGATAACAAAAGTCAAAAACCGCCCCTCGCGGTTGAAATTGAATTGGTTCTTCAAAAAGAAAACAAAGAGGCCTACCCATTTAAAACCTGGGTAGATATTCCGATCCGATAAGGCTGGGCGTATACGTGAAATTCCAAAAAGAAAAATTATTCCGCCTTCTCTTTTATGTCCTCTTTGGCCTGGTGACCTTTGTTTTTTTTATGGTGCTGACTTTTCCTTTCGATTTGATGGAAAAAAAAATGATCCGTCAAATAGAAGCCAATACCCCTTGCCTGCTGACATTGAAGGACAGCCGTTACGGCTTTCCGGTTAAGGTGTTCTGGAATGGCATTCGCACCACCTGTCCAAAACATATTCTGGGGCTTGAAGGCGCTGGGTCTGTTGACCTGAATATCCAATCGCTTACGGCATCACTTTCTCCTTTACCGCTGTTATTTCAACAGGAAGCACGAATCCGCTTCGTGATCGAATCGAGTATCGGCACACTTCCGGGCATGCTCACCCTGCATGAAAAAGACCATCAGCCTCATTTTGCCCTCACGTTAACGGAAGCCCGGCTTACAATTAAAGAAACCGGGCTTTCCGGAACCTTTTTGATAAAAGGAGAAAGTGAGTGGGTAAATCAGGATATACTGGAAGGGACAGGGAAACTTATCTTTACGATTGAAGAAGGCCGTTTAAGTGAATTTGCCGGGAAAGCGCTTCCAATCGGAGAAGTCACTTTTTCATCCATAAACGGCCAGTTGTTTTGGAAAGAAGGGCGGGCTGTGATTGAGACACTTTCTGCACAGGGAGACCTGGCCGACCTGGAAAGTGACAGCGGAATTCTCCTTTTTCGTACCCCCCCTGAAAACAGCCTGCTTACCCTGTCTCTTCGGGCGATCCCCAAAGGATCCCTGAAAGAGATGGCAGGCCTTTTCATACAAGGGTACAATGGACGAGAACCCTTGAGAATCCGGATGAACGGACCACTGAGTGCACCTCAGCTTTCAATGAACGGTAAAGCGGTTCGTCTTGGGTTTTAGGAAATAATAGACCAATGAAACAAACATTACTCGGACTGGACATCGGCGCATCTTCCATTAAAGGCGTCCGCTTTGCCAAAACCCTTCGGGGTTTGCGGCTGCTGGATCATTTTGAAATCGATGTGCCGCAGAACGATGAAAAAACAAACCCCGCGTTATTAACGAAAGGTCAGATCCAGGCCTTAACCACACTGGTGTCGGAAGGAGATCTCCAAAAAGGGGATCTTATTGCCCTGTCCATTCCCGGAGACCTGGTTTCAATCAGGGAAATTACGCTTCCGTTCACCGACCTTAAAAAAATCGACCAGATTATTTCATTTGAGGCAGAGAGTGAACTGCCTTTCGAGCTGGATACCGTCTCCCTCGATTACATGGTATTAAACCTTTCAAAAAACCGCGCTTCGGCTTCAGGAGTTCCACAAGACAAAAGCACCACTCTGCTGGTCGCCGCGACACCCAACACCACCTTAATTGGTCTTTTAAATCAATTACAATCTATCGGGATTGATCCGGCCTGGATCGGGACAAACCCTCTGGCGCTCTATTCTTTTGCACAATATTTTCTGCCCGCAGGAACGGATGAGACCCATGAAACACTCATTATTGATATTGGGGCGAAACGGACCAATCTGTGTCACCTTCGAGGCAGGCACTTAAACTGGGTCCGAACCCTTCCCCTCGGAGGACATCTCATCACCGAACAACTTGCGGCCGCACTTGCCCTTTCCAAGGCAGATGCAGAAAAAAAGAAGAAAGAAATTGACCTGGGGACAGCCCGGCCCGGCGACACGGAAGACACCCCCGCTCTTGAAGCGATAGAATCGGCTGTTTCCCAAATCGTCATCGAAATCGAAAAAAGCCTTCGCATTCTCAATTCACACCAAAATGGGCGTCGTGATGAAGGTCCAAGCGGCCTTTCACCAAATAGTGCCCGCCGTTTTTTTCACCTCTGCGGCGGCGGCAGCCAACTCAAGGGCCTTGAAACCCACCTTTCAAAAATCCTGGAAATGCAACCGGCGCACATCGCCTTTGAAAAGGGTACTCCGGCCGCTCAGATTCAGGGAATTGAACGTATTTCACCCGAATCGATTTCAAAAAACCATGCCTTGTCGTTAGGGCTTGCGGTTCAGGACAGCGCTGGTCCATTCATTAACTTCCGGCAGGGGGAATTTGTTTTTGGGAAAGAAACAATAGAACGACGCCACCGCTTTGTCAGTTTCAGCCTTATTTTGCTCCTGCTGCTTGGCTTAATGGGGGCTGACCTTTACATGCACCATCAAAAAAAAGAAAAACAGTATCATACGATTAAAACCGCACTCCGGCAGGCCTTTACCCAAAGCTTTCCAAATACCCGTAATGTCGTCAACGAAGTCGAACAAACACGGGCCGCCATCAATGAACGTAAAAAAACCGGGGAGTTTTTTGGCATTCATGAAAGCAGTCCACTCACGGTTTTGAAAGAAATTACAGAAGCAATCCCGGATGGCGTTAAAATCGATGTCATTAATTTGGTCATTGACGGCGGCACCGTCCGTATTCAAGCCCAAACCGATTCTTTTGAATCAGTCGATCGGGTGCGCAGCGGCTTGCTTTCCGCAAACCAGTTTCAACAAGTCGAAGTCAGCGATGCCAAGGCCGCTGCGAATCAAAAACACGTGCGGTTTCGCATCAAAATGAGTGTACTTCAAAAGGGAAAAAGTGGAAAAAACCGGGCTTCTTAATCGCGTGGATCAATTCTTAATCCGGCTCTCGACGCGGGAGAAATGGATGCTGGGCGGCGGGGGACTCATCGCCCTTTCGCTCATTGTTTATTTCATGCTGGTCGATCCTGCAATTCACCGGATGTCACAGCTTGATCGATTGATTCCGAGAAAAGAGCGCGAGCTCAGTGAACTCTTAAAACTCACTCAGGAATATCATTTAATCTCCGGCACCATTGACTCCCTGGAGAAAAGTCTGCCTGTGGAGGGGAATTTTTCACCCCTGTCTTTCCTTGAAGAAAATGCGGCGAAGAACCAGATTAAAAAAAATATCGCCTTTATTCGTCCCTTGACCCCCCAATCCCATCAATCCCGTTACCGGGAAGTTCCGGTTGAAGTGAAGGTGGAGAAGGTGACACTGGCTCAAATTATTCCCTTTCTTGCGGCGCTTGAAAATGGACCGCATCCCTTGCGGATTAAGCGGCTTTCAATGAAAACCCAATTTTCCAATCCGGACTTGCTGGATGTCACCTTTCTTGTCCTTTCTTATGAAAAGGCCGCCTCTTAATACGGGAAGGGACTTGATCTCACCTGTCAAAAATGAAAAAGGGTTCGCCCTGCTGCTGAGCCTGTTAATCGTTTTTTTGTTAGTGGTCATCATTTTCGAGACGGACTTTCAAATCAGAGCAGACCTGCGCGCCGCAGGAAATTTTCGGGATGACTTGAAGGCCTACTACTTGTCCCGTTCCGGAATCTCGGCCGGAGAGGCCCTTTTGATCGATGATGCAAAAAATAGTTCCACCTATGATGCATTAAATGAACTTTGGGCCGCACCCATACCGGAATATCCTCTGGGCGATGGCTCGCTCAGCGGGTTCATTGTCGATGAAGAACGTAAAATTAATCTGAATTTTTTAATCCGTGAAAATGCAGGACGTCAAACCGTTGCCCCGGAAAGAAAAGACCAGCTGCTTCGCCTGTTTACGCTCCTGCAAGTTAATCCGGACCTGGTCGATTCCATCATCGACTGGATTGATTCCGATGATGAACCCCTTCCTTTTGGCGCGGAAACTCCGAGCTATCAAGCGCTTGATCCGGGGTATTCCGCAAAAAATGACCGGATGACCACCTTGAGTGAGCTTCGCATGGTGCGGGGCATTACCCCTGAAATATACAACATCATCTCGCCTTACCTTACCGTTTATGGCGCAGGAAAACTTAATGTGAATACCGCAGACCCCCTTGTCCTTCAGAGCATTGATGACGGGATTGATGAAACCGAGGCACGGCGCATTATCGAAAAAAGACCTTTTGAGCAAGCCAATGGCCAAGACTTTAAGAATGAACTCCCCGCAGATGTGGACGGCCGAATACGGACAGATGACCGGATTAATTGGTTCACCATCCGCAGTCAGTATTTTTCTCTTGTTTCAAATGGCCAAGTCAATAATACAAGAAAAACTACAAGGGCCATTATCCTCAGAAACGGGATACAGACAAAACTCCTTTATTTTCGCGTGGAATAGGATTTTCTTCCACATCTTTTCCACAAGTTATATTCAAAGACTCCACAACATCATGTGATTTTTATTTCAAAATACTACTATATATGGTAGATTTGACCTTGACAATCGAGCGATATTCTTTTATAGATTTAACATACTCGAAGTGATGATCAACACTTCATCGGTCTTCAGGATATCATCGGATTTTAAAACTATAGACAAGGGAGGACAGATAATATGTCGGGCATTCGCCAAAATGGACGGGCACAGGCAGTTCGGACGACCAGTAAATCAAAAAAATCCAAGGATACCGGGTTGGAAATTTCTACAAATGCCCAACGTGTTTTGGAGAAAAGATACCTTGTCAAAGACCTTGACGGGAATGTCATTGAAACGCCTGCCGATCTTTTTCGCCGTGTCGCCCATAATATTGCACAAGCGGATCTTATCTATGACAAAAATGCCGACATACAAGATACCGAAGATCAGTTTTATGATTTGATGTCCAATTTAAATTTTTTGCCAAATTCTCCCACCTTAATGAATGCCGGGCGGGATTTGCAGCAGCTTTCCGCCTGCTTTGTGCTGCCTGTCGCAGATTCAATGGAATCCATTTTTGAAACGGTGAAACAAGCCGCAATCATTCATAAATCCGGTGGCGGCACGGGGTTTTCTTTTTCGAGATTAAGACCTAAAGATGACCGCGTACAATCCACGGGCGGCGTAGCTTCAGGCCCCATTTCTTTCATGAAAGTTTTTAATCATGCAACAGAAGCGGTTAAACAGGGCGGAACCCGACGCGGCGCCAATATGGGGATTTTACGGGTAGATCATCCCGATATTCTCGAATTCGTGTCCTGTAAATCCGACACATCGGAAGTCACCAATTTTAACATTTCCGTTGCGCTGACCGATCAATTTATGGAGGCCTATAAAAAAGGAGGGGACTACGAACTTATTTCTCCCAGAACCGGGACTTCGGTTAAAAAAATCTCCGCCAGGGAAGTCATGGACAAAATTGCAGAACAAGCCTGGCAAACAGGGGAACCCGGCCTCTTTTTTATTGACGCGACCAACCGAACCAATCCCACACCCCACATTGCAGATATGGAAGCCACCAACCCCTGTGGAGAGCAGCCACTTCTGCCCTATGAAAGCTGCACTCTGGGAAGTATTGTTTTGGATCGTCATCTTAAAAAGGTCGATGGGCAGTATCAGATTGATTGGCCGGCTCTGGAAGAAACAATCCGGTCTTCAGTACACTTTTTAGACAATGTCCTCGATATGAATCGTTACCCCATTGAGGAAATTGAAAAAATTACACGCGCCAACCGAAAAATCGGATTGGGCGTAATGGGTTTCGCCAGAATGCTCTTTAAACTCGGGATTGCCTATAATTCCAAAAACGGAGTTGAAATGGCCCGTACCGTCATGGGGTTTATTCATAAAATGGCCTCAGATGAGTCCTCTAAACTGGCCGAAGCCAGAGGTGTTTACGAGTATTGGGAAGGCTCTCGACATCAACAGCAAGGGCAACGGCTTCGTAATTCTTATCTCACCACGGTGGCCCCAACCGGTACAATTTCTATGATTGCGGATACCTCAGGCGGCTGTGAACCAGAATTTTCACTGATTTGGTATAAAAATGTCATGGACGGAGACCACCTGCCTTATGTCCTCGATTATTTTCTAGAGGTCGCCAAACGAGAGAAATTTTATAGTGAGGATCTGCTGGACAAAATTGTGGCGAATAATGGATCGGTACAAGGCATTGACCAGGTTCCGAATTACTGGCAGGAAATTTTTGTCACTTCTCATGGGATTTCACCGGAGTGGCATGTTCGAATGCAAGCCGCCTTTCAGGAATATTCCGACTCCGCGGTCAGCAAAACCATTAATTTACCTACAGAGGCCACGGCTGCGGAGATTAAAGAGGCTTACCTCTTGGCCTATCGACTGAACTGTAAAGGAATCACTGTCTATCGAGATGGCTGTCGGCCGGACCAGGTTTTAAATGTCGGGAAATCAACAAAAGACAAAGAAAAACCCTCATCCAATATCCCTTCATCCCAAGAAAAAACAGAACATTTTCCTATTGTAACGCCTCGTCCCCGGCCTGATGTCATGCTGGGAACGACAACACGAAAGCAAACTTCCTGTGGGGACTTATATCTCACCGTCAATCAGGATAAAGAAGAAGGGAAGCCCTTTGAAGCCTTTGCAACCATGGGCAAGGCAGGAGGGTGCGAGGGTTCGTTTAACGAAGCCATTGGCCGGCTCATTTCACTCTGCATGCGAGCAGGGGTAACACCACGAGATATCGTCAAACAACTGATTGGTATTCGTTGCAACAAACCTTTTGGCGTAGGGCCTGAAAAGGTTCTTTCCTGTTCAGATGCCATTGCCAAAATTTTCAACCAATCTTTAGAAACCAAGGTTTCAGAAGAATACCGTGATACAGAATCCGGTTCAGCAACCGCGGTGGCCGAAGACCTGATTGTCGAAACTAAAAAAATGGTTTTTCCTTGTCCCGATTGTGGCTGTGAACTCATTTTTGGAGAAGGGTGTGAAAAGTGTAACCATTGCGGTTACTCACGTTGTTACTAATCCGTCAAATTACTAAAAAAGGCCTCTTGTTGAGGCCTTTTTTTATTCTTGGGTGCAACCCAAACACTGACCGCCGCTTGGCTATTTTAAGATGTTCTCCATCGTGGGGATAATTGACTTTAAACGAACCCACGCCATCCCTATATTTATTTTCTCACCCGTTATCAAGACAACCATGTATTTTCTATTTTTTATCGTTTTTCCAAAATAATACCACTGCCCAAAAGAAAATTGAACTTCCTTTTCAATTACTGATTGTCCATCATTTACTTTAAAATGTTTCCTTGCCATTTCAAACAATAGAGTTCTTCCACCTCCATTGATGACGTCCAGTAGTTTTGCGCTTATTTCATTTTCTTTATTTTTAGAAAACTGGGATTCTGTTGAAAGGTGAATAAATTCTTTTTTCTTTAGATCAATTACGCCACAGGCCAAAGCTTTTTTAAGGCTGATTAATGCTTTTTGGCAATTTTCATGGATAGCTTCATTCATTATTAATTTAAAATATTCCTGCTCACCGTCGCAATATGGGCCCTAAACCGGGACGTTTCACTTTCATCTTCTAAATAAGAGACAACAAATAGTGTGAAGTCCTTCTTTTTACTCCAAAATAATGCCATTCCAATGTGCCCTTCTACGGTTTCAAATGCTCCTTTTTTATTTTCGATATCAAATTGCTCTATATTTTCCATTAATTCTGTAATAGGTCTTTTCCATAATGAAATATCGGTTTTCCCCTGTAATATTTTATCCTTTTTATTCAAAATGCCCAGTTCTATAACAATCGCTTCTGGGAATGCTTCAGGTATTAATTGCTTCGCGGCCTCCCAATCTTCATTAATACTTTCTTCATTATTTTTTCTTGTATCCACAGATCTATCTGTAACTTTATTATTTTTCGAACCGACTTCTTCTACTAACTTTTTATGAAATAAATCGTATATCGTTTTACAGACGACAAATTCAGATAATAAGGTATACTCTACGATTTCTTTAATCGTTTTTTCCCCGTCTAGTAGTTCATAGATGATCTTCTCAGTAGAATTTAATTTTTTTTGATTTCCCTCAGGTTCTTCATTTCCAAAAAAATCAAACTCATCCACTTCATTATCGTCATCCATTTCCGGAAGGGGCAGCTTTTTATAACAATTGTTCAGGGACTTAATTACTTTTTCAATTCTCGGCCATTCATCAATCATTAAAGCCCCTTCCATGAGTAAACCTTTAATACTCATGGGTTTCACATAGACCGGCTTTACAAATTCGTGGAAATAATCAATAGAATCTCTAGGCTCAAAAATATATATCCCTTCTTTCCAGTGGAGCAAATTATAAAATATTCTTTTTATTTGCACTTGAAGACTTCTAGAAATATCTTCTTCAGTACAATATTTCTTTTGACAAAGAATATATCCCAATCTATCCAGTGTCCCCTTTTGTAACTCTAGTGCCTTGTCTCTTTCTTGCTCGCTTATCTTTCCTGATTTAACTAAAATCCGGCCTAACATCATATCTTCAGACATTTCTGAGGATTGGGCCATGACCAAACCATTCTTATCAAATCCCAACGTAATGGTTTCACCAGACTCAGCAGTCATAAAAAGGAGTCCTGTTTTTTGTTTAATATTGATTAACTCCATGATATCAAAAGGAGAAAAATCTTTAATTGTACCTTCAAGCGCCATAATGGACCAATAGTGTCTTTTATTTAATACAATATGATACACACATTGAATGTGATTAGAATGCGCACCCCTAGTATAAATTATCAAATATTTCCCCCGCGTCAATGGGGGATCGTGAGTCTATTGGAGATAGATTCAGTGAAAAAGAAATCTCTGTCTTTAAAGGAAGATTTTTACAGAGTCGATTGCGGCCTTGATAATCGGTTCGGGGTATAAGCCCAGAAATAGTGTTAAAAAGGCGGTCAGCCCCAAGGCTACTTTAATAGCGGGAGAAAATGAGACGATTGTAGGTTCATTGGGTTCATCCATGTACATGACCTGAACCACACGAAAATAGTAATAAAGGGAGACGGCACTATTGAGTATTCCGATAATAGCCAGCCAGTAAAAACCACCCTGAATGGCTGCATTAAACAGGTAAAGCTTCCCGACAAATCCTGCGGAAGGGGGGATACCAATTAAGGAAAGCGCAAAGATAATAAAAGTCAGGGCCACCATTGGGTTCGTTCGGGCCAAACCTTTGAAATCATTAATATGATCGCCCTTCACATTGGCTGAGCAAAGCAGAATAAGCAGAGTAAAGGCCCCCAGGGTCATGAATACATATCCCACAATATATACAAGAATGCCTGCATATCCTATTTGGCTGGCTGAAATTAATCCGATTAAAATATACCCTGCATGGGCAATGGACGAATAGGCCAATAAACGCTTCATATTGGTTTGCATTAATTGCATACCTTTAGGTTAGGATTAGGGTATGGAACGCGCTTGCTGCCGAATCGAATGGAGCGAGACGAGAAATGGCGATAGGAAGCGAATCGTATTGAATGCGATGACGAATTCGATCGAAATAGTTTGAGTCAACACTTCTGAAATTGAGCCCTCAATTCTTATACTAATTTTGCTTCGATTTTCCTGTGAAAACAAAGGAAAACGCTGAATTAGCTAGTTTTTCCAAAACGGAAATTGCAATTCTTATACTAGAATTTGAACCCC
>CALZIJ010000060.1 GCA_945787655.1 Nitrospiria bacterium | reverse complement strand
CGAGGAAAACACGAAGCAGTGCTGACCCCGAAGATTTTTAAGCAGAAAAACAAAATTAGTAGTACCCTTCACGTCGCGATTTCCTGAAAACGTTGACGGATTCAAATGCAAAGCATGATCTCTTGTCCGGCAGGATGTCGACCCCTAATAAATCGCTTGTAACTCGTTACTGGCTAGGTTACAATAAATCTTGTGATCACTGATTTCAAACACAAGGGACTTGAAAAGTTTTTTCTTAAGGGAACTAAATCCGGAATTCAGACAAAACATTCAGGCCGCTTACGCTTGATACTTGGTCGCCTGAATGCAGCTGCCTGTCCAAAGGACATGGACCTCCCGGGGCTCCATCTACATGAATTAAAAGGCCGGAGAACAAATGTATGGGCTGTTCGTGTCAGTGGAAATTGGCGCATCACTTTTCGATTTCGGGATAAGAACGCATCGGAAATTAATTATGAAGATTATCACTAAGGAGATCTGATGTTGATGCATAACCCTCCTCATCCAGGAGAGATCATAAAAGAACTCTGTCTAGAACCGTTGGGCCTTACAATTACTGAGGTTGCAGCAGCTTTAGGTGTGAGTCGAAAGACTTTATCTGCGATTCTCAATGGTCGTGCCGGGGTTAGTCCGGAAATGGCCGTCCGCCTTTCTTTGGCATTTGACACTTCCGCGGAGAGTTGGCTGAACCAGCAAGTACAGTATGATCTCTGGATTGCTGAGCAAAAACGAAAACAAATGAAAGTAAGGAGATTAACGGCAGCTTAGTAGTGCCACTGCTTTAGTAATACCTTGCACAGATAGAACGATATCAAAACTCAATATTACAGAAAAACCTTAAAGCATCATAAAATTGATTTCTGAAAAAGGAAAGGTTCATGAAGCAGAAAGCGCGTCCATTTGGTGCTCAATCCAATGGACGGCCTTCAAAGTGGCTTTGCGCTTCTTTTTCGGCCGCCAGCACTTCTCCCAGGCAGCAGCGGCCCGATGGGTTCAGAATCTTGCACTTGCAATGGCCGGCGGCGACTTCCTTTCGGATGTCATCACTAAACGAAGACCGGCCCCTGGCTGTTATCTCTTTATCAATCATTTTTTTGCTGATGTCGAAGCAATAGCAGAGCCAAAGCGGATCCGTGGTTTCCTTCAATCCCACACGGACCCTTAGATCCGCTTTTTGAAAGCACTGCCCGCTTTTAGGATGATAATAGACGGTGTCGCAGTCCGCCGTTTTGCAAAAGTAATAAGCGGGATGATTGATTTCGTGAACGCGCTCTTTTTTCAGGAGGTGCCGCAGTGTGTCCGATGAAACCCGCTGTCCCTGTTGACCATTCATCGGGCAGACCAGAGCCTTGTCCTTTTTTGTCGAAGGTTGACCGCAGCAGTCCTGCTTTTTATTGGCCGATGGTTTCATTTCGTTTTTCCCGGAAACGTTGACTTGTTTTCTTCACAGCAGACCGGTCTTCGATTGCAGAGGGCGTAGACCGTGATGCCGATAAAAATAAAGAGCGCGGGAAGCAGGACAAAATCGAGATATCCCACAGCGGCGCTCAAGCCCACTGCGCCCAAAAGGATCACCAATGCTGGCGTAAAACAGCAAATTGCGGCGACGATCGACCCCGCCACGCCGGTGATCAACATCTTATTCGAGGGTTGATTGGGCACGGTTTTTATTCCTCCGCATCCAGGGATTCCAATATCGGACAGTCCTTGCTGGGTGCGCTGGGTTTTCTACAGGCCTTTTTTAATTTCCTCAGGGTCAGTTCCATTCGTTGCAGAATATTTATTTTTGCTTCCACATCGGCAAGCTTTACATCGATGCGTTGTGTAATGTCGCCGCAGGTCGCCTCCGGTTCCACCTTGAGCGCGAGCAGTTCGGCCACCTCCTTCAAGGTAAATCCCAGGGCTTTTGCGTGTTTGATGAAACGAATCCGGTCCACATCTTTTTCGGAAAATTCCCGATAACCCGATGTCCGCCTCGGCGCCTTGGGGATCAGCCCCCGCCGTTCATAATAACGCACGGTCTCGATATTGACCTGGGATATTTTAGCCAGCTGACCAATGCTTAAGGGCTTCATTGTTCACCTCCTGAATCCCACCATAAACCCCGTACTTAAGTATAGAGTCAAGCCCCTTTTTTTGTTTTTTTCGATTTTTTTGTTTAAAGGTCTTGACTCCAGACATGGGTACAGCCTGTATCTTCTTCAGATAAAGACCCATGTTAATTAGGCCATCATTAAAAAAAACAAGGAGGAGAACGATGAAGCCGCAACGAAAAATTGAACTCTTAAGCGCGGGATGCCCGGTTTGTGAGGAGGCGGTCTCACAGCTACGCCGCATGGCCTGTCCGTCCTGCGAGATCATAGTCCTGGATACGAATCAAGCGGATGGTTTAAAAAAGGCAAAGCAACTTGGCGTCCAATCCGTCCCGGCTGTGGTGATTGACGGTCAACTGGCGAGATGTTGCGGCCAAGGCTTCGATGCGGAAATCCTCAAGGCCACGGGCCATGGTCAGGCTTTTTAATATTTAAATTTATATGGACGGATGAGGCGCTGAATATGGTTTGAACGATCCGCGTGAAAATGGTGGATGCCCGAAAAGGATAGGATACGCTGGTGTTCTTTTTTACGGTGATTTTGAAAGAAAGCGGTTATGACGATATTCGTCGACGCCAATCCTCACTTTTCGAAAAAAGACGAATCCCTGTCTCAGGGAATAGCTGAGGCAACGAGGCCGGTCAGGCAGAAAGCGCTTTCATTTGTTGTTCTATCCAGTGCACGACTTCGGGGAGCCCTGCTTTCGTTTTTAGATTGGTGAAAACAAAGGGCAAGTCGCCCCGCATGTGTAAGGCGTCGCGTTCCATGACCTTCAAGTCGGCCCCGACATGGGGCGCAAGATCGATTTTATTAATCACAAGCAGGTCGGAGCGTGTAATGCCTGGTCCACCTTTTCGGGGGATTTTATCTCCCGCCGCAACATCGATAACATAGATTGTGCGATCAACCAGTTCAGGGCTGAAGGTCGCCGCAAGGTTGTCTCCGCCGCTTTCGATAAACAGAAGCGCCAAATTTGGAAATGTTGAAGTGAGTTGATCAATCGCGTGTAAATTTCCGGAGGCATCTTCCCGGATGGCCGTGTGGGGACAGCCGCCCGTTTCGACGCCGATGATCCGGTCTTTCTCAAGGGCCCCCGCATGGATGAGAAATTCCGCATCTTCCTGTGTGAATATGTCGTTGGTGACGACCGCGAGATCGATCCGGTTTCGTAATGCGAGGCACAGTTTTTCAGTAAGGGCGGTTTTTCCCGAGCCGACCGGGCCGCCAATACCAAAACGAATGGCTCTGTTCATGTTGGATTCTCCTATGATTGAAATAAGCGGACCGTATGGGTCTCATGCTGCATCGTTCCAATTTCAGCGGCAGGCATAAAGGTCATGGGTTCAGGGTTTAAGACGACGGTTTCCTGATCTTCACGCAAAGCCTCATCCGCCCAAGTGAGCGAGTTGTGAATGATGCGCTGCCCGGCCTGTTGTCCTATCGATATCAAACGCAGTGCGGCAGACACCTGCCCCGAAATAAACAGATAAACATAACCCAGACAGGCGGCATCAACGGGAATCCCTCCGCCGCACGCCGTGATGCCAAAGGCCACAGCGGGGTCGCCCTTGAGTTGTCCCGATGTGAAAAGCACCTGACACGACCGTGTCCAGGGATTGGGGGTTAATTCCGCTGCGGTTTGAAGCAAACGGGAGGCAATCATTTTCCCTCCTTCCCGAACTTCCTTGGCCAGACGCATGGCATAGGCGGTTTCATCAATGGCTTGAATCCGCTCAAGGTCGTGTTTTACGCTCGCTTCAAAAGCCTGTCTCACCAAGACGAGGTCGCAGGGAAAAACCTGGTGATGCAGCCTGGCGCGAATCCAATCGGAAAGTTCCGTTTCGTTGTTGACCGTTCCGAATTGCACGGCCGATTCCAGTCCAAAAGAATGGGAAAAAGCCCCGCTGGGGAATAAGGAATCGCACCATTGTAAAAGAGAAAGCAGCGTACGGCTTGAAAGATGAATGTCAGTCATTAATCCCTAAAAGAGAAAATAGCGCTGAGCCATCGCCAGAATTTCAGCCGGTTCGCATTTTAAAATCACGCCGTCCGCCTTCACTTCGTAGGTTTCGGGGTTGACTTCCATGCGGGGCAGGGCGGCGTTTAATATCATGTTGCTCTTGCCGATGTTGCGGCAGTTTTTGACGGCGGCGAGCTTTTTTCTCAACTGAAATGTTTCCTGGATATTCGCATCCAGCCCGGCCTGTGAAACAAAGGTCAGTGCGTTTTCAAAGGGCACGCCGCCAAAGGCCCCGAACATCGGCCGGTAGCGCACGGGCTGGGGCGTGGGGATCGAGGCGTTGGGATCACCCATCGCCGCACTGAGAATCATGCCACCTTTGATGACCAATTCCGGTTTGACCCCGAAAAAGGCGGGTTTCCACAACACGAGATCAGCAAGTTTTCCGACTTCGACGGAGCCGACTTCATGGGCAATGCCGTGGGCGATGGCGGGGTTGATGGTGTATTTCGCGACGTAACGCCGGGCGCGAAGGTTGTCATTCTCGCCGCTTTCTTCGCCAAGCCGTCCGCGCTGCTTTCGCATTTTATCGGCGGTTTGCCAGGTCCGGATAATGACTTCACCCACCCGTCCCATCGCTTGTGAATCCGAGGCCATGACCGAAAAGGCGCCGATGTCGTGCAGGATGTCTTCCGCCGCAATTGTTTCCGGGCGAATGCGGGAATCCGCGAAGGCCACGTCTTCCGGCAGCGAAGGATTCAAATGATGGCAGACCATGAGCATGTCGAGGTGTTCGTCAATGGTGTTGATGGTAAAGGGCCGTGTCGGATTGGTCGATCCCGGCAGCACATTGGCTTCACCGCAAAGCCGGATGATGTCGGGGGCGTGGCCGCCGCCTGCGCCTTCCGTGTGATAGGTGTGAATCGTTCGGCCTTTAAAGGCCTCTATTGTGGTTTCGACGAAACCGGCTTCATTCAGGGTGTCGGTGTGAATGGCGACCTGGACATCAAAACGGTCGGCGACCGTCAGCGCGGTATCGATGGCGGCGGGCGTGCTGCCCCAGTCTTCGTGCAGTTTGAGTCCGAGCGCACCGGCGAGGACTTGCTCATCCAGGGCCGCTTCGCTCGCGCTGTTGCCCTTGCCTAAAAAGCCCAGGTTGATCGGAAAGCCGTCCGCGGCTTGCAGCATTTTGCCGATGTTCCACACGCCGGGCGTGCAGGTCGTGGCATTCGTCCCCGTTGCCGGGCCGGTGCCGCCGCCGATCATCGTCGTGACGCCGGAGGTGAGCGCCTCGTCGATTTGCTGCGGGCAAATAAAGTGAATGTGGTTGTCGATGCCGCCCGCCGTGAGAATCATGCCTTCCCCGGCAATGGCTTCCGTGCCCGCGCCAACCACCATGCCGGAGGTCACGCCGTTCATAATGTCGGGATTGCCCGATTTTCCGATGCCCGTGATGCGTCCGTCCCGGATGCCGATGTCGGCTTTAAAGATGCCGCTGTGATCGAGTACGAGGGCGTTGGTGATGACAAGGTCGAGAATACCGTCCGCTGATGTGCCGTGGGTGGCCTGTCCCATGCCGTCGCGCAGGACCTTGCCGCCGCCGAACTTGCTCTCGTCACCGTAGTGGGTGAAATCTTTTTCGACTTCAATGATGAGGTCGGTGTCGGCGAGCCGCACGCGGTCGCCGGTCGTCGGGCCGAACATGTCTGCATAGGCCCGGCGCGTGATCTTCAAGCTCATGGCGCCTCCGTTTTAAATGAGTTTTCAGCCGCACGATTTAAAGCCGCTTCCCGTTCAAAACTTGTGGTCTCTCCGTCGGTGAGTCCATTGAGTCCGAAGACTTTTTTCGCGCCGCCGAGGGCGACGAGGGTCACCCGTTTAAGCTCTCCTGGCTCGAAACGCACGGCAGTGCCGGAGGGAATATTCAAGCGCATCCCGAAAGATGTCTTCCGGTCGAAAGCCAGCGCCCGGTTGGCCTCAAAAAAATGAAAATGCGAGCCGACCTGTACGGGCCGGTCGCCGGTGTTCGCCACAGTGATCTCAATTGTTTCGCGGCCCACGTTCGCGGTGATTTCACCTTCTCCTAAAAAATATTCGCCAGGAATCATCTTTTATCTCCTAAAAAATGTTGTAGCTTCCCCCTTTGTTAAAGGGGGAAGCTACCCTTATTTAATCGGATCGTGAATGGTGACCAATTTGGTGCCGTCCGGAAACGTGCCTTCGACCTGTACTTCGTGAATCATTTCCGGGATGCCTTCCATCACATCGTCTCGCGTCAGAATCTGTGCGCCATAGCTCATGAGATCCGAAACAGTCATGCCTTCCCGGATTTTCTCCAACACTTCCGCCGTGATGAGCGCGACGGCCTCGGGATGATTGAGTTTGAGTCCGCGCGCCTTCCGATCGCGCGCAAGCTGCCCGGCCAAATAGATCATGAGTTTGTCTTGTTCACGTGGTGTGAGGTGCATTGGGTGCTCCTAGATCGTTTCTTGTTGTTTTTATATCAAAGTCGTTTAATTCATTGATGCTGTATGATTTGAATTGGCCAAAGTATTTGAGCCCTAATAAATAAAGGTATTGGCAACCCGATAGCGTCCATCCTGTTCTATGAGGGTGAGCTCATTCATAAATTCATCCTCTGTTTTGCTCAGGGTTTGTTTCCAGAGAATGCTGACCTTTTCTTTTTTTCGAAAAATATCGACAAATTTTTTTTCTGAAAAATGGCCCAGTTTGTTTTGCAGCAAGGCAACTTGTTCCTCAAAAGCTTCTTTTGTGACATAGCCTTTAAGGTCTTCCGTAAAATCACGGGTGTGTTTTTCGTAGTTGACTTCGGTGGTGCCTGCGATGATGTTCTGCATTAATGGTTCTGCAATGGCTAATATTTCTTCGTCGGACAGGTCTGGAAGTACCGGCATTGCTGTTTATCGTCCTCCTTATGCATCGAATATGTTTTGGATGTCATGCAATGAATCCTATACTGTTAAATGTTGTTGCACCGCTTCTTCGCTTAAATCTTTTGTGCTGCCTTTTGAAATAATGCTGCCTTTTTCCATGACATAATAATGATCCGCGAGCCGCCATGCAAATTGTAAATATTGCTCGACCAATAAAATGGCCACGCCGGTGGCCTTGATTTTGTGAATGGCGTCTTCGATTTCATCAATGATTGAAGGCTGGATGCCTTCCGTCGGCTCGTCCAGCAACAAGAGTTTCGGACGTGTCAGTAAAATGCGGGCGATGGCCAACTGCTGCTGCTGTCCGCCGCTCAAGTCGCCGCCCTTTCTGTGAAGCAGGTCTTTCAATGCGGGAAAAAGTTCGTACACCTGATCCGGCACGGTGTCGAAGGCCTGTCCTCTTGCCGCAAGTCCCAAGATCAAATTATCCCGGACAGACAACTGCGGAAAAATCTCCCGGCCTTGCGGGACATAACCGATGCCGCGTTGTGCACGGACGTCGGGCCGCCGTTGTGTAAAATCATCCCCTTCAAAAAAGACCTGACCGGATGTTGGTTTCAGCAGTCCCATAATGCTTTTTAAGAGGGTGGTTTTCCCGACCCCGTTCCGTCCCAAAAGACAAACCGCTTCGCCTTCGGAGACGCTCATGTCCACGTCCCGCAAAATGAGGCTTTCACCGTAGGCCACATTGAGCTTTTCAACTTTGAGCACGTCTAGTGATCTCCCCGGCCAAGATAGACCTCTTTGACTTTTTCGTGATTTTGTACCTCGTCCACCGTGCCTTCAAACAGTACGGTCCCCTCATGCAGCACGGTCACTTTTTGGGCGATTTGGCGGACAAAAGCCATGTCGTGTTCGATGACCAGCACCGACCGTTCTTTGGATATTTTCTCCAGCAGGGCCCCTGTTTTTTCCGTTTCGTGATCGGTCATGCCGGCGACCGGCTCATCCACGAGCATCACCTTGGGTTCCT
This sequence comes from Nitrospiria bacterium, assembly GCA_945787655.1. Taxonomy (GTDB): domain Bacteria; phylum Nitrospirota; class Nitrospiria; order SBBL01; family JAADHI01; genus JAADHI01. The sequence goes on along the minus strand of CALZIJ010000060.1, from coordinate 11,924 downwards.
GCATCATGACCATGCCGATCTCCAGCCACTGTTTTTCGCCGTGTGAAAGCAGGCCCGCGATGTCATGTTGTTTTTCAAACAGTCCGATGGTGTCGAGTGTGTCGTGAATCTTTTCCTGCTGATTGACGGTAAGCCGGTTAAAGAGGGCGCTAAACACGCCTTTTTTGCGTTTGAGCGAGAGTTCGAGGTTTTCAAACACTGTGAGGCTGGTGTATACCGTGGGGGCCTGAAATTTACGGCCGATCCCCAGATTGGAGATGGCGTCTTCGTGCAGTGGAAGCAGGTCAGTATATTGCTCAAAAACCACGCGGCCCAGCGTCGGTTTCACTTTTCCGCAAATGACGTCAAGCAGGGTGGTTTTTCCCGCACCGTTTGGCCCGATAACGACGCGCAACTCGCCAGGCGCCATCACAAAATTCAGGTCATGCAGGGCCTTGAATCCGTCGAAACTGACCGTCACCCCTTCGACGTATAAAATCGATCCATTCATATGAACTTCACCGTCCTTAAGTAAATCTTTCCTTGGTCAAAGGGGTCTTTTTTCCGCGATGCATCACCAGTGATTTGATTTTTCCTGAAATTTCCCACATCCCTTTCGGAAAATACAACACCACGCCAATAAAGAGCACCCCTAAAAAGTAGAGCCACAAGTCCGGGTAGTTACTGGTCAGAAAACTGCGCGCCCAGTTCACCCCGACAGCACCGAGCACGGCCCCGATCAGGGTGCCGCGGCCGCCAACCGCGACCCATACGATCATTTCAATCGAGGGCAAAACGCCAATTTGTCCCGGTGTAATGATGCCGACCTGGGGGACATACAAGGCCCCGGCGAGTCCGGCCAGCGCGGCTGAAATCACAAAGACAAAGAGCTTGTAACGTGAGGCGGAATACCCTGAAAAGCGAATGCGGCCTTCGTTGTCGCGGATGGCAATCAGCACTTTTCCCAGACGGGAACGGGTGATCCACCGGCAAAGCACAAACGCGAGAACCAGGCAGATCCCGGTCATTACAAAGAGCGCTCGTTGCGTCGCCACTTCACTGAGCGGGAAGTTAAGGATTTTTTTGAAATCGGTCAGACCATTGGTCCCGCCGAGATTCATGGAATTTTGATTAAAAAGCAGCCACACGGTCAGCGCCAGTGCTTGTGTAATGATAGAAAAATAGACCCCCTTGATCCGGCTGCGAAAGGTCAAAAATCCGAAGATCAGCGCAAAAAGCGCCGGTACCAGCATTACCGCCAGCATGGAAAAGCCAAAGCTTGAAAAAGGTTTCCAGAAAAAGGGAAGTTCAGTGACCTGGTTCCACACCATAAAGTCGGGGAGGTCGCTTTGATATGCCCCCTCGCCGCCGATGGACAACATGAGGTGCATGCCCATGCAGTATGCGCCCAGTCCGAAAAAAATACCCTGACCCAAACTTAAAATGCCGGTGTAGCCCCAAAGCAAGTCAATCCCTAAGGCAAGAATGGCGTAGGCCATGTATTTCCCCGCTGTATTCAGGTTGAAATTACTCAGGTAAAAAACGGAGTCTTTCGGCGGGATCATGTTCATCATCAACAACATCAGCCAGCAGCCCGCGATCAACAAGACCCATTTAAGGGTGTCGCCTGTTCCTTTTTTTGCGTGTGTCAGAGAATTCATTTTTATGGTTTTCGCTTCCCACTTTATGCAGAAGGGATTGAAGGAGATTCCTTTCTTTTCGGGTTTAAATCCCTGTTGGTTCTTCTTTTTCCAACGAAGACCGTATTAAAAAAGTTATTTTTATACATCAATGTGGCGCCCTTTCGCAGGGAAAAGCCCGGAGGGTCTTTTTTGAAGAAAGAGAATCACGAGCAATAAAATCGCGACTTTCGCATAAATTGCGCCGAATCCGGGTTCAAAGAGTTTGTTCAGACCGCCGATGCCAAAGGCCGCGCCGACCGTTCCCGCCAGTTTTCCGACGCCGCCGGTGACGACGACCAGGAACGAATCCACAATATAGTTTTGGCCAAGGTCTGGTCCAACATTGCCGATAAGGGTCAAGGCCGCGCCCGCCATGCCCGCGAGTCCCGCGCCCAAGGCAAAGGTCCAGGCATCGACGCGCTCCGTGATAATCCCCATGCAGGCGCTCATTTCCCGGTTTTGCGTGACGGCGCGTATTTTCAGGCCGATGGGGGAACGCAATACCAGAAGGTAAACTGAAACAACAGAAACGACGCTGAGCAAAATAATAAACAGACGATTGTAAGGCAGTTGAATGCCCACGGCGAGACGGATGCCTCCGGTCAGCCAGTCGGGGCTTGCGACATCCACATTGGCCGCACCGAAAACCTGACGCACGCCTTGTTGCAAGATTAAACTGATGCCCCACGTCGCGAGCAGGGTTTCAAGCGGTCTGCCGTAAAGTTTGCGAATAATCGATTTTTCAAGCAGTAAACCGAAGAGGGCGGCGACGCCGAAGGCCAGCGGAATGGAAAAGACGAAATAGAAATTCCGAACGTTCTCCGGCAGGTAGGCCACAAAGAATTCCTGCATGATATAGGTGGTGTAGGCGCCCAGCATCATGAGTTCCCCGTGCGCCATGTTGATCACGCCCATGAGGCCGAAGGTGATGGCCAGCCCCAATGCAACGAGCAGAAGTATGGAACTGAGGCTGATGCCGCTAAAAATGGTTTCGACGGTGCGCGTCCACACCTGCCAGGCCGATATTTTCTGAATCGCTTCCTGGATGGCGTCTTTAACGGCGATATCGGTTTCTTCGGGATCACTGTCATCCGTGGTTAAAATTCGGGCTTCCAGCGTGGGGATGGAGTCCATTGCGTGGATATTTCCCAAGGTTTCCGCCGCCTGTTTTCGGACGGCAGGATCTTCGTCAGTCAGTCGGATCAGCCCGATTGCCTCGGTGAGGGAAAATCGGACCCAGCGGTTTTTTTCCTGATTCAGGGCTTTACTCAGCATGGGCAAGGCTTCGGGGTCGCCGGAAAGACCGACTTTTGTGGCGGCGGATTCACGTGTGGCGGCGTCGGGGCTAAAGAGTCGAAGCCGGTCGAGCATTGGAGAGATTTTGATGCGTAGGCGTCGGCTCAAACGAATGGATTCCAGCTGGTCTTCCGGCAGAAAGAGGGGGGCGCCTTTTTCATTTTTCATCGCCGCGCCCCCATAGGGTTCCTGAACAAGGTAGCCGGAAACATCGCCCCGATTGATTAATTCACGACCAATCACGACGGTCCGTACTTCCTCCTGATTGAACCAGAGATAAAGGCTGCGCTCCCGCAAGGCTTCGAGGATGGGTAAGACTGCCGGGTCCCCGGATTCACCCAGTGCAAAAACGGTGGTTTCAACCACATCCCGGTCTTCATCGGCCAAGCGCAGTATGGACTCTGTGATGCTTTCCGGGGTTTCGGACTGCGCCCAGGAGAGGCATGGCCCGAAAAATACACTTGAAAAAATCAGGCAAAGGCTGAGCAGGGCTTCTGCCCTGCTCAGCCGGGTTTTTTGCTGAAGGTTCATGAAAACCGCTTATGCCTTTTTAAAGGTGCCTTGATGATCCACCCAGTCACAGCCTTTATCCGGACTGGTATACTCGCTCCACGGCTCTGGTTTAACGAGCCCTTTGGATTTCCAGATCACGTCAAACTGACCGTTTTTCAGGATTTCCCCGATCAATACGGGTTTGTGGGTGTGGTGGTTGCGCTCATCCAGTTTCACCTTGCCGCCCGGTGCCAAAAATTCCTGACCGTAGGCGGCTTTTCGCACGGCATCCACATCCGTTGTTTTGGCCTTTTCAACGGCCTGCTTCCAGAGATATACGCCAAAATAAGCGGCTTCGATGGGGTCGTCCGTCACTCGGTCTTTGCCGCCCGGCAGTTTGTTTTTCTCGCAATAGGCCTTGAAGTTCGCGACGAACTTTTTATTCTGCGGGGTCTTGACCGACTGGTAATAATTCCAGGCCGCCAGATGCCCGACGAGCGCGGAGGTATCCATGCCGCGCAGTTCGTCTTCCGCCACGCTGAAGGCCATGATGGGTACGTCGCCGGAAGTGAGTCCCTGGTTGGCAAACTCCTTATAGAAGGGCACGTTGCTGTCTCCGTTGATGGTGCTGATGACGCAGGCGCCGCCGCCGCGCGAGAAGGCTTTCACTTTCTGGACAATGGTTTGGTAGTCCTGATGATGAAAGGGCGTGTACTCTTCTTTAATGTTCTTTTCCGGCACGCCCTTGGCTAAGAGCATGGCCCGCAGGATTTTATTGGTCGTGCGCGGATACACGTAGTCCGTACCGAGCAGGTAGAATTTTTTATATTCGCCGCCGTCTTTGCTCATGAGATATTCCACGGCGGGTACGGCTTGTTGGTTCACGGCCGCGCCGGTATAAAAGACATTGCGGGAGCATTCTTCACCTTCATATTGGACCGGGTAAAAAAGAAGGCCGTTGTTTTTTTCATAAACCGGCAGCACGGATTTCCGGCTGACAGAGGTCCAGCAGCCAAAAGTCACCGCCACTTTTTCTTTGAGCAAAAGCTCTTTGGCTTTTTCCGCAAAAAGATCCCAGTTCGATGCGGGATCGACGACGACGGGTTCGAGCTTTCGGCCCAGGACCCCGCCTTTGGCATTGATTTCCTCGACGGCCATCAGCACGACATCCCGCAAGGAGACTTCACTAATCGCCATTGTGCCGCTTAAGGAATGCAGCACACCAATTTTAATCGGTCCTTTGCCTTTGTCCGCACGGACAATACCGGGGAAGCCCAGTCCGCTCGCCAAGCCGCTTGCGGCCAAGCCGAAGGCTGCGGTGGCAGAGCCTTTTAGAAAGCTCCGCCGCCCAATTCCCTTGGGCTGTTTTTCTTCAATTTCCTGACTTATATCGTCCTTTTTTTTATCTGACATATGTTTACTCCTTTTTCTTAACAATCAGTGAAATATAAGGTTGTTTAATACCTTCTAACGGGGGGAAGCATGCTTCCCAAAACAATTTTTCGAAACAAGGCCCAAAGCATTGTGAAAAACGCCTGTATCTGTGGCGTTTCTTTCCCCAAGACACGAACAAAGATTCCCCGGCGTGGAAGCAGGGAAACGCCCCATTCAAGGCCTTCCGTCACACTTGACCGGAAGGCGTGCAACAGTTCTTTGAGATGGTTCGGGTTACAACAGATGTAAAGTGATCCGAGATGGGTGTAATCTGCCATGACACCCGGTGAATTGATCGGAGTGATGGCAGGGTCAATTCGAAAGGACTCTTTGGAGATTAATCCTTTTCTATCCCGAATTTGCATATGGTTTTCATACATACGATATGAAAAAACCTCTCCGGCGGCAAGCCGTCCCGGACCCAGAATATCACCCCAAAACAGGGTTGCATTCTCTTCAAGAAATAGTTCTGTTTCCTGTATGAATACAGCGCCCGAAAACGGGAGCAGTGGCTCAGGAAGATATTCGAAGACAGATCCCGCAGAAAGCGTGAATACCATTTTCTGTTTGGCATTCCCGTTTTCTGCGGGATGCACTTTTGTCGCAGCGGGCATCATCACCAGAACGCGGGTGTTTTTCCCCAGGTTAAGGTTGATCTCGAGCCGGTCTCCCTCCAATACCCCTCCTGTGGTATTCAATACATAAAGGTGGGCCGGGGAGTTGCCTTCCGGATATAAGGGCTTGAGCACTTTGAGAGGCGCCCGTTCGCGTAATGTAGTCGCGACGGTTTTCCCTCTGTGTTGTTCAAAGTTGATCTCAAGCAGTCCGTGCATGTCTAAGGTTTAGGCCTTTTCTTGTTTTTTCCGGTTAAATCTGGAATTGAAAACTCATCCATACTTAAGGTCAGGCTAATCCTTGCATTGTGTCCGTATATGATGTGGCTGAGGGCGAAATCGGTCCGGCTGTGTTCACCGGTGCCTGATAATCCTTCGTTTTGAAATTCCTGATAGCGTACCAGGGGCTGAAGTTGCCCAGCGAGCCCGCCGGACCCTATTTTATTGGGGAGCAGATAGCTGGCCAGGGCTAGAAAACCATCTCCTTCACCTGTGGCTGCTCCGTCGTTATCATAGTCATAATAGGCCCCTTCCAGGGTAGCGACACCTGATCCACCGAGGTCTTTTTCAATCAGAAGATCGACATTCCATCCATTAAAATCTCCGGGCGCTGCGGCTGTGCCCACTGCGTCTTCCTGTGACATGGCCACAAGGCCGATGGCAAAAATATCTTTTCCGCCATAGTAGGTGCTGCTGTTGTAGTATCCGGGTTCCGGATCAAGCAGGTTGAGTGTTAATCGTCCGGCAAAGAGCAGGCTGTCTTTTTGGTTTGGGCCTGTCGGCGTTGTCCCGATGCCGTCAAATGCACCGAACTGATATTTAAACATTCCGCCGCCCACTTGTCCCCAAATCGCCAATCCGTCATCACGGCCTGCAAAAATTGCCGGATATTTTTGGACAAAAGGAAAATCCCAGGCATTCAGGTAATAGGGACCGTCAAGGTTTGAGCGGTCGCTCGGAGGCAAAAATCGTCCGACCCAGACATTAAAAAGGTCATTGAAGGCGATTTTAATGACGGCATCCAAAACACGAATATCTTCATCTGTACCGCTGTCTGTACCGGATTCATATTCGGTATTGAATTCAAAAGTCACATTTTCAAGGAGTTGGCCGGCCATGTAGAATCGCATGTTTTCGAGTGAAAAATCCTTGCCATAGCTTGTGCCGTTGGGTGCGCCGTCTTCAGTTAAACTGATACTGGTTCTGAGTCCCATGCCGACGCTGACAGATTGGTGATCGCCGATTTTTATTGTGCCGCCGGCTTCAGAAGTTGAAGAAAAAACAGAGAACACAGCCAATTGAATGACCAGAAATGCAGACATAAACCAGAGGAATTGATGGTTGTTTCTTCTCATTTTGATTTTTATCTCCTTTATTCTTGATATGTATTTGAGCAAAAAAAATGCCATATCCCTATTTGTAATTAGGGGTATGGCATCCTCGCCTACCTGTTTGTCTACGACTTTGTAAACGCTTTTAACTAATTTGTATATTTTCTTAACTTTAAATCTCGGAGCGATGGAATCATAATTGACCTATCCTGGGCTGTCAAGGGTTTTGTCAGATTGAATTCTGGAAACGGAGTTGAAAAGGTTGGGCACTGGGGGTAAAATGAGGCAGAAGTCAGGTGTTATTATTTTGGACTATGATGATCAATGACCTCATTTACTGAAAACCTGGAGTTCTCACCTGGTCTGTTGGAAGATTTGGATGAGATTATGGCGATTGAGGCGGTTTCTTTTTCTCATCCCTGGACGGAGAGCATGGTGCTTTCCGAACTGTTTGATCATCCCTTTGCGTTTTCAACGGTGGTTCGAATGCGCAAAGAGAAAAAAATCATCGCTTACGCATTTATGCGTATTCTTTTGGATGAGCTGCACCTCATGGATTTCGCCGTTCATCCTGCCTGGAGAAGAAGAGGGATAGGAATGCAGCTGATCCAGCAAGTGTTATTAACGGCACGGGAAAAAGGGATTGAAAAGATTCTTTTGGAGGTTCGCGCGTCCAATCTCCCGGCACAGCGCCTTTATCAGAAATTCGGCTTTTTTCAAATCGGTGAACGTCGGAACTATTATTATAAACCGAGGGAAGATGCCTTTGTTTACCAGTTAAACAGGGTTCATGAAATACCGCCTTTTATGTTATTGGAAAACGGTGCATCTGAGGCGCCAAATCTTAAAAATGCAGCTCTATTGACTCATAAAAGGAATATACTGTCTGAATTGAGTCCTCAAGATTTTAATCATGTCTCAAAAGAGGAGGAGAAATGATCGAGGAAGATTTAGAAACAATTAAAGCCTTGCGAGAAAAAAGTTATGCATTCCGTCATTTAGAGCAATCACATCAAGAATTGGAAGTCACGCTCGAAAATTTGACCCGGAGAAAAATTTTATCCCCTGAAGAAGAGTTTAAAAAAAAGAATTATCAAAAAGAAAAACTCGCGGCGAAGGACACGATGATGAAGATGATGAAGTACTACCAAAAAACCGGGAAAGCGGATTTTAATACAGGGTAACTTGATGTTTGGTATTGGTATTCCAGAATTAATTATCATTTTGATTGTCGCATTTGTGGTTGTCGGCCCAGAAAAACTGCCCAAAATAGCGCGGTCATTAGGCAAAGGGTTTTACGAGTTAAAACGGGCAACGGAGGATGTACGAGAAGAGTTTGAAAAAGAAGGCGGTTTTTTAGAAGACACGCTTGAAGTAAAAGATGAAAATGTGAAGGACAAAAAGGGTGAGGGAAAGGTCCGGAAGTAAAGAGACGGCAGATATGCCGATGTCCGGGCATTTGCGGGAAATCAGATCGCGGTTGGTTCAGTCGCTTCTTATCCTGATTATCGCCTCTGGTGCGGCCTTTTATTTTTCCGAGACCCTGATTGTCTGGATCAAACGCCCGATTGATGTCGACCTTGTTTTTCTTTCTCCGGCGGAAGCTTTTTGGGCCGACCTCAAAATTTCCTTGTTTTTTGGGTTTCTGGTCTCCTTTCCGTTTATCCTTTATGAAATCTGGTTGTTCGTGGCGCCGGGCCTCCTTCACAATGAGCGGGGTATTTTAAGGCCGTTTTTTGCTTTTGGTGTTTTCTTTTTCTTTTGCGGGGTGGCATTCAGTTATTTTGTCGCCTTACCATTCGCCATTAAATTCCTGGTCAACTACGGAATGAATTCCGGCATTAAACCCATGCTTTCCGTCTCGAATTATATCGATTTTAATTTGAAAATTTTACTGGCGTTCGGGTTTGTTTTTGAGTTGCCTCTGGTGATGGTGCTCCTTTCAAAACTGGGCATACTCACTCCCGATTTTCTGGTGAGAAACCGAAAATTCGCAATATTGGGTGCTTTTGTCGTGGCGGCCATTGCCACACCGACCCCCGATATTTTTAATCAGCTCATCATGGCGGGTCCACTAATTTTACTTTATGAAATCGGTATTATCACCATTCGCATATTTGGCGGAAAGGAAAAAACCGTAGAGGCCGAAGCGCCGGAAGGAATGTCGTAAATGTCTGTAAAAAAAGCCTTGATCGGGTTAGTCCTGGTTTCAGTTTTTGTCGGCGTGGGGACTTTTTTTAATCAACCTCAAAAGCGCCCGTTCCCTTTTTCACGCGCTCTTGAACTATTACCGGATTATCGTCCTCCTGGGGAAGGATTGACGCTTTACCCCACCGGCGGTCCGTTTGGATTTGATGTGATCGAAACCATTACAACCGGGAAAGACGGCTCTATTTATGTCGGGACATTTGGAGGCGGATTGTTTCGTTCAAAAGACAAGGGGGAAAACTGGCGTCCGATTAATCGAGGACTGCACGACAAGTTTATTTCAACCCTATTTTTTCTGGAAGACGGGAAATTGTTTGCCGGAACGATTCGGGCCGGTCTGTTTATGAGTGAAAACCAGGGCGATCATTGGGTCTCCGCGAATAACGGTCTTGAGCGGACAGATGTAAAAACCATTATCGGGCTGCCTTCCGGTGATTTGCTCGCCGGAACGGGCGATGGCGTCTACATGAGTAAGGACAACGGAAGACAATGGAAGCCTTTTAATACGGGATTGGATCACGGCCAGGTGATCAGCCTTGTGGCCACTCAGGACCAAACCATTTATGCGGGCACTCAAGGCATGGGTATTTTTAAACGAGACCCAAACGGCGGAGAGTGGTATTCCATCGTCAATGGTTTTGCGTATAAAGGTCTTGAAGAACGGGTTGTCCGGACCTTGCTGCTTGGAACAGGGGAAGTGCTTTATGCCGGCACGATGACCGCGGGGATTTTTCGCAGCGCTGACGGCGGGCAAACCTGGCAGAGTGCCAGCGCGGGAATAGATAATCTTTCGATTCGCACCCTCGACATTGATGGTTCTGGAAAGCTCTATGCCGGGACGGGAGAAGGGGTCTACTACAGCGATAACGAAGGTGAGCACTGGACCTCTCTTTTTCAGGGGATGGAAAATACCCAAGTTCACTCCTTCGATGCACATCTTTCCGGAGATTTATATGTCGGGTCTTCCAGCGGACTTTATTTCGGGTCGGTGAATCAACCCTGGCTCAGTTTGCATGATGAGTTACTGGTATCCCCCATTCTTTCCCTGTCGTATGGTGAAAACCGGATCACCGCCGGGACGGAAGGAAAGGGGACTTATGTTAACGAGGGAGATAACTGGATGTCGGATAACCTGGGCTTGGTGAATCTGACGATCCATTCAATGGCACGGGGTAAAATTTTTTTGTATGCCCTCACCAATGATGGCGTTTCCAGGCGGCAAGTGGGACGGCACCAATGGCGGTATTTAAACGAGCCTTCTCCGGGAGAGCCGCTTTCGGTCGCCGTGGATGAAATGGATCGGGTATACCTCGGAATGACGGATGGTTTATTCTATTCAGAGGATCATGGCGAAAACTGGATTGATGTTAATGCGCTTGGCGAAAAATCTGTGAATGCCTTAATCGTTTCCGAGGGGAGTTTGTTTGCGGCGGCTGGAAACCAAATCTGGGTCCGATCCGTTGAAAACACATGGGAGCAAATTATCTCCAAGGAAGGCAGTCCGTTCCAGTTGATTTTGTGGCGTCCTGAAAAGGGTTTGCTTGCGGTGTCTGATCAGAAGATTTGGGAGCGGGACCTTAAAGGGGTCTGGCGGGAATTAAAAGGCAATATCCCGTTAGACATTCAAATCACGTCTCTTGCGATTGATCCCCATAACAGCGATATCTTGTACCTTGGAACGGATCAGGGTTTATACTGGAGCCAGGATAGCGGTTTTGGATGGCACCAGGCGAATCTATATCAAGGGCCGCCATTTAAAGGGAAAATCAATCAGGTGCTTCCAACCAGCACCAACGAGGTTTGGCTTGCGACGGATGACAACGGTGTTTTTGTCGGTATTTCCAGAGAAGCCCGCCGAAATTTTTTGACAAAATCGCTGGATACGATCAAACAACTCACGTTTTAATCAGATTGTTTCTAAAACCGCTTACAGATAAAATTCCCCTTCTGAATGGCTTTGTAAGAATCAGAAAAGGAGGCATTCCGCCCCCCAAAGAGCGGCGCAATCTACCCACCAAACAGATTACATATAGTAATTCTAAATGTTTAGAAAGAAGGCTAGGGGAGACTTGGTTACCAAATGGCTTCTATCGAAAGACGACCGTGGTGATTTGAGAAGGTATTTTCTGCGTCATTGGAGGTTTTTTTTGTGTGACTATATGTAATACTCCCCTTGAGCCATTTCCGGATTTTTTTAGCGAATGTGATGTTGGTAATGAGAAATTTTTCTTTGAGGCGTGTCTGAGATCCCAGCACATTTTTTCTATCAGTATACCGCCGGTTCCGGTAGGTCATTTCAAGTGAAAGATCTGTAATTCCAAGATCAACCTGCTCTATTTGTCCTTTTATTTCTGCCTGACGATAACTCAAATGATCCTCAAAAAGGTCGTCATTGAGACGGTATTTCCCAATGATTTTGAAATGAAAACGCGTCTCGGGTTGGTCCCTGTATTTTAGAGTAAGTTCTTGACGGTTTAGTTTGAGTTTAGGATTTGTAGGAGCCATGTTGCCGTCAAAGGATGTGCTTCGGTTTTTCGCTTGTCGTTCTTCATAATCAGTGTGATCCCATTTATAAGTTATATGGACAGATTTTTCCAGTGGCAGAAAAATCCTCGACCTAAGCTCAATACCTTTTTTTTCGTAGTCCAAGGAGGTCTGTCCGTTGACTTCAGCAACGTTAAAAAATTGATAGAATACCCCAAATCTGAATTGGATTTTTTTTGAAGGGTGATATAAGCCGTAGAATTTTATTTGATCACTGACGGCTTCAAATTGATCGGTCGGAAGGGCATCTCCCTCCGAATCGAGCAGCCTGAAGTCCATGTAAGAAAGGGTATTTGAAAAAGCTGCCGAGAACACATCGCTGGTGGCATGCCTTAAATAGGACG
>CALZIJ010000059.1 GCA_945787655.1 Nitrospiria bacterium | reverse complement strand
AAATCGGGTTTGATATCCAATGGGGTGAGCTGTTTTATTTCGTCCTGCGTATAACCCAGGTTTTCCCGTGCTGCACGGTTCACGTCAAGAAATTTAAGGGTGGTATTATCAAAAATGTAAATTTCATTAAGGGAATCTTCAATCATGCGGGCCAGGTCGGCCTGGCGGGTCTCGGCTTGTTTGAGTTCAGTGATGTCCCAGTTGGTGCCTACCATTCGTTTGGGCTTTTTATTCCAATCGTATATGACTTCCCCAAACGATTTAATATGACGAATTTCACCATCGGGCCTGACAATGCGAAACTCGGTATCAAACGATTTTATATCCCAAAGGGCGTCTTTGATTTCTAATTCAGCCCGTTTCAGGTCGTCGGGATGTAAACTATTTTTCCAGGCATCATAGGCCCCGGAAAAATCCGCTCTGGAAATACCGTATACCCGGAACATGCTCTCATCCCAAACTAGCTCGTCATTTTCCAAATACCAGTCCCAAATACCCACTCCGCCTGCGCGTGTTGCGCGGGCAAGTCGTTCCTGACTGTTTCCATATCCGTGAGGAACAGGATGCTGAGTCCCCTGTGACCGTGAACTCAAAATCCACACTTCTCCCTTTGCGGACAACTTCTTCCAGTTTGGGTCGTATCTGAGCGGCATTTTCAGGAAACACCTCTTCCAGTGTTTTCCCACGATATTCCTCAGCCTGCATCCCGTTTATAACAGACATGCCATTGTTGACATAAATAAATCTAAGATCTTTGTCCAGATAACAAAAACCAAAGGACAGGTTGCTTTGGACACATTTCAAAGGATCCAGTTTGAGTGTCAACAACCTGGTTTTCACTGACCTTATTTGAGTGTTTTGTTTAAAACCCAGACCTTTTTTTTTAGGGGGCATACACTGGCCTCTCGTAATCCCACTCGGGTGAGATCCCATTTATAATAACTTTCAGGTCAGTCCTGCTACCTCTTTCGCGTTAATCAAAATGCCGGATGAAGAGGGTTACTAGAGACTTGTGAGTTTAAGACTCAGCAAATGGAAAATTGGAGTGAAAAAGCGCATCAGTGCGAAGTCGTTGAGTGTTAGAACAGGGTATAGGCATGGTGGGTGGATAAGGCATCGGCATGTTTGGACAGGTCATTAAAAACCCCGAAACAATTATAAAACTAAAACATGAGTATCTTGAAGATAGTATAGGGCCTGGAATGAAGCAAGGAAAATAAATTAAAGATCTTGGGTTTTTCGTAAGATTAAGGTGTTCTTTTTTCTATCTCTTGATTATTTACGCTTCTTTATTTTTGTTTTTTTCTTGTCGCTTTCCCGGTTTTGTAGTTCTTCGACCAGGTCTTGAAAAGTGTTTTCGGCCTTGGGATGCTCAAGGGTAAAAGCATATTGTTTTTTATTCACTTTGCTGATTTCAATCGGTTTTTCCAAAAAAGCCTGAATTTCTTCCAAACGTGGTTTTTCTTCCCGGCTGCAAAAAGAAAGGGCTTCTCCTTTCTTAAACCCTCGACCCGTCCGTCCGACTCGGTGCACGTAATTTTCGGCCTGCTCCGGCAGGTCATAATTTACCACATAATGCACATCAGGAATATCGATGCCCCGCGCTGTGATGTCCGTTGCAATGAGAATATTACACGTCCCGGCTTTGAATTGTCGCATGACCTCCGAACGCAGCTTCTGGTCTTTTTCTCCATGAATTGTGATTGTCTCGATCCCCACCCGGTCCATGGCCCTGGACACGCGCTCGGCCCGCACCCGCGTCCGCACAAAAACGAGGATCTTGCTTTCGGGGTGGTCTGTAATAAAACGTTCCAAAAAAAATCGTTTATCGTCCATTTCAACAAACATGACGTAATGCGTCACATTTTTAGAGACCTGGTTTTCCGGGGAGATCTGGATGCGAATCGCCGAGCCTCTGACCTGGGAATACGCCAGCTGTTTAATGGTTTTATTAATCGTTGCGGAAAAGAAGAGGGTCTGGTGTTTCTGCTTCAGTTTCCTTTTTATGGATTGAATATCGGCAATAAATCCCAGATCCAGCATTAAGTCCGCTTCATCCAGGACCAGAGTATGCACCGATTTTAAACCCACATAGCCTTGATGAATGAGGTCAAACATGCGGCCCGGTGTGGCAATCAGGATATCGACTCCCGTTTGCAGTTTTTGAATCTGGGGGTCTTGTTCGACACCGCCATAAATGACGGCGGACTTGACCTTTGTTTGTGTGGAAAGGGCCGAAAACAGCTCGAAAATTTGTTGCGCCAGCTCATGCGTCGGCACCAGTACAATACATTGAATCCCCGCGGCCTGTTTTCGGGTTTTGCCGCTATAAATGTGATGGATGATCGGAATGGCGTAGGCTCCGGTTTTTCCAGTCCCCGTTTGGGCAATGGCAAGGACATCTTCGCCTTTTAAAATGGAAGGAATGGCTTTAAATTGAATATCCGTCGTCCGTTGATAGCCGATACGATCCAGATTTTTTTTGATGACTTCCGCGATAGGGTATTTTTCAAACTTCATAGATTCTCTTTATTTTATAAATCAAAATCAAGGATTAGGATTGACCGACCAGCTGGATCAGCCCATCCCGAAATTGAGTGGCACCGCCATAAGCCGGGTGTCTGACTTTGGTGTGAGGAACACCTAAAATTGTTAATGTATGACTTGAAATATTGCCCAGCGCGGCAATGGAAATATGAGGAAAAAGTAAAAGAAATTGCTCCAGATAAGAGACGCCAATATCTTTTTCCACACGTGTCGGGGTCCGGTTTGAAGCAGGGCCTTTCTTGCCTTCGGGATGCCAGGGCACGGCGTTGAAGAGGACCGTCGATTCCGCGAATCCGAGTGTGTTCAAGGTCTTCCAGACGATGGTGGCCGACGGCTCGCTCCAGGGCCGGGTTCGTGATGAAATGCGTTCTGACTTTGGTGTTTGAACACGGGGAATCTGCCCTTCCAGTATTAGCCGTTCTGAAGTAAAAGGAATCCCGCTGTACCGGCAGCCTTGATACCCGGCGGCCTCCCCGATCAAGACCAGCTGCGGATGGGGGGCGGACAAATGCTGAAAAAGCCGGGCCTGACGCTGAAGATCCGCATCTGGCCAAAGATCATCTTCCGAACGCTGGGACCAGGGATTAAACAGACCGTTGTGCTGTGGTTTGGCAATGGTTTGAATAAATTGCTTGATTTTTAAAGAGGAAGCTCCCACCTTACAATCCGAAATGTTGTTTTACAAAAAGGTAACCTAGGGAAATCAGACTCATCAATATGACGGCCCCCAGTGTAAAAATGAGTACGCGCAGTTTACTGCGCAGCTCTTTTTCAATCTGCTCATCAATGACTTTTTCAATTTCAAGGATCTTATCATCAATCCGGGCTTCAAGTAAGACCATTTGCTCTGCCATAAAACGTTCTGCTTCAGATTTGGCATGGGAAACGAACGCCTCGCTTTTTTTGTCGATATAGGCGTCTGTTTTTTTCTGGACCGTCTTTTTTACGCCGGAGACCGCTTTTCCGGCGACCAGGGGTGTCAACACCTTTCCGACTTTCGAAATGATTCCAAACCATGCCATCGTGTTAGACCTTTGGAAACAGTATTGTAAACAACCAAACTTGAGTCGCCAATAAAACGATAATGAGCCCAAGCTCCAATTTTAAACGTCCTGATCGAAGCTGTAATAATTTTAGCAGAATCACCCGTTGTACAAATCGTGGCAATACCCGATACCAGACCACAAGTCCAATGAGATCATACAGGATAAATCCTGAAAAAAGGAGGGTCAGTATCAGTCTAAAAACAATATAAGGTTCAAAAGCGTCCATAATCTCCGATGAATCTTTTACATCCCGACAATTCCTTAAAATACACCGTTTCCCGGACGAAAATACTAACGGGTTCGTCAGATGATTCTGAATCACCGCTAACACTTCTAATCTTAGAACATATTCAAAAAGATATTATAAAACTTATAAATATTCACGCTGAAGCAGCACTTCTATAATCTGTCGGGCGGCGTCCTCCGGCGGAGTACGGTCCCCTTGAATGGTTAGATCGGGATGTACAGGGGGTTCATAACCGGCCTGCAGACCCGGAACGGTTGTGGACGCCCCTGCCTTGCCTTTTTGGTAAATACCCTTGGGGTCGCGGGCCATGCAAACGGCCAGGGGTGAATCCACGAAGACTTCCAGAAAATGTCCGATCTTTTCCCGTGCCGCATTGCGATAGGCCCGGCGGTTCGCGGTCGCGTCAAAAATGACCGGCACGCCATGCGCCGTGAGCAATTCGCCGACATAGGCCATTGCATGATAAAAAACTTGCCGTTCTTGCTCACTGTAGTTGGGCTTGGGCGTGAAGATCTTCCGCATCACATCGGACTCCAATACGGCCGCATCCACGCCCCGGTTTTTAAGCAATGCCACCAGGGCCTTTGTCACAGTGGACTTGCCGGCAGCCGGCAGCCCCGTCATCCAAACCGCAAATCCCGGTTCCATTATTATCCCTCGCAATAATCGTTTACTTTACTCGGATCAAATGACGGTGCGTTTAGCACCGACTGAATAAAATGAAACAGCTTCCCCCGTACGTCTTCCGACAGGTGTGGATACCACAGGGGGCTGGCCATGACCAGTCCCCGGAACGCTAAATAAGGGGCGGCCACTTCCAGAATTTCCGTATCCTTGCTTTTTTCAAGATAGCGTTGCCAAAAACGCAGAAACAGCGTTTCCAGGTTCCCATCCAACCACCCGGTGCGCTGAAGCGAAAAGAAAAGATAGTTCATCGTCAGACAGCACACATCGTCCGCTGGATCACCCCACTCCCCGCGCGAACGGTCAAGCACTGTAAAATCCGTCCCTTCCCGAAATAAAATATTCCAGGGATGAAAATCGCCGTGGCGTTGATGCAGCCGGGCAGTTTTGTTTTTTAAGCGCCACCGCCAGGCAACACATTTTTGTTCGATCTCCTCCAGCAGCGCAGAGGTGATGAAACCATGCTGTGCCGGATAGCTGTCCATCAGACCCATGATGCATTCTCCGTGTCCGACCAGTTCACGGATGTGTCGCAGGTACAAACCAGGGTCCGGGCCGGGAATTTTATGAATTCCGACGAGATAATCGCACAGGGCGTCTGCGCGCTGAAAGTCGCGTTCTGCGAGTTCGGGATGATCGCGCAATCGTTCGAGGTCTTCAAAATACCCGCTGCCTTCATAAAAGGCCATTAGCGTGAACAGTTCCTCGGCGTCCCCCAAAGAGAGCAGCGTCCCGCTTTTTTGAAACGCGCCCACATCCAGAGACCGCGCGTGGCGCGGCAGTGTTTGAAAGGCATCGTGATTCCAGAGCTGAACTTGCGCCCGGTCCGCCATGTGCTCGTGTCCAAAAGGCCCCGAATGCATGGTTTCCAGCACGGCGCGGCGGCGTTTTCCGCTGACCTCATAATCGATTTGAACGGGCAGGCCGTAGCCGTAGCCTTTGACTTTTCCTGTTTCGACAGGTTTGCCCAGCGGCCCGAAACGGATCACCCGCACCGGCGCGCCGAGGACTTTTGAAAGGTAGGACTCCAGAATGGATTGATGCAGTTCAATGGGCATGGGCACACCTCATTGCAGGATATTGAATCATATCTCTCTCTTGCAGAATAACATAAAACAGGTGTATTTTGATGGGGACGGCCAAACGGTGGCATCATAAAGTTGTGCATCTTATACGACAGGCATTGAGGACCAACAATTATCTTAAAGCTGGCTAAGAATATCATCCCGATATTACTAATTATCGTTACAGTAAGCGTCATCCCGACTGTGAGGCTTCATGCTGTAAAAATCCCGGACAATACTGTCAAGGAATTGGTTTTTGACCGTTTGAATCAGTCCTATCAGGATTTGAATCCCACACTGGCGGAAGTCGATCAAGGCCCCTTGCTGATTCAGTTGTCCTCGCCGAAACAAGTGATTCATTTGAGAGGGCACCGGCTTTCCTTGCGGCCGCTCGGAAACGGCCTCCATCAGTTTCATCTCATTGCGGAATTTGAAGGGTCGGGCGACCTTTCGGCGATTATCGATTTAATGGGGCTCGACAGTCAGTTCACCGATACATTTTTGATTCCGCTTCAAAAGAAAAAAATGACTGGAAAAGTCAAAATCGAACACAGTGAAACAGGGTATCGCATCACGCCCGTCTCACTGCCGAAGCAGACGCAAGTCATCATCCGGACCGGTCTCGGCGGAAAGCTCGTCAATGGCTGTCGAAGTCTTTCGTGGCTGCCCGACGCCGTGCTGGATTGCAAGAATCTCAAACGTTCCCTGACCCGCTTAACGGTGCCGCTGCCTCAGGGCCGGTCGTATTTTGTGGCAATGGCCGATTTAACGCCTCAAGAACAAGATTTACTGGCAGCGTACCTCAAGTGAAGATGGGGTGCGGGTTTTTTTAGCATAGGAATGCTCTTTTTACTGAACATAAACCTTCAACAAACAACGTCCATACAACCACTCAATAAGGAGAAATCAACATGCCTCAATACTGTATGACTTATCTCGGTGGTGAAGAACCTTCGAGCCCGGAAGAAGGCCAGAAACATTTTGCGAAATATATGGCATGGTTGTCCTCTTTGGGTGATTCAGCAGTCAGCCCCGCTAATCCGCTAAAGGACACGCGCACGGTTAATCCCGATGGTTCCGTGACAAGCGGCGGAAAATCAACGATGTCCGGCTTCACGATTATCGAAGCCGACTCCATGGAATCCGCGCTTTCCATCGCGAAAGACTGTCCTTTTCTGGAAGTGGGCGGGTCGCTTGAAGTCTCAGAGCTCATAAAAATGCCCGGATAAATCAACGGCGCTTTTACATGGACGGGTTCTGTAAAATACATACCCTCGATATCAACAATGAGATGACACCATGAATATGGAGATCACAAATAAAATGGCGTGGTTGACACAACCCCTTTTTCATATCGGCGGAACCGCCGTGACCTTAAGCGGCATCGGAACGGCCATCTTCATTATTATTCTGACCTTGATTTTTTCCAAGGTGGTCCAGCGCCTTGTTTTCAAAGCGCTTTCCAAAAAAGAAAAACTTTCCAAGTCTGTCATTTACGCGTTCAACCGCATGATCAACTACCTGTTCATCGTATTCGGTGTCATCATTGCGGCGGAATCTCTCGGACTAAAACTCAGCAGTTTGACCATTGTTTTCGGGTTTCTGGGTGTTGGAATCGGCTTCGGGCTTCAAAACCTCACTTCAAACTTTATTTCAGGAGTGATTTTATTACTTGAGCGTCCCATCGGCGTTGGCGATCTCGTGACGGTGAACGAGCGGACGGCGGAAGTCGTGGCCATAAACATGCGGTCAACAACAGTTCGTACCTTTGATAATGTGATGATCATTGTGCCAAATTCAAAATTGATTGAAAACGAAGTCATAAACTGGACGGTGGGCGACCCCCGAATCCGCATCCATTGTCCCGTGGGCGTGGCCTACGGTTCTGATGAAAAAAAAGTGCGGGAAGTCCTGATTCAGGTGGGCCGGAATAATGACAAAGTGTTGGAGAAGCCTGGTCCGGATGTCCGCTTTCTGGAATTCGGTGATTCATCCCTGAATTTTGATTTGCTGGTTTGGACCGGTGACCCGGAAAATCAAAAAACCCTGCGCAGCGAACTCAATTTTGCGATTGCCGAAGCCTTCCGGAAAAATGAAATTACGATCCCTTTTCCGCAACAGGATGTCCATTTGCAATTAACCCCTGCCATCGAAAAACTGGCGGGGATCCGTCAAGAAGGCCGCCCACAATCTGAAAAAACAAACTAGAGGAAAGATCATGCCGAAGTTTTATCGAAAAATACAGGGGGTCGGATTGCCGCCGGGGATGCTCGCGCCTGTAACAGACGATCACAAAACAAGAATTACGCTGTTTGATTACAATGAAACCACCCTTCTGGAAAAGGAACTGAACTCGGTTGAGGAAAGCTTTGATTATAAGGACACCCGCACGATCAGCTGGATTAACATTGACGGACGGGATCTCAAGACCATACAAGACATCAACACGCATTTTGATGTGCATCCCCTTGTTTTGGAAGATATTGTCAACCAGGGGCAGCGGGCAAAACTGGAAGATTACGGGTCCTATCTTTTCTTTGTTTTGAATATGATTCGATTGGACGAAGACAATGGCGACATTGATTCCGAGCAAGTCGGTCTGGTGCTGGGTGAACACTTTGTCCTTTCTTTTCAGGAAAAAGAAGGGGACGTTTTTGACCCCGTTCGAAAACGGCTTCGCGACGGCAAGGGCCGGATTCGGAAAATGGACTCGGATTACCTGGCCTACGCCCTCATCGATGCCATTGTGGACCATTATTTTATTATTCTGGAACAGATCGGGGGGAAAATCGATCAACTGGAAGAAGAACTTCTGGAGGCATTGGAACCTGATATGCCGATCAGAATCCATCAGCTCAAATCACAGATTATCTACTTACGTAAGCAGATCTGGCCCTTGAGGGAAGTGTTAAGCACATTTCAGCGGCTCGAATCCAGGCTGGTCAAAAAAGCCACGCTTGTCTTTTTACAGGATGTCTACGACCATGCGATTCAAGTCAATGACACCATCGAGGCCTTAAGAGATACGCTTTCGGGCTTGCGTGATATTTATCTTTCCAACACGAGCAACCGCATGAATGAAATTATGAAGGTGTTGACGATCTTTGCGGCCATTTTTATTCCCCTGACCTTTATGGCCGGAATTTACGGAATGAATTTCGAACACATGCCGGAATTGAAATGGAAGTATGGTTATTTTTTCTTTTTGGGCATACTGGCCATAGTGGGATTGGGCATGCTGTATTTCTTTAAAAAACGAAAATGGCTGTAGATATTGCGCCTCATAAAATATGCCGGGACTTTAAAAATGATTGCACCGGCACAAGCGGCAGACCAATCGCTGCGAGCCGGTCTCCCGTTAAATTCTGAATAAATTTTCCACCGATTCCTTGAATTGCGTACGCCCCCGCTTTGTCCAGCGGCTCCCCGGTTTGAATGTAGTGTTTAATATCCATGTCCGTCATGGGATACAGTGTGACCTCGACTTTTTCCACCACACCCTGTTCTGCTTGGCCCGCAGTATCGATCATAAAAACCCCGGTCCAAATCACATGTTTCCGGCCTTGCAGTTTTTTTAAAATAGTGTTGGCATCCTCTGTATTTTTCGGTTTCCCGATTTTTTCGCCATCGCACTCAATCATGGTATCACTGCCGATGATCACTGCATTGTCCCGCCCTTTGGAAACGGACAGCGCTTTTCCTTTGGCGAACAACAATACTTCTTCTTCGGCAGTCCTCATCTTATCGGAAATTTCTTCATAATCGGGCGCGACGATTTCAAAAGGCAACCCGAGACGGGAAAAGATTTCCTTCCGTCGGGGGGAAGTGGACGCCAGGATGATTTTAGTTCGGGAACGGGATTTTTGAGGTGACTGCAAGGGAATTTTCCGAATGGGTCGACGACAGGGTTTCAGCCAGATGGGCATTGATTAAGGATTCAACTTCTGAGACATTATGGGTGCGTACCAGTTTTGCCCGGAGCGCCTTTGCTCCCGGAAAATCCCGGCAATACGATCCGAGATGTTTCCGCATGCCGTTAAAAAACTGCTCCCCATTCATGGCCTGGTAAAGCCGCGCATGTTGCAGGGCCACATAAAAACGTTCGTGACGGCTGACTGTTTTTTGGGGGATGCCTTGTTCCATAGCCGCATCCGATGACCCATGTTGTCCTGATTTTAAAACGGCGCGGGCGATCTCTTTTTTGTGAAAAACCCAGGGATTGCCAACCGCCGCGCGCCCAATGAGCACGCCGTCCACCCCTGTTTGACGCACGCGCTCAACCACTTCATTTAAAGATTGAAGATCACCATTTCCGATAATCAGGGTGCCGGACCCTGCAGCCGCTTCAACCGCTTTGGCAATCATTTCCCAGTTGGCCTCCCCCCGGTAACCTTGTCGCAAGGTTCGGCCGTGGATTGATATTGCGGCAGGCGCAACCTCAAGCAGGTGCCTTATCCAGTCATCAATAACGATTTCAGAAAAACCGATCCGGGTCTTCACCGAGACGGGAATGGGGCGCCGTTTTTCAACGGGTTTTTTTTGAAGGTGGGGGTAGGCTTTTAGTAGCCACTGCCCGACCACAGGGTAGCGTTTACAGATACTCAAGGGTGCCCCATCGACCCACCGTGCAACACCGGCTTTTGCCGCTTCAATAATGGCTTTTGCGCGAGGAGGATCTTGAATCAAGGCAGCGCCTGAACCTAAAGAAGAGACTTTTTTGCTGGGACAGCCCATGTTGATATCAAGTCCGTCAAAACCGAGTTCACAAACCAGCTGGGCAACGTGAAAAAAGGTTTCCGGGGCTGGCCCGTAAATCTGGGCAATGACGGGACGTTCCGAAGGATGAAAAGACAGCCCCATCAGGGCGTTTCTTGCCCCGTGGCAAATGCCGTCCACACTTAAAAACTCGGTCATGATGATGTCAGGCCGGCCGTGTATGGCCATCATCCGACGGAAACAAGGATCGGTCACGCCGTCCATCGGAGAAAGGCCAATAATGGGTTTTTGAAGTTGATGCCAAAAAGAATCGGCCATACCTATTGCACCCCAAAATGAAAATGCCAGTTCGTAGTTGTTTTTATATCATAGATGCGTGTCTTTATCTTATAGAAACCGAGGGTCTGAAGCGAAAATGCCGGTTATTTTATCCTGACTTTTGGGGCCGTTTTCCTCTTAAAGGGTGACAAGCGCGCCTTTGCCATTATAGAATAATCGCTTTTTGGAGGATTTATGAAGCTTCCCGATTTTTTAACCGGCTTGAACCCCCTGGAAACCCGTTTGATCGAAGTTTGCCGTTCGCTGGCGGAAAACGAAAAGGTGTTTATCAATGCCGTTGATCTTTTAAAGGTCATCGCCATGGATGATTGGGGCATGGATGAAGAGGATTTTGAAGAAGAATGCGAAGAACTGGCAGGAATGGTGTATCCAATTGAGGATTATGAGGAGGAAAGCGTCGGGTTTGCCTATCGTACCTTACTCCGAATGGGACTGCCCTGGAGAAACCGATACCCTTATTTTGTCCTGGCCGGGATGACGGGTGATCCTCACGACGAAGTGCCTTTTGGTCCCGAATCCGTTGAGGCCCGTCTGAGTAAAACGGCGCTGATCCTCTTTCCAATCCACAAAAAACCCCTGCTTCCGGGAGCCCTTTTAAACGGTGTTCTTTTAAAAAATGGTTATGAAGTTCCGCCACATAACCTGGAAGAAATTTGGATGGCAATGGAACAGGTCCGGCAGGAACCCGATGTGACTGTGGATGAACTTATGGAAATTCTGCCTGGCCCGGATTTCGGTGCAGGAGGCATTGTGGGCGGGTTTGAAGCCATTAAATCTTTATATGGAGAAGGAAGAGGGCCCCTGACCCTGAGAAGCAAAATTGATACGATTATCGATGGCGGCCGAACCCGTATTGAAGTGCGCTCTCTCCCGCACGGGGTATTGATTAATACCGCACTGGCTCAAATTAAAAATCTAAATGCAGATGACCGTCTTCCGGGCTTTCTTGTGAAAGATCACTCTGAAGGAAAAACGCTTCGCATTGTGATTGATATGCAGTCTGCATTATCGGCAGAAGAACTAAAGACACTAATCTTTAAAGAAACGGATCTGGAGCGCACCGTACAGTTTCAATGTGGATATCGAGACGATTCTGGCTGGCTTGTAGAAGGGCCCATGATTGATGTCCTAAAGGAGGCGGTGGCCCAATGCACTTCGGGCTGGCATAAAAAAAGCGGCGACCCGATAGAATTCGTGCCTTTCTTTCGGGAAATGATGAAACACGGCGGGTATAAAAACCCGCTCAGCAAACTGGCCGATGAGCGAAAAACGGCAGTTTACAAAATGGATCGCCCATGAACGCGATTGTCTATGCGGCTGGACTGAATACCGAAAAACAAAACGATAATGAAAGGATGTCTTTTCTGCTATTAGAAGATAAACCCTTGTTATTGTATGTGCTGATGGCGCTTGACCGGGTATCCGACATCCATAAAATCATTGTCATCGGGGAGACCCAAAAAGTCATGCGGGTGATTGAAAGCGTGATGTTTACACTCCCCTTTCAAACAACAATTTCTGTTTGTGAACCCAAATCAACACTCACTGAAAGCTTATCTGCCGCCTTGGCACAGATTTCCGGAACGGGTCCCACCCATGCCGCTCTGCCCATGCTTTCCGATCCTGTTTTAATCCTGGGGGGGCATATTCCCTTTGTGACCAGCGCCGAAATTTCAACCTTTATTGCGGCTTCCAATTTAAAGGATTATGATTTTTGTGCGGCAATTGCGAATCAATCGGTTTTTAACGCTTTCCTTCAACAAAAGCAAATATCGGAGATTCCCAAACCCGTCTACACCGTGTCGGAAGGGAAGGTCTATCTGGGGCGGCTTTTTCTGGCCCACCCCAATAGATTGCAACAGGGCAAAACCCTACAAAAAATCATGCAGTTTTTTGAAAGATTCGGGATTGAATCCGGATATCCTGAAGACCAAAGCCAAGCATTTTTAAGATGGGCCAAGACACAGAACAGTCAAAATCAGGAAGGCTGCCTCAATCTAAGTCAAGTTTCTGACAACATTGGATCTGCGCTTCAGGCGCGGGTGCAGTGGGTTGAAACTCAAACCGGCGGACATGCAATCGCAGTGGAGACAGATCAATCCTATCAATTTGCCGCGGCGCATTTCGATCATTGGCGTGCCCACATTACCCACCTTAAAAGCGATGAAGGTGAAAAAATCTGTTCTATTACAGGCTCAGTTTGTGATTCCGAAGGGCATGAACATTAAATGGCGATACGATCGTATCTTGTTTAAAATTCTTGCATTCCGGTCAGAAATAATCATGCGTTATACGGAGTGATGGGTTTTATGGAAAAAGGCCTCGGGCGAGATTTGATTCGGTAATTTTTCGGATCGCGAGCATCATGGCCGCCAGGCGCATATCGACTTTTTCCGAGATGGCCGTTTTAAGGACATTGTTAAATGTCATGCTGACAATCTCCCGGAGACGTTCGTTGATTTCCATTTCCTTCCAGAAAAAATGTTGTAATCCCTGGACCCATTCAAAATAGGAAACGGTTACCCCGCCTGCGTTGGCCAGAATATCTGGAATGATAAAAATCCCCCGGTCTTTTAAGATTTGGTCGGCAGTGGGTGTCGTGGGTCCGTTCGCGGCTTCTGCCAGGATTTTACATGAAATACGATCGGCGTTGTCATTGGTGATCTGTTCAGAGAGCGCTGCGGGCACCAGCACATCACAAGGCAACTCCAATAACTCCGGATTGCTGATTTCACTCGCTTCGGTATATCCTTTTAAATATTGATGTCTTGAGACATGCGCCCGCAAAGCAGTAATATCCAGACCATTGGGTTGATACAAGCCACAATGAACGTCGCTGACGGCGATGATTTTGCACCCTTTTTCACTCAGGATTTGGGCCGTGTGCGATCCCACATTTCCAAAACCCTGTATGACAACCGTTTTGCCATCCGGCTTCATGTTTAGATGGCTCATTGCTTCCAAAATACAATAAACGACTCCCCGGCCGGTGGCTTCCACCCGGCCCAGTGATCCCCCAATGCTAATGGGCTTGCCGGTAACAATTTCAGGAATAGAATACCCCTTAAATTGGCTGTAGGTGTCCATCATCCAGGCCATGATTTGTTCATTCGTACCGATATCCGGCGCGGGCACATCAATATCCGGGCCAATAAATTGGATCATTTCAGCGGTGTACCTGCGCGTAAGGCGTTGAAGTTCATTGCGTGAAAGTGCGAGCGGGTCACACCGGACTCCTCCTTTAGCCCCTCCAAAAGGCAGCCCCATCAAAGCGCATTTCCAGGTCATCCACATGGCCAAGGCAGAGACTTCCCCCAAACTCACGTCTGGATGAAAACGAATCCCGCCCTTTGACGGCCCCAAAGTGGTATCATGGTGGACGCGGTAGCCATGAAAGACCTCTACACTCTGATCGTCCATCCGAATCGGGATATTGACCATAATGGCGCGCTTTGGATTGGTAAACCGTTTTCTTAAATTGGGGTCGAGAGAAAGTTTGTCTGCGGCGGCTTCAAATTGAGAAAGCGCCATTTCATAGATTGGGGTGTAGTATTCCGGGTTGCCCCGGTGTTCTATTCGGTGGCGCCGCATCGCTGGGCCCCTTTATTCACAAGAGGTCATTTGGGCGGTATTTTTCCCGGTGACAGGGTATGTTTATTCTGAAACAAATCTTGGAAGATCCCTAATGGCAATCATGCCAATCAAGTCACGGACAGATAAAATGCCGACCACTTTGCCATTTTCACTAACACCAAGATGCCGAATGCCCTTGTTTTCCAATAATTCAGTGGCGTGTTGAACGGAGGCATTAATATCGATATCGACAATAGGGGTATTCATAATC
>CALZIJ010000058.1 GCA_945787655.1 Nitrospiria bacterium | reverse complement strand
AACACCTTCAACATTTCTGAGGGGTATCCTTAATAAGGCAATACGGACCATCTCGGTTGATTCTCAGCCGGTTTGTCTAAAAAAACCAGGAGGCAAAATGTATAAGCCTCATTACTTTTAGGCCGTGCACACCTGTTCTGTATCAGAGCAACTCAAGCGTTTCATGCAATCCAAATTGTCGAGCGGGTGACAAAATACAACGATAAACACCTGCAACACACTATTCGGCAGACAAGCCGACAGGGTCTGCTGGAGGAATCGTGTCGATGACCGGCGCATCGCCCAACTTGAACACAACCACGCTGTACATGCTTTTTGAAGCGCCTTCATTGCCTCCCAAGGTGACTGTTCCGGCAGAAAAATCCTTCCGCCAGAGCCGATGGGTCTGATCGGCGATAATCACATCTTTCCCGATATCAGTAAAACTGCCCAGCCACGCCGGTTTGCTTGTAATGCGATTATCGTGCGCGACATACACCGCCACACTTTGATTCACATCAAAAGTCAAAAAGGAAGCCCCGCTAGATCCCTTGTCATCGTTTGCCGTTTTAATATAGGTTCCCCCGTTAAAAACCGGAATCACACCGAAATATAAATATGTCCGATCAATATAAACCAATACCCCATTTTCAAAACCACCAGAGACCACCTCATAGCTTTTTCCGCTTCCGGCATTGAGATTACTGAATACCAGAGACGAGGAAAAAGTATAGTCCATCGTACTTCCCGAAAGAATGGTATTTGGAACGGTTGCACGGTCCCGAATATTGTTGACAGTGAGTTGATAACTAACGGACTCTGAATGTGGAGACGTATTCAAGGTGACCGTCTTAAAATCTCCGGCCAGAACTGCACCCGAAAGCGCAATGCCGTTGTTAATACTGTAGTTCCCGGTATTGGTCGCACTGGCGGCTTCAACCGTTTCACTGAAAACAACCACCACTTTTTGAGGATCGCTCCCGGTGCTGACCGAAACCAGTGTGGGTGGGGTGGTATCGGCCAGGGTACTCCCTAAAACTGCACTGCTTTTCTCCCCTTCAAGTCCCGCGGTATTCACTGCAGAAACCTGATAACTATACGTGCTCCCTTCGCTTAGACCACCGTCTGAATAAGCTGTTGCTGTGGCAGTGTCGATAAAAACGCCGTTTCGATAAATATGATAACGTAATATGCCGGACTCAGGATCAGAGGCCGCAGGCCAGGTCAAATTGATCGTATCGTTGCTCACCGCTGACAAGCTTAAGGAGACAGGCGTTGTGGGCGGGGTGGTGTCTGCCGACGCCGCCAAAGTAAACACCCCCTTCATATGCTGGTAGGCATCTTTTGCGATGACATCATTACCGTAACCGGTAAAAACCATCCATACGGTGAGACCATCAGCACTAATCCACTTGCCAGGAAACTCACAAAAGTACATATTATCGCTGCCCTTCCAGTCATCAGTGTAATCCACTGTCGTCCAGGGGCCCCAGGGTTCCGGCGCGTCAAAGATACCCACCCCTCCGGATGCGCCTGAGGTCGGTGACAGATCATGGACCTTACACATCAGGTAGCGATCCAGACCGGCGTTGTACACAACGGCAGGACTGTCCGTCACTTTTCCATTGATATCGACAAAAACAGCTTGGCGTAATCCAACATCCGATGTCCATTGCGGATTGCCGTCCCCGTCCAGACCTTTAAAAAATTCATAGGCCGCGCGATTTTCTATTTGGGCCTTATCGACCCGCGCCATACTGACTTTTGTCTGTGAAACATCTTTTCCCGCAGACGCGTCGGGGGCATAAATATAAACATAGTTGTCCCTTGCCCCTGCGTAGTTTTTCCCGAAATTTAAAAAAGTGGCCTTGCTGAATCCGTCCGTATAGGTAAAAAAAGGAGCGCTGCTCAAAGTCCATGTCGCCCCCATATCCTCGGATTTCGCAAGCCAGGTTTCTTCCCAGGCATTCCACCCCGACCCTGGCCCCCGCCACATGTACAGGGTACCATTCACAGAAAGTATGCCTAAGGATTTTCCGTCAAAAGTGGCTTCATTCTCTCCATTTTTACCGCCCCAAACATTTTGAGCCGTAAAATTTTCAGGATCTCCAATAATACGGGCCACACCCAAACTGACACGACCCTCTGAATTGGTACCGCCCATGCCGCCCCCGTCACCCCAGGTAAAATAGAGGTTTCCGTCGGCTGCCCAGGTCGAGGCCCAATTGTCACTGCCGGGCGCCTTACGAACAAACGTACTGTCGTCCCAGGTAATGCCGCTAATGACGGTGCTGGGCGGATAAGGAGGACTGCCTTCCGCACTTCCAAATAAAAACACCGCAATAAAGGAAGGAACAATCAAAAAGATGAGTGCAATTTTATATGTTTTTTTCATGATGACACGATACCTCGTTATTAAAGTAACAATATAATTGCTTTTAAGAAGAGTGCGTAACAAAGACGTCTGTTTTCAGCTTGAATGTTAGGGGTTGAGGTGACTCAGGATAGCTCTGTTTTTCCGTTAGATAAAGTCTCTTCATCGGTCTTGGAAATGGTTTTACCCAGGATCATCCCCGGCTTCGGCATATAAATGGAAAACTCCGGGATGTTCTGCATCACGACGCTGCCAGCGCCTGTCATACACCCCCTTCCGATGGTCACACCGTCCATCACCAAGGTATTGCCTCCAAGATAACTGCGTTCTTGAATCACAATTTTTCCTTTAGTATATCTTGAAAAACCCACTTCGTCTTTTTCTGTTAAGTGAAATTTAAACAATCCGCCGGAGATTTTACATCCACCGGCGATTTGGACCCAGTCCTCAATTTGGACACCACCTTGTGCAACGATATTTGTAAAAGCACCAATATTACAATGACTTCCAATAGAAATTCCACCTACTTTTGAAAGAATAACAGCGTATCGTCCCACAATACTTTCTTTGCCGATGGAAAGCCCTTCTTCACCCGAACCCCTGCCGTCAATAAACGCATAGTCATCAATGATAACCCGGTCACCCAATGAGATTTTGTCCGCATGTCGAATGGTGACTCCCCGGCCAAAAACCACGCCTTGGCCTATTTTTTTAAACAAGAGTGGATAGAATTTTTTTCTCAGGAATAAACCGAGCGCCCCCGGAAGCGGGCCTAACAAACTGGTGATCAGTTCATATTTTAAAAGTGAAAAAAAACGGTACTTGCCAATGACAAACGCCGCATATTTTTTGAGTTGTGACTGCCCTTCATCAAACATCTTTTCACGCACAAAGCGGCTTTCATCAAGATCATGTTTTTCCATGCGGCACCTTGTCTGCAAACAAAATAAAGTGAGGCCTGAGATCCACCATTAAAAACCCGCTAAACACTGATTTAGGCAGAGATTCCACCATCAATCAAGATGGTCTGGCCCGTAATAAACCCTGCGCCCTCAGAAAGCATAAACCGCACCAGGGGAAGGACATCCTCACATTCAGCCAAGCGACGCATCGGAGTACGCCGGACAATCTGTTCAAGCTGTTTCCCTTCGAGCCCGGCAGACATTTCGGTTTTCATATAACCCGGCGCAATAGAATTGACCGTAATCTTTTTACGGCCGACTTCCCTGGCCAAACTCCGTGTAAATCCGTCGAGTCCGGCCTTGGTTGCGGAATACACAGACAAACCGTTATAACCCCGCGTCCCGATAATTGAACTAATGTTAAGCACCCGGCCTTGTGCGGCCATCAGCATACGGCTGACACAAAGACGAGTCAAGCGGATTGCCGCTTCAAGATTAATTGAAATCATTTTATGGATCTCGACTTCGGGCAATGTGGCCAGAATGCCCTCCTGAACCACTGCGGCATTATTGATCAGGCCATAGATTGTTCCATTTTGCTTTGCGGCTTCTCGAACATATGCCTTTAATATCGGCTCCTCGGCAATGTCCACTTCCTCAAAAAAAAGTGCATTCGGATAACTCGCGGCAAGTTTGGAAATTGCCTCTGTTTTCCGTCGGCTGAAGCTCGAAACCCGATAACCGGTTTTTAATAAATCAGAAACCAGTTCCAAACCCAGGCCGCGCGCCCCGCCAGACACAACAATATGTTTACTTTCTAATTTTTTTTCCATTTTCAGACACCGCGATTTCTTTAACAAACCGAATATATTGAGGCACTTTATAGGCAGGCAAAGCTGCGCCTAGTTCTTTTTTAATCTGGGGGACAGAAACCGACGATCCGTTTTTTAACAGAATATCCGCTGCCAAAAGCGCGCCGATAATCGGATTTTTTTTCTCATAGACGATGCAATCCTCAACCCCTTGCAAACCCGATATATTCATTTCTACTTCTTCAGGGAGTACCTTGCTGCCTCCGATATTGATCATCCCGTCCTGTCGGCCGCAAAAATAATAACGTCCATCCTTTAGCACAACACGGTCTCCACTGGAAATCCAGCCATCGTCTGGCGCGGGTTGATCCGCACCAATCCGGGCTTTCATGCTTTGCGGAGAAAAAATCTCAAGCACATTATCCTTAATCTTGAGTTTGACCTTTTTCCCCGAATCAAGAGCGTCCGCCGGAAAACCGGCTTTTTTATCTGAAACGACAATGGCGGTACCGGCTTCTGTTGATGCGTAGATATGGGTCAGCCGCTCCGGTTTGAAAAAATGATCCACCAAATTCAGGACATCCTGAGTGACAATTTCCCCGCCGAGCGTGGCTTGCAAAAGATGAGGCTTGGGCAAGCCGTCAGGCCAGGCATTGATCAACAGTCGCCAGAAAGTCGGGGTACCGCTCACTATGGCCACATGATGTTGACTCATACTCTTACAATAATTTAAAAACCCTCCCTGGGGAACATACACAATGGTTCCCGAATTTTTATCGGCAGAAAAAAAAACCTGTAAACCCGCATACCCTGAAATGGCATAAGACATTAGCCACGTTTGCCCCTGAAGATGGTCTCCTACAGAAAATGATGAGGCAGAAATCGTATCCCATGTATGTTTTATCAGTTTTGGTGTTCCAGTGGTACCTGTTGTAAAAACATAAATGGCGGGATCCTGTCTAAGATCGCGTGGACGTTGAAATTCCCGATAATGCACACCCTCTGTTTGACCGCCATAGAGTTTAAGACCAACCGGGTATTCACTAATGACATGATCAACCTGGGCTTTTGTAAAATAGGAAGGGCATAAAAAAAGAGTGTTCCCCAAACACTCACAAAGTCGAACACTAACGTTTTGTATCAAGGGGTCCGCAGTATGGATCAGAACCTGTTGATGTTTTTTAAAAATCGGCTCATATTGATCCAGCAATTGACTGACATCATCACGGCTGATTTTTTCATCGCCAATAATATAGTCAAGCTTCATACAAGGCAGCCAGCTCATCAATGGTATTAAATGTCACAAACCCTTCTTCAAAGGGATCTTTCTCTGTTTTTTCTTCAAGCTTGACGACGATGACCGCAAGTGCAAGCGAATCCAGTCCGGTATCTTGAAGAATATGAGTCGAACCCTCAAGTGAAATAGGAGAGAGGCCGTTTTCCTCCATCACTTCCAAAACAGTTTCTTTCACCAAGGTCACATAATTTTCAGCCATAGCCAATCATCCCCGTCCTCAAGTCACATAACTTTTTGTCAGTTTATTTCTTAGTTTATCCAGGATCGCCATATCTTCTTCATCAACACCGAATAAAAACAAACCCAGAGAATACACCCCTAAAAATAAACAAGTGCCAATCAAAAGATCCAGGTAGTGGTTTGTCATTGCCATCCATTTTGATGTTATCACCATCAGAATCAATGCCGCCAGCCCCGAAAAAAGGGGCTTTGAGAATGCCCGGCTAAATGGGTGCACCTGCACAAGATAATAGACTTCAATCAATCGCAGCAGGTTCACCGCAATCAGGGACAAACCCGTTCCCCATGCCGCTCCAAGTATACCATATTCAGGTATCAGGAGGTAATTCAGACCGACATTCAATAGACAACCAAAGACATTGGTCATCATATTAACCCAGGATTTTCCGGTCATTAATAAAACGTATCCGGACAAACCAGTCAAAGCGTAAATGATATATGCACATCCCAACACACCCATGGACAAGGCCCCCGGGACAAACCCTTCACCGTAAATATTCAATATCGGTTCTGCGTAAAAAATAATGAGTAAATAAAAGGGCAAGCTGGTGATGAAAATCCATTTTGAAACCATTTTATACAAACGAGATAGCTGCGCATGCTCGTTTCTATTGTAGAGATCCGCAATCGTGGGATTAAATACCATCGAAAATGATTCCACAAAAAGCACTCCGATAAAAATAATCCCCGTGACAACATAATAAATGCCCAGCTCTTTCGATTCAGAAAAATATCCCAGCATGAAGATATCCGTCCACATAATAAACCGTACCGTGATCTCGGAAATTGAATTTGGGAATGAATACGCAAGAAGCGGTTTAAATTCACGTTGGTGTTCCGTTTCGATACGATAACCTGAAAATATTTTTTTTACATAAAAATAGGAAAGGCCGGCGACAAGGACAAATGAAACCACATTGGCCATGATCACTCCCGGCAACTGAAACCCCAAAAAAATAAATACGGGGGTAAAAATACATTTAAAAATATTTTCACCCAACTCCCGTGTGTAGATTTTATACTGCATTTTCTTTAAAGACTGCATGCCCGCAAGAAAAATCACAGTGGCCGTAAAAAAAGGAATCCCGATCGAAAAAATTTGAATCACGCTTTTTAATTCCGGTTTTTCAAAGAAATCCGTTGAAATGATTTCTGAAAAGGCAAATACCCCGGTTGCGACCAAAATGCTCAGGGGAAGACTAATGAACAGTGAGACATTCAATACGCCTTTCATCCGTCCAAAATCCTGCTTTCCGTGATGCAGGGCCATAAACCGGACGACCCCTGTATCCAAACCAATCAAGGAAACAATCACAAGGAATTTCAGAATGGTTAAACCAAGGGAATACAAACCCAGATCATCTTGTGAAAGAATTCTCGCAAGAAAAAAAAGGTATAGAAACCGTAAAAGATTACCCAGTAAAGTCCCGAAGAAATTAATCCCCGCTCCCTTGACCACCTGGACAACATCTTGCTCCTGCTTTTTTATTTCTTCTTTCAATACCCTAAACCTGTTTCACACATTGGATTCATTCGGCAAATAAACGTTCAATCTGCTCGATCATTTTTTTCATATTAAAACCTTGCGCCACACGTATTTTCGCGGCACTCCCGAGCTTTTCAGCATATACAGGATTCTTCAACAACCTGAGTATTCCCTTTGCCAGGGCACCAGGATTTCCAGGTTCAACCAGCAGCCCTGTTTCGCCTTCGGTAATAATTTCAGGAATCCCCCCGACATTGGATGCGATAACCGGACGTCCGGCGGCCATATATTCCAAAAGGGATATCCCGAATATCTCTGATCGGGAACACAAGACAGCAACATCAAAAAGCGGGACAAGGCTTGGGACATCCTCCCGCGTGCCCAGAAAAAGAACATTGTTTTCCACAGACAGTTCCGTACACATGCGTTCAAGTTTCTGACGATCCACGCCATCACCGATAATCATAAAACAGGTATTCGGCTCTTTTTTTAAAACCTCTACCGCAGCTTCCAGTAATACAGAATGCCCTTTCATCGGGACCAAGCGGGCCACAATGCCAACAATACGCGTTTCAGGCGTGAGTCCAAAATCCGGTCTGGACAGGATTGGATTTGAATCATCAAAACGACTCAAATCCAGTCCATTGTGGATAATCTTAATTTTAGAGGAGGAAATATGTTCGCGTTTCACAAGCAAATTTTTATGATATTCTGATGTTGCCGTCATTTGGTCTACAAATCGTAACAAAAAAGTATCCAGAAGAGATAAATAGCGGGTTTGATTCAAATCATAGGTGTCATAATGCATGGATAAAACAAATTTTTTTCCGGGAGACATCGCGCCAGAGATTAATCCAATGGTTCGTTCCGGTTGGGAATCCAGACAAAAGATGTTTTGGATCTGCTCTTTTTTAATCAGTCGGCGAAGCGTTTGGATGGTGGAAAAACACAATAAATTTGGCATCTCTATCATGAAAAACGGTGTTTGGTGCTTATCTAATATCTGCCCTGCCTTTTCGCCCATTTTGACAATCTGAGACTCACTATATTTTCCTTTATATTTCAAAGCCTTGTATGTCGGAACCAGACACACAACCACCGGTTGAACCCGTGTCCGGTCCATATTTTTTGTGATATCAAAAACAAGACGTTCCGCACCTCCCATTTCTGTAAAATGAAAGATAAACAGTATTTTTTTAACATCCTTCAAAAACAACCTGTCCGACAAGTCTTAAAAACCCAATAAACCTGGATCACATTATTGACAATCCGCTAATTCCTCATAAACCTTCAAAGTGTCTCTTGCGGTTCTTTCCCAGGAAAACATTCCAACACGATCAAACCCTTTTTGAATCATTTCTTTTCTAAGCGCTTCGGAGGACAAAATTTCAACCATACCGTGCGCGAAACCCTCGATATTTTCAGGCGGAACCAGCTTCGCGGCATCCCCGGCGACATCCGGAATTCCCCCCGCATTGGAAGCAATCACCGGTGTTCCACAAGCCATGGCTTCCAATGGCACCGCAGGAAAAGCTTCATAAAAAGAGGGGAAAATGAACAAATCTGCCAAGTTGTACACGATCGGCAATTCCTCAAAAATTGGGCCGGTAAAAAGCACGTCATTTTCTATACCCAATGTTTTAAGCAGGGTTTCAATGGTTTTAAAATACCAAGTTTTTTTACCAACGATCACCAGCTTGTAATCGTTTTGCCATTGTTTCTTCAAAAGATGAAATGCACGGAGGATCGTTTCAATATTTTTGACCGGCAAAATTCTCCCGACAAATAAAATAAAACGATCCGGCAAATGAAATTGTTTCCTAACCGTTTCACACCGTTTTGTATCCTGTATCAATTTAAAGCGCTCGTCCGAAGCGAGGTGAACCACCCGGAATTTTCTTTCCGGAACACCGAGGTGCTCTGCGTATAATTTTTTTTCTTTCTCCGAAACGGTAATCATCAAATCATATTTTTTTGCTGCAATCGGCAGGGTCGTCTTCCAGTATAAAATATCGTGCCATTTGTATTGTTCCGGCAATAAAAACAACCGTGCAGAATGGAAAGTCACTGCTTTTTTAACTGCCCCCCGAAACAAGGAAATATGCTTAAAAGAATGATAGACCGCAACCCCTTCTTTTTTTAAAAAGGCAGGGAGTTTCATATTACTCCAAAATGTCCAACCCAAGGGGTTCCCTGAGGGGATCACCACTTGCCTGACATTTTCAAACCGCCATTGCGGGTCCTTCTTGGCGGAAAGCAGGATATATTCATTTTTAGGGTCGATTTTTAACAGTGCGGTCAACAGGCATTTTGTATAGTTAAATACACCGGCATAGCCCGGACTTCTAATATCGAGGCATATCTTCATATCAAAAAGGGCGGAAGCGGCCTAGTTTTTTGAAAAACGCCGGACCCGCATCAGAGTGGATTTCATGGATAAGTAGACGCCAAAGGCGCCCATGGACAAAAACTTTAAGGGCAACACCCTGAATATCTTACCAGCGGCATTAATCCGTTTTAAAGCATACAAATCGCTGTGCTGATTCACTCTTCCGGGAATCGTCGAAATGGCCCCCTGAAAGGTCTGTTTTACGATTGCCTTGACACCGTCATTGTATTTTCCAAAAGGATACGCAAAATGCGGAACAGAGTGCCCCAGTTTGTCCTCCAATATTTTCTGGGAACCCTGAATTTCAGCCTCGGCCTGCCTAAGGTCCACTTCCGCCAGATTCGGATGACTTTGCGTATGCGCCCCAATATCAATGCCTTCCATGTCGAGTGTCTTGATCTCGTCCCAGGACAACATGGGCAACTTGGGAATAGACGCATGTTGATTTGGCCAATCATTCATCTGGCCGCACCGGTCTGTTGTAATAAAAATGGTGGCTGTAAATCCATATTTTTTTAAAATCGGAAGGGCATGGGTTAAATTATTCTGATAGCCATCATCAAAGGTAATCAATAAACGCTTTTCGGGAATGGGTTCACCACTTCGGATCAAGGCTATTGCGTCCTTTAACGCAATGGCCTGATATCCCTCTTCGCACATAAACCGGAGTTGATGTTCAAACATATCACAAGAGACAGAGATAACCGATTGACTCTCATCCACAGAATGATAAGTGAGTACGACAATATCGTGAGATGGGGTGGACAGCTTAAACTCCTTTGGTACAGATCCCCGCGATTTTTTTTGTAAAAATCTTGTTTGATTTTCCGTACAGTTTAAAATTAAAACGGAAAAATAATGTATTGAGACGATCGACCAATATGGCGATATAGTTTAGGGGGTTCGTATAAAAAACATACAAGTTCAGGGGAATAATCCGAATATCGCGATAACCGGCATGTTTTAAGATTTGATTTAAACTGATTTCCGTCAATGTGTTGAAATGATCAATGTTTTGCGCGAGCGCCTCTGCGCCAGTCATCGGGTTTGCTCCGTTTAATGAGTGAACAATGAGCGTGCCTTCATCACTTAAATTCTTTTTTGCCAGATCCAGAAAATCAAAAATTTCATCTTTTGTCAGATGATTCAATTCTTGCTCGGCAATAATGACATCGAAAGGCGATTCATTCTTCTGCAAAAAAGGAAAGGCTGCTTCCAGCCGACAATTCAAGCCTTTATTTTGGGCGTGTTTAATTTTTTCCGGGCCGGAGTCTATCCCCAATACATCGGTATAGCCTTCGACCTTGAGTAAATTAACAAAATAGCCAGGCCCGCAGCTGATCACCAGAATTTTTGCGTTTTGGCGATCAGGAATATATTTCAAATAGTTATTTTTATAAAATTTATAAAAGGTGCCGTAGCCTTTTTCCACATCGTCCGGCCCCTCCCAAAATGAATCGAAAGGTTCAATTTTTCCTGCGAGTTGCACGGGTTCATCCTTTCCAGTGTGTTTTGTCATCATTTTACTCATAAAAGTATACCATTACCCTCAATGGATTTGGACATCTCCAATGGTCTGGGCCTTACTTTGTGTTTCTGACTTTAACTGAATATAGGCTTCAAAAACATCTTCAGGAACAATATCATTCATGCACATGCGGTCGTACGGACATCCTGGAAATTCGCCCAAGCGGCTGTAGTTGACACACGGCACGCAGGGGTAGGATTTTTTGATTCCAATATGCTTGTCCCCAGGAGGCTTAAAACGGGCCATGACGCCCGGCCCCCAAAGAGAAATGGTAGACACGCCCATTGCCGCAGCCATGTACACAATACCACCATCACAGGCCAGCAGAATATCACACATCGACAAAATTGCCAGCGATTCTGTGTAGTTTGTCACCCCGACCATGTTTTCAATCCGGTGTGATTCCCGGACTTGAGCCATGACCTGCATCGCATCCTGTTCATCTGCCGGAACGCCCATCAATATAATTTTGACCCGATCATCTTCCTGACAAACCAAATCAATACATTTTGAAAAATGGGCCATGTTCCAACGATGGTGCTTTTTCAGCACACCCGGCACAACCACTAAAATAAAGTGGTTCGGGTCAATTCCTCTCGATACAAGCATCTCTCCCGCAACATCTAATGCCGCATCAGGCAATGAAAACGACAGATTTTCTGACTCCTCTTTTGAATATTCAGTTCCGAAAACATCCAATTGACGCAACATATTCTTAGACTCATATACTTTTTCGTTAGCATAACTTATCAAGTGTGTATATAAAGCCCGGCGCGTATTGGTATCAAACCCAATCCGAATGTGTGCTCTGGATATCAAAGCAACAATGGCGCTGACTTTTCTGAACGGCTCCAGGTCAAATACAATATCAAATTCACCCCGGAAAAAAGAGCGCAAGGTTTTTAATAAAGCCCGCGGGTCATCCAGTATAATCAGCTCGTCATATGTCGAAACATGTTGATATGCCAGTTTATTTTTATTCAGGCAGATCAAACTGATTTTCCCATCCGGAAAGGTCTTCCGTACGGCCCTTAAAAAAGGGAGACTCATCAGTCCGTCCCCAATCCCGCCGGGACGGATCACGAGCACCCTGGCCTGTTTCGGCACCGGGACAGGGACTTTTTCAGCTACAGTCTTTCTGGATTTTACAAACAATGTCACAATATAAAAAACACATTGAAACAGTGTTTTATCCAGAAAAATAAGGACGTGGCGATTCATATGATATCGTCGTTATAACAAACCTTGTGTTTCATACCATTTTATCGTTTTACCCACCCCATCACTAAAACTCACTTTGGGATCAAAATTGAGTGTTCTGAGGGCCGCATCTCGGGAAAAGGAAAAACTTTTTCTGAAAAAATCCATCCTTCTGCGATGCAAGGGCGGCTGTATCCCTAAGGGACGAAGTGTCAGCTCCAGGATTGTCGCGGCCAGCATAAACAGGGAAAGCGGGGCATGAAAGGGAGGCAGTTTCACATCCAGATGTTTTGCTATAATTTCAGCCATCTCGTTTGTCGTTGCCGTGTCTTTCCCCGCCAAAACAAACACCTTGCCCTTTGCTTCTTCCAACTCAGCGGCCAGAAACAGGCCGTCTATCAAATCATCGATATAAA
The DNA here is from genome assembly GCA_945787655.1 of Nitrospiria bacterium. GTDB lineage: Bacteria > Nitrospirota > Nitrospiria > SBBL01 > JAADHI01 > JAADHI01. The sequence goes on along the minus strand of CALZIJ010000058.1, from coordinate 1,668 downwards.
TAAGATGATGAATATTCTTACCGTCGCCAATAATAAAAAAAACACGTTTTTTAATCGCCTTGAATAACTTTAAAAGTCTGCGGTCTCCAGGACCGTAGGTCTCCGAAATCCGAATAATCGAAACCGGCAGCTTGTCCTGAAACGAAAGTACCCGCTTTTCGCCTTCCAGTTTGGTTTTCCCATAAATATTACTCGGCTCCAACGAAGAATTTTCATCGATATCCCCGGAAAGCGCTGCGCCATACACCCCGATTGTGCTTCCATGCACGAAGCGCTTCACACCCGCACGCACACTCGCTTCAAGCACATTTCCGGTTCCTTCCACGTTCACATCCCAATACCGTTTATCCGGGACGTTCATTTCATGCTGAGCGGCGGCAAGGTGAAATACAATATCTATCCCCTGTATGGCCTTTTCGATCAAATCTGCATCCGTCACTGAACCGGAAATAATATCCACTCCTTTTTCCCGGATCAGTTTCGTATTGTCAGACTCCGCATCCGTATTTTCCTGGCCGAGCACCTTGACAACATCACCTCGTTCAAGACACCTTAAGGCCAGCTGGGAACCGATAAACCCTGTCCCTCCGGTAATCAAAATGTGCATAGTAAAAATACCTCTCTGGTTTCAATCAGTAGAAATTCGATCAATTTAAAAATCCTCTGCGTTGAAAAAACCGGGTAACCTCATCGATTTCTTCAGCTTTTTTTTCAGAAGACCAACTCAGTGCCTTCGCAGCCAAATCCGCCGAAACCTTAATCGCGCCCTCTCCAGGAAATCCGCATGTCCCCAAATCGGTTCTTCTAAAAACGATATCTGATAATTTCACAGCCATTTCTTCTCGTATGGCATGAACCACCTCCGCTTGCAGGGTTGTTGAACCTGGAACCGCCTCAAACAAAGTGGGGGTTTTCTTTGCATATTTCAAAACACGAGGATATTCAGAACCGTAATTACGCACCAGGGCCTCCAGACATTGATCATTTATTTTCGGAGGCCGATTCGACTGAGCCTGTTTAAGATAAGATTCGATGTATTTTATTTTTCCGCCAAAAATCGGCGTTGTTTCCGTTTGAGATTTCATATCCTCCAGGTTTAACTTTTGACAAACCAGATCAACCGCCTTTTCTGCCCCGCCGCGGGCCATGGTCGCACGTACGCCAACGAGCGTCAACAAACCTTTAATTTGGTCTTTACGGTCATGGTCAACAATGAGTGAGCGTTTCCCAAAACTCATTTTGCCTTCACCCTGCTTTTCCTTATCCCCAAATAAAGTCAACCCGGTATTAATCAACGTGACGTCATCCATTGTTAACGACAATGCCGGATATGCGGTATTCACTTCATCAATATATTGTTGTATCTCCTCTTCCCCGGCGGAGATCTCATCGGGTTTTTCTTCAAATACCTTGTGCCAGACCCCTACAATTGTATGATTTCTCCATGGCGATAAAAAGACATGCCGCCCGCCCCGGTCCATGACGGCATCCTGATCACCAGTCCCCATTGAACAGGCCAAACCGTATCTTGGAGAGAGGGTTCTTTTCACGATGAAAGCAAGATCCCGTGAAAACGTCGGCTTAGATTTTAAAGAAACCTGTTTTCTTTTATTTAATAGATGATGGCTCCAGGGCCCCGCGGTTAAAAGGACTATTTTCCCGCGAATT